>CAJYAI010000007.1 GCA_913064725.1 uncultured Alteromonadaceae bacterium | reverse complement strand
ATTCAATCATCGTAGTGGTCCCCTTATCAGTACCAGATAGGTAGCGTTAGCCACCAGTTCCACCATTCAGGCCATCCGCGCGTCCAAAATGGACCGCTAATGACAATGCAAACGGCACTCCAAAACGCTGCTGAAATCGCGACAAAGGTGCCGAGTCGGTGAATGCCAAGCGCGCCAATTGAGTAGCCTATATCGTCACGGAAATAGGTATTCTCGTGCTCTCCCGTTTTGACGGGTTCGCCATCTCTTGGGTTTGTTGCCATCAAGATGAGCGAGCCGTGCATCGATAATGCGAGCGCTGTGGTGAAGAAGAACGTCACAGCCAACATATGCGCAGGGTTGTAGTGGAAGTGGAGGAATTGGTATCCCACGTTCGAAACCCAATCGAGGTGACTCATGATCCCGTAGGGGAAACCATGGCCCCAAGCGCCAAGCAATACCGGGCGAATAATCACCAACGTTACGTAAGCCAAAACGGCAAACGAGAAAGCGAAGGGGACGTGCAAGCCCATACCCAGTTTGCGTGAGATCTCAACTTGCCTAAAAATCCACGAAACAAAGGCGCCCGTGGCGCAAATCGTGATGATTTGCCAAAGTCCACCTTCTTTAAGCGGAGCCAAGCCCAAACCATACGACAAATCAGGCGGCGCGATGTTGATTCGCCAGATATTCCATGTGTCGCCAAGCGCTGCACCGTAGAAAATCAGCGCTGTTCCCGTTACAGCAAAGAACAGGGTCGTAATTCCGAAGAATCCGACATAGAACGGGCCTACCCAGAAATCGAAAAGATCTCCTCCGAGGAGCGTGCCGCCCCGGACGCGATACTTCTTTTCAAAGCTCATCATCGACATTGCATACTTCTCCCTTCCGAGCGCTAAGCGCTCCCTTCTTCCGGTCCGCAATGGCTAGTTGGACCGATTGATCAAACCCCTCGTCCTAAGACGCGGAGCCAAACGTCATTAAATTCGCATAAAGGCGTAAGGTGCGATGCTATTCGCAGCGCGCTTAGCTTCTTGCCAGCAATTGAGTTCGTGCTGTCGCACCAACTTCAATCGATTTACGGCTGCTTGTCCCAAAAACCATACAAACATCGTTAGGAAGAGCAGTCGAAACTGCAGGTGTTCCCAGATGGTCTTTCGCTCGGTATTTCGCTTAGTTGCAGTCATTTTGTCTCCCGTCATCGGTGTTGGCCGTGCCGTGTTGTTGTAATTCATCGCGCTCATACGGCGCTTCCGAGTTGCAGTACGCGGCCCGCATCCAGAACGTGCGCTGCACTCACAGAATCCGATTCATCTTGGCGCGCCGCCTGTTCAGCACTGTCGCGCAGCCGCTTTGCGGCCGATATTCGGACTAATATGGGTTGTTGTTCGATAATTTGGTCGAGTAAGGCCTGCGCGTCATCAAGCCAGGGCAGGCTCGCACGTGCGGGCGTTGCGACGGTTTCATCGAGATCAGTGCCTAAAGGCAAAATATGGAAAAGGGCATCGAAGAGCGCATTGCACACTTCCTGAATGAGATAGCAGGCACCGGAGTAACCCATAAAGGGCGTCCCGGTATGTCGGCGTATGATCGTGCCTGGCAATGAAGCAGGTATAAACATGCTTCTGTTGCCCGCCTCGGCGATATACATTCGTTCGTTATAGCCGCCAAAGACAATCAGTGGTGTTGTCTTGTAGATTGAGTCGCGGACATCTTGGTTGTCTGGTTTGACGCCCGCTTTTCGCGAAAAATGAAACGCGCAGGGCAGACCGAGATCTTCCTCGAGGAAGTGACGGAGTCCACGTGTGTAGGTGTCTGTTGCTACAACGCCAAAGCTTGCCGTTGCAAAGAAATCTTGGGTCACTGACCGCCACAAGTCCCAAACGGGCTTCAAGGTTGTCATTTTCTCCTGTGCAATGAATGGCTCTGGATCTATGTCGAGTAACTCGCCCAGTGTTCTCAGGAACTTCGTTGTGCTATCGAGGCCTATGGGCGCTTGCAAATAAGGCTTATCAAGCGTCTCGCAGAGTTTTCGGCCAAATTCGCGGTACATACATATATTGACCGCGGCATCGTCGAGTTTAGGAACGTCGTTTAAATGACAGCCGAGCGGAAACACTAAGTTGACCTCGACGCCCATACCAGCAAGCATTCTTTGAATTTCGGCGAGGTCGGACCAGGTGTTGAAATATCCGTAGGCTGGGCCAATGATATTGACCTTTTTACTGGGGGCCTCGGTCGTTTTCTTGGCTGCTTTACGCTTTTTACTCGCGCCGTACTGCTCCCACAGCCAAACGAGGGCCCGATCGGCACTTTGCCATTGATCTTCATCAATTGTACGGGGCAGAAATCGCTTGATGTTGGTGTCTTCCGGCGTGACGCCACCGCCAATCATTTCAGCAATGGAACCGGTAACGACGACGGAGGGCTTTTTGGGGTCTAAGGTTTGGTGTGCACGACGAAGTGCTCCCTCAGTACCGTGCTGACCTAGCTCTTCCTCAGCAAGTCCAGTAACTACAATAGGCAGCTCATGGGGTGGAAGACCATCTGTGTAGTGCAGAACCGATGTAACCGGCAGATTTTCACAGCCTACAGGGCCATCGATGATGACTTGCAGGCCCTTGACAGCCGTGAAGACATAGACAGAACCCCAGTAGCCGCCAGCGCGATCGTGATCGAGTACGAGCATTAGCTAGCACCTCCTACACCTGTTCGCGCAATAATTTCAGGCGTCCAAACACCACTCGTCGGCCCGTCACCAACACCTTCAAAAAATGCTTCCATGGTCAGCATGCGTGGCTGATTGGAGAGGGCGGAGTTAATGACCTGAGCAACTGATCCGGCACCGGCCGCGCCCATGAGGGGACGTGCGGATATTAAATTAGTGAAGTAGAGGCTCGGAATAGCACGTTCCTTTGCCTTTTGAACCACGGGCGTAGTACCGATAACGAGGTCGGGCTTAAACGTCTCCATGGCAATCAGATCGTCTTCGAGTGATGCCCGGAATTTCACGGACACCCCACGAGCCTCGAGCCAGTCCGCATCGACTGCAGAAAACTCTGTCTTGGGGCAAGCGGAACCAACGTACGCGACCTCAGCACCACTCTCGATCAGGAGTCTGGCAACCAGGAGTTCAGAACCTTCATAGCCAGACAGTGTAATTTTCGCATCGATCGGATTGTTGTCGAGCGCTGCACGAATGGCGCTTTTTTGTGTGCTGATGGCGGCATCGATTGATGCACGATCAGTACCCAGTAACTCGCCCATGGCCTCAAGCCATGCGGCTGTGCCCTCGACACCTACCGGCGCCGATCCGAGTAACGGGCGACCAGCAGCGCGGAATTGGCGGGCCGTAGCGGTATAGAAAGGATGAATCATCGCTGCCACTTGGCAATCGAGAGCCGCGTATAGCTCACGCCATTCACGCGTTGGCACAACGGGACCTGCTGCGGCACCAAGCGAGTCCAAAAGCCGATCGATAGTAATAGCGTCAACCGGAAACATCTCGCCCACCAGGGCTACTGTTGGTCTGGCCTGCTGCGTATCACTCTGAGTGGGTCGAGCGACCGGGCCGGCCTTTATCTCTTCGCTAGCATAGGCGAGCATCGCCCCCGCTAGGACATCTTTTGCTTCTGCGTGCGTTGGAACTCCAAAGCCTGGCACATCAATGCCGACAATGCGCACACCGTTAATTTCTTTTGGGAGAAGCTCGAGTGGTACACCCGACGCCGTAGGAACGCAGAGGTTGATGATAACAACGGCATCGTTTTTATCGGGATCAGCGAGGTCATGGACCGCTTCTCGGATGTCCTCAAATAGTTTACCCGTTACCAGTGACTCGGAGTCGAAGGGTACGTAGCCAACCGTGCGTTTCGCACCGTAAAAGTGTGAGGTAAAGGTGAGTCCATAGACACAACAGGCTGAACCCGATAGAACAGTGGCTGTGCGACGCATTCTCAGTCCGACACGTAGAGAGCCAAATGCCGGACACATGCTTTGCGGCTGATCGTGCGGGCCTTTCGGATAATCTTCGGCGAACTGGGCCATCAGCTCGGTCTTGCCGGCAGCACTAGCTGCTGCCGCGAGCGTATCGGCGCCTGCATGGCAGCCGAGGTCCGTTGTCTCGATGATGTCAGTCTCAGATGCTGTCATAGACGACCTCGAGACTGGGCTTATTCAGTGTCTCGACATTACATAGATCAGCCAAGGTTGCGGGCTGTAAAACAACGTCGCGACCCACTGTATCCCCGTCAAATAGGGACAATAATTCGTCTTGCGTCATCGGAAGAGGGCGGTGTGGCGTTGATTCACCTGCATTTAGTGCAAGCTCGGCAAATAACGGCCCCCACTCACTGTCCGGATGACCGATAATTTCGTAGCTCGCACTTTTGCGACGAATGTCTTCGTTGGCCGGTATGGCAGCGAGTTCAGGGATGCCGGCCGCCTTACAGAATGCCTGGGCTTGACCACCGCCATCGTCTTTATTGATAACCATGCCGGCAACGCCGACATTGCCACCGAGCTTTCTGAAGTATTCGACGGCAGAGCAGACATTATTTGCCACGTACAGTGACTGAAGATCATTGGATGCTACGACGATCACCTTCTGGCACATGTCGCGTGCAATCGGGAGGCCAAAGCCACCGCAAACCACATCGCCTAAGAAGTCTAGAAGGACGTAGTCGAAATCCCAGTCATGGAAACCCAGTTTTTCGAGGGTTTCGAAGCCGTGGATGATGCCGCGACCACCGCAGCCTCGACCGACCTCGGGCCCGCCAAGTTCCATGGCGTAGACGCCGTCTCGCTTAAAGCAAACGTCCTCTACCCGGCACTCTTCACCAGCTGCTTTCTTCGCTGAAGCTGTCTCGATGATAGTGGGGCAGGCCTTGCCGCCAAACAGCAGCGACGTGGTGTCACTTTTCGGATCGCAGCCGATCAATAATACTTTTTTACCCTGCTGAGCCATCATGTAGCTTAAGTTCGCAAGGGTGAAGCTCTTTCCAATTCCGCCCTTGCCGTAAATCGCGATGATCTGTGTGCCTTGTGCGCTATCGGCTGACGTTGCGAGAAGATCTGCCCGTTCTCCACTCGCTTCTAACCCTGGATCATATTCAGTTGCAGTACTCATATCGATCTCCAGTCGATGACCATTTTTAGGCAGCTGCTTTCGTTGAACGCGCGGTCGTAGGCCTGAGCGGCTTGATTGACCGGTAGCACATCGGTTATCAACTGGGAAAAATCTAACGTGCCGTCAGATGCCAGTCGTGCTGCTTCTTTGAGGTCTTGTGGTTGCCATTCCGCACTTACTAAGAGATTGATTTCTCTAATAAATGCGGGTGGAAAGTTGAAGGTTGCCGCAGTGGAATAAAAGCCGCCCATGACAACTGTCGCGCCGGGTTTGCACCGCGCTATCATCTGGTTGAGTGCACTAGCACTGCCACTCACATCACAGACAACACCGTAGTCATAGCGTGGGTCTTGTTCTGCGTCGTAGACCATGTAGTCAAGATTTGCGGGGCGTCGTGCAGGGTCGCGCTCCCAGACAGTGGGCGATACGCCGTGGACGATGCGAGTAAGACGCGCCAAAAGCTGACCAAGGGCACCGTGTCCTACTATGAGCTCAGGCGGCCCAGCGACTTCGCATCGCCGTAAAATGTGGAGTGCGGTTGCCGCGAGAGCGAGCAGCACGCCGGTGCTGCCAAGCTTCTCCGGAAGGGCGATAAGCTTATCTTCACGACAGATAATATGACGTGCACTGCCACCAAACAGGTTTTTGGCATCGGTAAAGCCAACACTGCCCGGGGCAAAGACATAGGTTCCAGGCTCAAAGTTTGAGCCCTTTGGAGATTCTAGTATTTTACCAACGGTCTCATAGCCGGGAACGAGTGGATACCCTAGGCCCGGAAACGGAGGCATTTGCCCTGTGAGCATGAGTCGCTCAGTACCGGTGCTGATGCCCGACCAGTGTGATTCGACTAGACATTCATTGGTCGAGGGAGCACGTAAAGAGGCCGCGCGAAGCTCTAACGCCCCGGGCTTTTCAAAAATAACCGCTGTTGTCTTCTTATAGGTCACGGTTTATGGCCTCAATACTCGGTTAAAAGAACACCGAATGTGTAAATGCGTGCTTATCTCTATGTGTCAGTTTAATAGTACATACAAAAGTGTCAATATAAAATGACATTTGGTTTTTTTGCAACGAGCACTCTTACCAGCGCAGGAATATGCGTGCGCTTTTCTTTCACAGACTGAAACCCTGCCTGTTTGAGCGCTGAAGTCAGTTCTGTTTTGGTTCGCGGCCGACCGCTGCCCATGGCCCATAGGTAAAATCCAAAGTAGGTATGCCCTATCGATTCTGCCGCGCGCGTACCGGCCATTGGCTCAGCGATGATGAGCTCGCCGCCCGCGGGGAGTGCGTCGAAGCAGCGTGCCAGCAAATCATTGATCGGCTGATCGTCATGATCGTGAAGGATTCTGACTAGACTTATGGTGTCAAAGGTTTTTGGAATAGGGTCTTTAAACATATTTCCGGCAAACGCTTCGAGGTGGTCGCGCTGTTTTGCCGGGATGGAAGCAATCACCTGTGGTAAATCGAATACAGCGGTCGTGGCATACGGAAATCGCTCAGCAGCAAGTCGAGCAAAGGTACCGGTTCCGCCTCCCAAATCTAACAGGCGTTGCCCTGCGGTTAGCTTGATCGTGTCTAAAATGTGGTTTGCGATAAGGTGCTGGGAATCGGCCATTAATTCGCTGTAACGCGCTGCCGCCGCTGGATCGCTGTGATTGCCGTCTACATAGGGCCAGTAACCGCGGAGCGCTGCATTGTCTCTGCTGCGCAATAAGCTGGCGGGGTCCGCCATGTCGCGGTAGAGCAAATCATGATGTCTCAACATGCTCTGAACACCCGGATTGCCATGGATCGACGCGCCTAGTTCACCCAGCGTCCAGCTGGTCGAGTCGACGTTCTGTAGTAAATCGATGGCCGTCGCCGCCTTGACGAGTGTTGCCGCAGCGTCGTGTTCAAGTTCACAGTAGTGCGCAATCTCATCGAGTGTTGCGATACGATCTTTCAGGCACTCAAGTAAGCCAAGTTTGTATGCAGCGCTGAGCGTTTGGGAGTAAACAAAACCAGCCAAGATATGATGTAGATCGGTCGCGCGTGTACGAGCGATAGATTGACTGATCGGTAGTCGTGCCGCCCACTTTTGGAAGGAGCCACTTCTAAGTAGCCTGTTACGCCACAATAGAAAGCGTCCAAACCAGCTAGATGGCCTGTCTTTTTGCTCGGCGTAGCGCGGATCAGCGGCCGATCTAGTGGCCATTAGGCGGCAACTTGCGCCATTTTCTCGGGGAGGAATCGCTTGGCCTGAGCTCGGACAATTTTTTGCAATAGGTCATGCCCTGCACACGCGGGCATACTATCAAGACCGGCTTCAAGGCATTCTTTGAGTCTTGACACAGCCCCATCGAGTCCCAACTCTCGCACAGCGCTAGGGCGGTCAAGTTTGACGTCAATACCCGTTGGTTTGCCGAGTGTCTCTGCGTCGGAAATCGCATCTTTGATGTCATCAGCGACCTGGTAAGCCTCGCCAATACTAGCGCCAAGATTCACCCATGGGCCGGGATCAACACCCGCAGAGGCGGCGCCCGCGCAGGTTGCCGCGACGAACAGAGCCCCGGTTTTAGCGCGGTGATAGCGCGACAAGTCGATGCTGCGTTCGCACTCCCAGGCCTGACCAGCGCAAATGCCGTGTGGCGCGCCCACTCCCCTGGCGATAATTGTGGTGACGAGAGGTACTCGTTCAGTGCGAATGGCTTGAACAGCGTGATCGGACAGTGTTTGAAAAGCAGCGACGATTAATGCATCGCCCGTCAGTACAGCGATGCGCTCTCCAAACTTAGCGTGGACCGACGGCTTACCACGTCTCTGGGTGGCGTCGTCAAAGCAGGGTAGGTCGTCATGGACCAAAGATGCGCAGTGCAGCAACTCAACCGCGGTGGCTGCAGCGTTAGCCAGTCCTGTGTCGCTGGAGTTGTTGGCCAGTGCCACCGCTTTGCAGAGTTGCGGCCTGACTCGAGCGCCCCCCGGAAAGACCGCATAATTAAGGGCCTGTGCAAGCAATGGTGGGCACTGCGCCGTGGCGTGTTCTGCCATCGCTTCTTCAATAAATTGCTCGCAATCCAGTAGCGTTTTTTCCAT
Source organism: uncultured Alteromonadaceae bacterium (assembly GCA_913064725.1). Lineage (GTDB taxonomy): Bacteria > Pseudomonadota > Gammaproteobacteria > Pseudomonadales > Halieaceae > Luminiphilus. Next base: position 66,389 of record CAJYAI010000007.1, on the reverse strand, counting down.
GCAGATCACCATTTTGATAAGTGTTGTTTTATTTATACATTATTTTTGTCTATATTAGTTGACACACTACGCCGATCTTGCAACCCCTGCAAGCAGAGAGCGGGAGAATTGCTATGGAACAAACGCTGTTATCAAAGTCGGATGGTTTGGGCTTTGATCTGCCGGTCGCCAAAAATGGTTACCGGTGGTGGTATGTCGATGGGTTTAGCGATTGTGGCTCACATGGCGTTACGCTGATCTTCTTTATAGGCTCAGTATTTTCACCGTTTTATGCGAGTGCTAGGCGCAAAGGTGAGGCCGATCCGCGTGATTTTGTTTGCGTTAATGCGGTGTTTTATGAGCGCGGTCGGAAGTACTGGGCTATGACTGAGCGTCAGTCCCGCGATCTTCAAACGACATCCAGTAGTTTGGTCATCGGCCCGTCTTCGATGTCCTTTGACGGCAGTGCTCTGACCATTGACTTAGATGAGCGATCAGCGCCGTTCAGGCGATCAATTAAAGGGAAGGTGGTGGTTGAGATGCCTGCTCGAACCGATGAGTGTTACTCGCTGCACTGCGCAGGGGAGCATCGTTGGTGGCCCATCGCTCCGGCTGCCAAAATTCATGTGGACCTCACTGCGCCGAATGTGAATTGGAGCGGAAACGGTTATGTCGACAGTAACGGCGGTACGGTTCCGCTGGAAAAAACATTTGTTAACTGGCATTGGTCGAGAGCTGACATGGGTGCTGACAATTGCCGAATCGTTTACGAGGCTCATGGTCGAGACGGTGAGACGTGTTTGATGACATTATTTGGAGGCGCAAAGAACGGTATGGCGTCGGAGCATTCCCCGCCTCGCCGCGATCTTCAGATGGGTCCCATTTGGCGGGTCTCGCGGCCTGTCCGGAGCTACCAGGGGTTTACAGTTAATAAAACCTTGGAAGACACTCCCTTCTATACGCGAAGTCACTTGCACGACGCCTCGGGCAATAGTGTGATGCATGAGAGTCTCGATCTTGACCGATTCTCCTCGCCCTGGGTGCAGCGTTTGCTGCCGTTCAGGATAAGGAAGATATTTTACGGTCTAGCGAGTTCGAGCGAGGTGCGCGTTTCGGTCCCGTTCTCGAAGAGTCTCAAATAAGTCGAGTATCCACAGTGTCCTGACACGAAACGGATCGGTCTTAATCGCAGAGGCGGTAGCTCCTGAGGTTACAACCGCATCAATAAGGAACTGATTCTGGGGTAGGGCAGGTGCATCCAGAGCGTGACTGCGCGGCTGAGCAAGTGCAACTGCCGAGGTCAATAGAGCAAACTTCCTGCTGGTTCCAACGATTGCGCGTTGATCAACCGAATTGCAGTCGAGCGCGTTCACTTTTTCACCTATGGCAGCGTAAAGTTTCCTCGCAGCTCTGATGCCGGGTTGATATTTGCGAGGAAGCTGTGCAATACCATGATCCGAGCGTTGATATAACCAATCCGCGCGCTCAAGGAGTCGTCTGACTACCCTGCCGATACCGCTATTAAAGGTTGGATCGGCAAGCATCTGAGCCGGATCGACGCCCTCGGCTCGCAGTTCGTCTAATGGCAGGTAAATTCGTCCAAGACGCGCATCCTCGCCAACATCTCTTGCGATGTTGGTCAACTGCATGGCAGTTCCAAGATCGGCGGCTCTCGCGAGTATTTTCGGGTCGCGAACCCCCATGAGCACCGACATCATGACGCCAACAGTACCTGCAACTCGGGCGCTGTAGTCGTAGACATCATCAATAGAGTGATAAATCTTGCCTTCTGCGTCCCAGGCAAAGCCCTCTAGCAGCGCGTTAAGCAACTCCCTCGGCATGTTGTACGTCTGCACAATTTGCGTCAGCACTCGATCAGTTGCCTTATACAAGGGCTTTCCCTCGTAGATTCGATCGAGTCTGTGATGAAGAATATCCAGCGCGTTTTGGGGATTCTCTCCCTCGTCAACCATGTCGTCAGCTTCTCTACAAAAGGCATAGAGCCCGCAAGCCGCATGTTGCATGACCTTGGGTAGCAAGTGTGAGGCAAAGTAAAATGAGCGTGATCCATGGGATAGCTGCTGTTTACACAGCCCCATATCCGTACTTGGGGTCGGCAAAAACTTAATGGCTTGCATAGGCGGGTGCTTCTATGAGGTTGTCAACAACCTTGGCTGATGAGAGTACGGCGGGCATGCCGGCTCCCGGATGTGTGCCTGCTCCGACCAGATACAAGCCATCGACCTCTTCACTTTTGTTGTGTGGTCGAAAGTAGGCGCTCTGCGTGATACGAGGCTCTAACGAGAAGCCGGCGCCTTTCACGGAGTTCAACCTGTTCTGGAAATCCAGTGGAGTTAGCATGAGAGATGTTGCCAGATTGTCGCCAAGACCGGGAAGGCCTGTCTCCTCAAGCCGCTTCTCCACGGCGCGTCTGAAGACTTCGGCATGCGTTGTCCAGTCGGTACCCGAGTCTAGATGGGGTACTGGAACAAGAGCATAAAAGGCATCGCAGCCCTCCGGTGCCATGGATGGGTCGGTGGCGGTTGGTCTGTGCAAATAAAGGCTAAAATCTTTAGTCGGTTTTTTGTGCTTAAAAATATCCGTCAGTAGGCCTTTGTAGCGTGGGCCCAAAATGATCGAATGATGTGGAATGTCTGGGTATGTTTTTTTAGTGCCGAAATACCAGACGAATAAGCCGTTTGAGTAGTGTGCTTTGTCGATTTTACGCTCGGTCCACTTACGCTTAGTTGTCTCGGAAAGGAGATATTTATACGTCCAAGCCGAATCCGCATTGGAAATAACAAGGTTGGCTGCAATGTGCTCGCCGGACTTCATGCGTACGCCGGTGACTTTGCGATTTTCAGTTGTTATCTGATCGACTTCCGCATTGAGCCGGATGTCACTGCCCTGACCGCGGATCAGATGGCCGAGCGACTCGATAATACGTCCAGTGCCCCCCATCGCTGACCACACACCACCAGTGACCTCTAAGTGCGATATCAACGAATACAGGCTACTGGCCGTGTACGGGTTTCCGCCGATCAGCAGCGGATGAAAACTGACGGCCTGCCGCAACTGCTCGTTTTTGATGTATTTGGATACCAGCTGATACACGCTTTGATCGCCTCGCAAGCGGACGAGGTCCGGTGCGAAACGAAGTAGCTGACTCAAGGTGCTAAAGGGTTTGTCGAGTAGCGCGAAGCCGACTTTGTGGCGCGCCTCACTGGCCTTGAGATATCGCTCGTATCCCTCGGCGTCAGCCGGATTAAATTCTAGGATCTGGCGTAAGTTTTCTGATTTTTCATTGGAGTAGTCGAAGATGCGTCCGTCGTCGAAGCGGATACGATAAAAGGGATCCATAAGACGCAAATCAACGTCATCACTCATGGTCTTGCCACAGAGCTCCCAGAGTTCCTCGAAGAGTTCGGGCACGGTTACGATGGTGGGGCCACCGTCGAATGTAAAGCCGTCCTGCTTGTAGGTGTATCCGCGACCGCCTAAGGCGTCGAGTTTTTCGAGAAGTGTGACGTGGTAGCCTTTCGCCGCGAGCCGGATAGCTGATGCCAGACCGCCAAAGCCGCTGCCAATCACAATGGCCTTTTCGTGCGCCTCTGCTTGTTTGATTCTGTCGAAGTCGGGATGCGCAGTGTTCATTTTTATTGACGCTCTAGAATGTCACTATTATTAGACAGTCTAGCACTGGTTTTGCTATTGCACACCCGTTAATTCATTGATTCTACAAAGCGCGTGAATTCGTTCGATATTCGCTCGGGTTCGGCCTCGTGGATCAAATGTCCGGCTTGATGGAGCGTGGTGGCTGTTGCGTTGGGTATGTCTTTTGTCGCTCGGTGTGCTCGCACCGCGGGGACAATATGGTCTTGCGCGCAGCCAATGAGGTGCACTCTGACGCCCACTTTGGGGAGATCCTTGGCAAGTTGTCCGAGCTCCCAGCCGCCCATCATTCTGAGTGTACCCTCGATGTGTTCTGGCTGAGAAATCAGGGTTTTATAGCGCTCGATCATAGGCTCGGAAATGGTGGCGCCTGTATCGCGTAGCGCTCTTCTTACATCCGATTGTCCTGTACCTCGTTGTGCTAAGAATTGCGTGATACGCGACGAGCGACTCAGAGCCCTTGCTGTTTTGAGCATAATAGGTTCGATAAAGGCGCCAAATGGTAGCAGCGCACCATTAATAGACATAAGACCTTTTGGATTGGTTGCAGTATCGAGGCACATTCGAATGCCGACTGCGGCGCCTGCTGAGTGTCCAATAATATACTCGGGGGGTAAATCGAGCGTCATGCATAACTCGTAGACAGCCTGAGCCATCGCAGAAAGCAGGTGTTTATGCTCGCTGAGTGGGTAGGTAAAGCCCTGCCCGGGCAAATCGATTAACAGGCAGGTGAAATCGGACTTCAACTGCTCTGCAAGTCCCGCCATTGAGTGTGTGGAGGAGCCAGTACCGTGCAGTAGGAGCACGACAGGGCCGTTGCCGACGCATTGCGTATGCCACACGATCCCGGAGCATTCGATAAATCGACTATGGGCTCGAAGTGGCCAGTCGTTGGGTAGACGCTCAGGACCCATGCTGCAATCAATCCTGGCGCAGGGCGCGGATGGAGTTGTTAATCGACTGCGCTGACGCATTGGGCAAGGGTAAGTAGGTGGCCATAAGTGCTGCTGAGAGTTCGCGAGCGCGAGCACTGGGCCTGACTGCAGTGTCCACTAATACGCCTTTGAAGCCGGTCTGCGCAACTCGTTTGGCGATGACCAGTGCATCTTCAGTACCGGCACTGCGGCTTTTTGTGCCATCGCGAGCCACATTCGCGGCGCCGTCGGTAAGCAGCACATAACTCGGTGTGGCGCCCGACGCGGCGACGGTAAGCGCCATTTGATGCAGGAGTTGAAGTGCCGAGGCCATGGGCGTGCCACCACCGCCGGGCAACTGAGCCAGTGTACGTTTGGCTCTGACAAGTGAGCGAGTCGGCGGTAGCAGAATCTCAGCCGCGTCTCCCTTAAACGCGATTAGCGCGACTTGAGTTCGGTGCGAGTAGCAGTCCGCAAGCAAGAGTTCGATGGCGCCCTTTGCTTCAGCCATGCGCTGATAGGCACTGCTGCCCGAGGCGTCTACGGCAAAGATCATGACGCTCGATCTTCGCTGTTCAAAGCGTTTAACGCGCACATCCTGTTGCTCGATGTAAAGACTGGTCTTCGCAATACTTGCGGTACTCCACTGAGCCCTCGCCCGCTGAAAAGGCGCGGCAGATCGCAGCGTGGCCGGTATATCGATTCTGTGACCGCGTTTAATATCGCCCGGTCTTGTACCAATCGGACGGCCACGATGCTTGTCTTGGGTCAGCCCGCCCGATGTACCGCTTTTAGTTTGGCGTTGCCTCGTTTTTTCAGCTCCTCTGAGCATTAAAGTGAGCAACTCGGCGGGCAGGGTGGCGACGGCCGATTGCACCAGATTTTCCGCGTCAGGATCCGGGCCCTGCGCGCTACTGTCTTCAGACTCTGGCTGCTCTTCCTTCTCGGCCATTTGCTCGGGTTCATCGGGCTCTATTTGCGGCGCGGGTATGTGTGTCGCTTTGGGAACAAATACGAGCCTGATGAGCGGGAGAATGACAGCATCGTCTGTTGCGGGCTCACCGGTCAGTAACGACAATGCTTTGCATACATCAGTGGCAAATTTTAGTGCCCGTGAAGAATGAATTCCCATCGAGGCGGACAACTCGGCAAGCAAGGTTATTTCGGCCTCATCAAGGGCGACGGTGTGCAAGGCAGCGCGTGCCGTTTCAATCTCTCCTGCAGAGAAGATCGGTTCTTCGATGCTCCGAATGCTAATCTCATCCAAGTTAATACTTAGGCTCAGGCGCTCCAGAAGGGCTGAGGGTGGTCTTTCCTCATCAATGCCTTCATCCAGCGCAACAACAGTAATGGCCGCGTCACTGATTTGATCAATGCCATCGCGCGCAATAATCACTTGCCCTCTATCCAACGCACCACACCAATGGCCGCTGAATTCTTTTGGGAGTCGCTCCGCCATCGGAAGAATGACAAAGCGATTGTGGCACTCAGCAAGCACGCCCATAGCGAGGACGGGCTTTCCATGCTTCATACTTTCGGTGACGTCCATGCCACCCAGAAGGCGTTCGGTAGGCGTTGTTCCGGGCACGCGTCTGGCCGGTTGCGTCAAAAGTCCATCAAGGTTCGAAAGCCAATAATCGCGGACCGGGCCCGGTTGAGCACAGACCCGAATACCGCCACCTCTATGCCCTAACACCGCAATCAGCGCTGCAGCCAGCTGAGCGTCGCGCCACTGAGTGGCGGCGCCGGTGTCAGGCGAGGGTGGCTTCGATTGCGCGTTCGACGCGGGCATCGGCACTTGACTCGTCCATTGGATCACGCCGAAGCCGATGTCTCAGAACGAACAAGGCGACGTGTTTTAGGTGTTGTAGGGTGACAGCATTTTTGCCTTGAAGGGCGGCGAGTGCCCGGGCGCTGCGAATGAGTGTGAGTTCACCCCGTAGCCCGTCGGTGCCCAATTGCAGGCAAAGTGAAGCCGCCTGTTCGAGCACTTCGAGTGGAACATCGACAGACTCAACGATATTTCGGGCAGCGTTGATCTTTCGGCGTAAAGCACCCTCTTTGCGCGCAAAGCGTTTATTAAACCCCTCGGGATCATGATCGAAGGCATCTCTCAGCTGGATGATTTCCACACGGGTGGGGATATCTCGAGGCGTTCTTACATCGAGTGACAAACCGAAACGATCGAGTAACTGAGGGCGAAGCTCGCCTTCCTCTGGATTGCCGCTACCCACCAGAACAAATTTAGCGGGGTGTCGAATACTGAGTCCCTCGCGCTCAACTACATTGATACCACTCGCGGCTACATCAAGCAGCGCGTCAACGATGTGATCCTCAAGCAGATTGACCTCATCAATGTACAGAAACCCCCGGTTAGCGGCCGCTAATAACCCCGGTTGAAATGCTTTCTCACCACTATGAATGGCTTTTTCGATGTCCAGTGCGCCCAAAACACGGTCCTCTGTGGCGCCAAGAGGTAGATCGACTACCGGGATTGGTAGCTTGTGGGCTTGCCGAGAATCGGTTGACTGGCACGATGCGCACAAGTTTTTAATGGGGGCATTTGGATCGCAATTGTAAACACAGTGCTTTACGGCACTGATCTTGGGTAGTAGCTGCGCCAGCGCACGAATCGTTGTCGACTTGCCCGTTCCGCGTTCACCAAAGACAAGTACGCCACCTATACTTTGATCTACTGCCGCTATCGATAGCGCCAGCTTCATATCATCTTGCCCGACGATCGCCGTAAAGGGATACGCTACAGTCATGATTCCCCCCATGTATGGCTCAATTGACTTGAGCTCGCCCATACAGATTGTCTGCATAGGATTAATGTCACTTTATTTAAACATATAAATTGTCAAATTTTGTGTATTTTTTGTTTGTAAAGGTCTGCGCTGGGTGGCTTGCGTATAGACACCGACAGTTCAGGGATAAGCGTTATGCATCAGTTAGATCAGGCGATTGATAGTGATGGAGAGTTCGTTGACGGCACCGGTAACTATCAGATCTATTGCTATTTTGATCGGGAGTCGCAGGGCCGTCCGCTCGTTTTGATTCACAGTATCAACGCGGCGCCCAGCGCGATTGAGTTAAAGCCGCTATTTCAACACTTTCGATTATCTCGACCTGTGGTTGCACCCGATCTTCCAGGTTTTGGACGTTCGACTCGATCGGTCGGTCAATTTACCCCCAGCGACTTCGCTCGAGAGATATCCATATTACTGGAGCAAATGAACAGTGATGAAGCACCTGATGTGGTTGCTCTCTCTCTGGGCTGCGAGTTTGTGGCTAGGGCCATCGTTGAGGCGGGTGCGCGAGTGCGAAGTCTGACGCTCATTTCGCCGAGCGGCTTTTCCGCGCGTCCGGTACCAGCACCTGCGACACAGAAGCGGCTGAAAAGGGTATTTGATTTCGCGGGCCTTGGACGCAACGCCTTTAAGTTGCTGAGGCTAGAGCGCAGTATTCGCTATTTTTACGGCATGAATTTCTCGGGGTTCGTCCCCAATGAACTGATCAGCTATGCGCTAAAGACCACACGAGCGCCCGATGCGCATGAGATGCCACTTCAGTTTTTAGCAATGGGTCTATTTACCCCAGATGCTGTTACGACTCTCTACCGACGGCTTGACTTGCCGGTGCTAGTTTTATTCGATCAGGACCCCAACGTGTCATTCGAGCGGTTCGCAGAATTTGAGGATCAACCGCAGTGGCATTTTCAGCGCATAGCACCAAGCTTAGGCATGCCCCAATGGGAGCAGCCGCGGGAGACGATTGCGGCGATGGAGACCTTCTTTGCCGGTCTTCAAGCGGCGTCGCCCAAAATTTGACGGGCAGCTAAGGAGCCAGATAGCGTAGCCATGGGTACACCGGGTCCCGGGTGTGCGCTACCGCCTGCCAAGTAAAGGCCCTGTATCTGGGTCTTGGCTGAGGGTCTTGAGAAGCTCGAGAACATACCGTGGGATGCGGCGCCATACAGAGATCCACCGCTGGCCGGGAATCTCTCGTTCCAGTCATAGGGGGCCGTAGCGAGGCAAGCCTCCTCTTGGAAATCGATAGACAAGCCACCTCTGGCCAGCACTCGGAACGCTTTTTCACGTTGCTGCCGAAGGTCGTCAGACGTCCACGTCGTTCGATCGCCATGGGCCGGTGCATTAATGAGTAGCAATAAGCGCTCGTCGCCCGCTCGAGTCAGGCCGCCGTTGACGCGGTCCTGAGCACAGACATATACAGTCGGTTCAGCGCAGATGCGTCCCTCCTCAAAGATGCTGGTAAATTCCTTCTGGTAGTCGTCTGCAAAGAAGACATTGTGGTAGTCGAGGTCAAAGCCCGAGGTTGACCCATTAATGCACCATGTTATCGCCGATAGGCCTCGTGCACTTGGTGCACGCGTCGGAACTGATCTAGAGACCGCAGTGCCCAGTAAGCCATCGCTAAGTGCCGCCGCGTCACCGTTAAAAATAACGACATCGGCTGAAACCGACTCTCCTGACGTCAATGTGACGCCAGTGGCGTGACCATTGGTGCAGTCGACTGTTGCCACGTGACTGTTGAAGTGAAATTTAGCACCATGCTCTTCACCCAGTTCCGCGATTGACTGCGCCAGCGCCCGCATACCACCATCGACACACCACACGCCTTGCCGCTCAACGTGTGCAACTAGCATCAAGGTGGACGGTGTGGACAGAGGGGAAGAACCTACGTAGGTCGCGTAGCGTCCGTAGAGTTGTCGCAGACGCGGGTCAGTAAAGTAATGGCCAAGTGCCTGCCAAAGTGTCTTATGGGGCGCGACAGCCAAGGCGTTGAGGCCACCGTCTCGGAGCAGACGATATCCAAGTCGTATAGGTGAGGGCTGTGCTGTGGCCATGAAATTATCGCGCAATAGGTCGTGGACGAGTTCTCCATGTGCGCAAAAGCGGCGATAGCCCTCGGCATTTTGATCGTCGGAAAAATGCGCTATTGCGGCGGCTGATTGGTCCATGTCGTGGAATAAGTCCAAATGGCTGCCATCTGCCCAAGCGTGGCGCGCCAACCGTTTACTTTCGGTCAGTCTTACGCGCGAGTCCAGCTTGGCGCCGGCGCGCTTAAATAATTCGTCGAAGACCCAGTGCATGGTAAAGACAGTCGGACCACCGTTAATGCTGACGTCGCCGACTTGCCTCTGGTGCATTTTACCACCGGGCTCGGAGTTGCTATCGAAGACGTCAACTTGCCAGCCGGCGACTGCGAGATCGACCGCGGCAGACAGTCCGCCGGCGCCAGCGCCAATAATGACCGCCGTCTTTGACACTATGTGAGCTGGGTTTGACGAGATGGCGTCATAACCGCTCGCTGATGGTAAATGATCAATGCGAGCCCCGTGACAAGTGGTACAGCCCAGAGGCCGGGTGTTAAGGCCAACTCGGGCAGCAGTCGAACCGCACCGAAGGCAAAGAACGCTGTGTAAACGGAAATCCCGGCACCTACTAGCGACTTGATGTGTTCTTTGATGCGGGTTTTAGGTGATGATGGCTGTCGGTAAATAAACCAAAGATTGGTCGCGACTGTGGCAAAACCAACGAATGCGATGCCCATCATCATGGGCTGCTCGAGTGCAACGCCGCGCGCGAAACAATTGGCCGATGTCGCCGTCAAGATGGCCTGTAGCAGTAGATTGTGCCAAGCACCATTCTTCTGATGATCGCGCTTGTTGCGCATACACAGCCAGCCATGCCATGCGAGGTTTATGGTCAGTGTGGCGAGGTAAAGCATCATCCAGCCAAAAATTCCCGCGATCATGTCAGGATTTTGAAAAAGCTCATGGCTCGAGAGATGGGGGTGTGTGCCGGTTGGATTTATCAGGGTGGTGATCGAAATGCCGGTTGCTATCAATCCGGTCGTCAGCATGCTGGTAATAAAAATGTTACCCGCCTGTCGGTGGAGCAGGCCGCCTTTCTTTCCGCCTATGGGGATCCAGACAGAGACCAGCCCCACAGTGCCAGTGATGATATGCATGATCACCAGTGATTCGAAGATACCATGGGTCGACAGGGTCATATCCGGTCTCCATACTGTCAGTGATGTCAATACTATTGGATAGTTTTCGTGGATGAAACACTTTACATACCACCAAAGCCAAACTCGCTTCCAGCGGTAATTGCTTTAATTCGCTCGCTCTGGAAAGGCGACGGGAACCTTCTAGAGCTGTTACCCGCTGAGGCCTATCACTTTGAGGTAGGACATTTGGGGCGCTCACGCCGCGGAACTGTGCTGTTTAATAGGCCCTCGGCTGTTAAAGAAATAATGCGTGACGAGCACGGCGTATTCCCCAAAAGTGATCTGATGGTAGGCGCACTCGATCCACTCATTGGTGAAAGCATGTTTGTCACGGATGGACCTAAGTGGCGCCGTCAGCGTGCCATGATCGACCCAGCGTTTAGCCTGATGCGACTTAATATCGCCTACAGCGCGATGTGCGCCGCCACTGATGATCACGTGGCTGCGATTGGCGCATTGGCAACCCAGGGCAGGGCATTTTCACTTGATTTGGCGATGAGTCACCTGACCGCCGATGTCATTTGTCGGACCGTCTTCTCTACGCCGCTTGCGTCGGATGTCGCGAAAGAGGTGTTCGATGACTTTACATTGTTTGAAAAATCCGTGGCGCAAGTCGACATTCTGGGCATGATTTTAAAACCCGCGTGGTCGGAAACGAGGCAGTCGCCCGAGGTGCTGGCTGCGTGCGAGCGTATCCGGCATCACATAGGCACACTGATTGATACCCATTTAGATGGGGATGCCAATCAATTCAATGACATTGCGTCAGCGGTCATTGAAGCGAAGGATAAAGACACCGGTTTGCCCTTTACGCGAGATGAATTAATAGACCAGTTAGGTGTCTTTTTTCTCGCCGGTCACGAGACCACTGCGAGCGCTCTCACCTGGGTTTTCTATATTTTGGCCGAACGACCAGAGTGGATGGCGAGGCTGCGAGCCGAAATAGATCCCTTCATGGCGACTGGGCAGTTGTCATTTGAAGAGACTAAAAAGTTACCGCTGACACGTGCCTTTTTCAAAGAGGTCTTGCGACTCTATCCGCCGATTACGTTTGTGCCCCGCGTAGCGCTGGAGAGAGTTGAGATCGAGGGGAAGCGCTTACCGAAAGGCGCCCTCGTCATGATCGCCCCCTGGACACTTCAGCGACACAGTAAGTATTGGACGGAACCGCACGCCTTTATTCCCGAGCGCTTTTTGCCGGAGAATGAAAAAACACTCAACAGCGGGGCTTATATTCCGTTTGGCCAAGGCCCCCATATTTGTGTGGGAGCGGGCTTTGCCCAAGTAGAGAGCTTGCTCATTATGGCGCAGCTGATAAGCCGCTTTGATGTTGAGCTAGTACCAGGCCAGCAGGTCGTGCCTGCTGCTCGGTTGACAACCCGACCGGCTGAGCAAGTTATGATGCGAGTGCGCCATCGATGCTGATTTGGTGCTCTGACAGCACCGCTTTAAGGCGCTGATCAAATGTCGTCAAATCGCCGTCGCAGGACGCCAAGTCTGCGCTGTTCATGAGCTCGATAAGTGTTCCACTGTCGCATTGCAGTACGACACACGGGAGCGAGCACGGCAGCGCATCACGCATTTGGTCGGAGATATCATTTCGGTGTAGCCAGTTGATGGCCGGATGCAATTTTCTGTAGCTGCGCCATCTGCCCTTTCCGATGGGATTTAGGCCGTGTGATATATCGCAGAGCGCACAGTTTCTCGTCCCAGTCAGTTTGCCTATGGCGTAGGACAGCTCTCCTGCGATCGTGAGATCGGCGTCATAAATGGCGATAATTTTATCGGGCATAGCACCTTTCACGCCTGCCGTAAGGTATCAGACCTAAGATCCGGACCATCATGACTCCATCCAGGCGCCTTAACAATGTACCGCAGCTTATCGGTCCAGCGCTCGGCGCGCTTGACGTCCCGCCACATGGCTGCGTATTCCCCGAAGGCGACCTTGAGCACCTTATTGGTTTGGATATTTTTGGTCAGTCCGTAGGTCACGGGCTCCTCAGCAATTTCCTCGGAGAACGTGCCGAAGAGACGATCCCAAATAATGAGCGTCGCACCATGATTCCGGTCGAGATAGCGCACATTCGATCCGTGGTGGACGCGGTGGTGTGAGGGTGTATTGAAAATAAACTCGATCGGTTTTGGGAATTTGTAAAAGGCTTCTGTGTGCAGCCAGTATTGATAAATAAGACTAATACTGAGCATGGTGACAATCATTCCAGGGTGGAAACCGATGAGTGCTAACGGCACCCAGAAAGGGTATTTCAGCACGCGTTCGCCTACACCTTGCCGCAGCGCAGTTCCCAAATTGTAATACTGCGAACTATGGTGCGACACATGACCTGCCCACAGTAAACGCACCTCATGATTACCGCGGTGGAAGGTGTAGTAGGTGAGATCATCCAAGAAGAAGAGTAAGACCCACCAATACCAGCTGGTATCGATCATACCTTTGAGCGGTGATAGGGCGTAGGCGCCGAACATGAGGGCAATGCCCATAAATTTAGGACCTAGATCGACGAACACCGTGAGCACCATCACCCGCATACTGGTCCAGAAATCAACGATCTCGTAATGCTTGGTGCTACTTCGGTAAGCCCACAACACCTCAATAAATAACGCGCCAAAAAAGAAGGGCAGAGCCATCATGACCCAGTCATCTTGCATCACCGTTAACACGTCGTTCATGTTTCACGTTCCTCGATGGTTTCTGCGCTGTCTCGTGACGGCAATCGTTTTGCAGCGATCGGGTGGTTCGTGGCTTACCCGAACGGCTTAGTGTAGCGGAAATACTCAGCAGAGGAAGGTGGTGGTCTTACATCTCGCGTGGACTGACGATCACGCTTAATGATCGGCCGACAGTAAGCAACAGTTAGTAGGTAGTAGGTAGCAGAGATCAGAGAACAGAGAACAGTGATCAGATAGAGCGGTGCTGTGAGTGTCGATTGCAAATGTGAGAACATCAGGTGAAGCGCTATTAGGCGAGTTGGCGTAGCGTTACAGTTCTTGGGATTTTTTAGGAGTGCGTGGCGATCAATGGTGGCGCTCACGGGTAGCTGCCTACTGAGCGCACTCGGTGCCGGACGCTCACAACATGTGGCCGATACTCACAACATAAAAGGAGACGTGTGTGGCGGATTTACTCTCAATGTCAGCGGACATCATCGATGGGCGTGTTACACCGGAGGCACTAGGGCCCCTGAATCGAATCAATCACCAGCTATCTGAGCTGGCGACGGACCTCGCCGTTGTTGAAGCCTTCTCTCACTGCATTGTCTTCAAGACTGATGAGGGGCTGGTCACTTTTGATACCTCCAATGAGCACGGGGGGAAAAAGTGCGTCAGCGCCATCCAGTCTTGGACGCATGATCCCTTTCATACTGTGGTCTTCACGCATGGGCATATTGATCATGTAGGCGGTTGTGGGGCCTTTTGCGACGCTTACGAGGGTCGAAAGCCGATCATCGTTGGTCACGAGAATGTCGCAGCCCGTTTTGACCGGTACCGAATGACCAACGGCTATAACCACGTTATCAATGAGCGCCAGTTTGGGCAATTTAAGCGTCGGGGTTACGACTTGGCAGGGGCTTCACAATTTCTTCCTATTGCAACACCGAAGCCCGATGTGACCTATAGCGCAGGCATGACGATGTCTGTGGGTGGTCTCGATATCGAGCTCAATCATGCAAAGGGCGAAACCGATGACCATACATGGGCATGGATTCCAAAGCATAAGGCGATTTGTGCCGGTGATTTCTTTATCTGGGCATTTCCTAATGCTGGCAATCCACAGAAGGCACAGCGGTATCCGAAAGAGTGGGCGGCGGCGTTGCGTGATATGGCGTCGCGCGACGCAGAGCTATTTCTACCTGCACATGGCTTGCCGATTAGCGGCCGAAACCGTATTCAGAGCGTACTCAACGAGGCCGCTGAGGTGCTGGAAACCCTGGTCGAGCAAACGATAAATTTGATGAACCAGGGGGCCTCCCTCAATGACATCATTCATAGCGTTAAGGTGCGGGCAGAGCTGCTTGAAAAGCCCTATCTAGCGCCGACTTATGATGAGCCTGAGTTTGTGGTCCGAAATATCTGGCGCCTATACGGTGGTTGGTACGAGGGCAATCCCGCGCAGTTGAAGCCCGCTCGGGACAGAGCGGTTGCGGAGGAACTTGCCCATCTTGCGGGAGGCGCGGTTAAGCTGGCTAAACGAGCGGAAGCACTGGCGGAAAGCGATACGCGTTTAGCCTGTCACCTCGCTGAGTTCGCGGTTCAAGCCGAGCCAGATAATAAGGCGATCCACGCTTTGCGGGCTGAGGTTTACCAGCGCCGACGAGAAGGAGAAACCTCGCTCATGGCCAAGGGAATCTTTGGCTATGCCGCGAATCAATCTAAAAAACAAACCGAAGGCGATTAATGGGTGTCAGGGTGAGACCGGCACTTGCCGTCGCCACGCGCCGCCCCGCACCGATGCGGTGATAATGACTGTATAAGCCAGCATGCCGCCAACAGCACCGAGGAAGATGCCTGTCAGTCCCAGATCAAAAGGGCCGAGTAAAAGTGTTGCGGCGCCGACGGCAATGAGGGGACGTGCTATGAGCGCGGTTACGGGCCCGCGCATTGCGCCAGCACCCTGAGAGGCAAAATAGAGCGCCCAGCCAACGCCGTGTATCGCCAGACAGGGCCCGACAATTTGAATAAAGCGCTTGGCTGTATCGTAAACCACGGGATCATCCGTAAAGATAGGGATCCAAATGTGTGGAAAGACGGCGAGTAAGGTCCCAATGACCCCGCCAAGGACAAAGGACATACCAGCCCCGACCCACCCAACTTCTTCAGCACGATCCGCATTTTGAGCGCCAATACTCGTGCCGACAACTGAGGTCATGGCGGCACCAATACCAAAGATGAGAGACGACATTAAGAACTCGATTCTGGATCCAATGCCGTAGCCTGCGAGGGCCTGCTCGCCAAACTGCCCCACCAGCCCTGTCAGTATCAAAATGGTCGCCACCGTTGAAATAGGTGACAGCGAGGCGGGCAGAGCGACGCGACCAATATCGTTAAAATGTCGCAGTCGAAACACTGCTTTACTGAGTCTCAGATTTGCCGGTAGCTCCGCTCGGACGAGACGCAGCACAATCACCACACTCATCAAGGCGCTAGTAGCAATGACAGAGATCGCTGCGCCGAGCAGTCCGAGCTTTGGAGAACCGAAATAGCCCAGCACTAATGCACCTGATAAAGGGACCTGTATCAGAGAGCCAATGATCATCATACGAGCGGGGTATCGCATGTCGCCAAGCCCCCGAAATATTGAGCTGCCAACACCCATTATCCAGATGGTGACGCTGCCACCGAACAGCACGGCACTGTAAGCGAAGGCAAGCTCGAGAATGGCTCCGCTGCCGCCGAGTAGAGAGAGGAAAAATTTGCCAGAGATAAGAAACGCGATCAGCAACGTGATGGGGCCGGCAATGGCAAGTGCAAGGCCATGCCACATCAATTGCTCAGCTCTGTCTCTGTCCCCAGCCCCAAGTGCTCTCGCTATCGCTGACGATACGGCGTTACCCAGCGCGCCGACGGATAGCATCTGCATGAGCATGAGCATAGGAAACACCAATGCCATGGCCGCGAGCGGCGTGCTACCCAGCTGTCCCACGTACCAGACCTCGGTGAGGCTGACTGTCGACTGAACAATAAATGCAATGCTGCTCGGTATAGATAGCGATACGAGCAAAGGTAGCGCAGGCGCGGTGAGTAAGTGTTCGGTGCGTTGGTCCATAGCCAGTCATTAGCACGCATGTCGGTGTGAGGCACAAGCACTTTCGTATTTTATAGCCAGTCTTTTTGCTGCACGACGCGGTCGCGCCAAAGAGCCTCGATGCGCTTGGGCATGCAACGAGACATCCTCGGCGTTAAAAAAACATACTCTGAGTTCAACTATTCGCGATAAACAATCGATTTTTGCGATCTTCTTTGGCACTGTAGCGGCCGTTCAATTCAGCAAAGCCGCTAATGTCGGCAAATGGAGATGCTTTATGCCTCACGCAGCTTATATCTTTGACGCGATTCGTACTCCCAGAAGTAAGGGGAAAAAGGACGGCACACTGTACGAAGTCAAGCCCGTTGATCTGGGCGCCGGTCTGCTCAGAGCGCTTCAGTCTCGGCACGACCTCGACACCAGCTACGTTGATGACGTTGTCATGGGCTGTGTCACCCCCATTGGTGAGCAGGGCTCAGACATCACCAAGATGATTGTTCAGAACGCTGACTGGGACGAATCGGTGCCGGGCGTTCAACTTGATCGCTTTTGTGCGTCAGGGCTTGAGGCCGTTAATACAGCGGCCCAGAAAGTGGCCTCAGGCTGGGACGACCTTGTTGTTGCTGGGGGCATCGAGTGCATGTCTCGCGTTCCGATGGGATCTAATGGTGGCGCCATGGCGTCCGACCCGGCATTTGCATTAAAAACCGGCTTCGTCCCTCAAGGAATCGGGGCGGATATGATTGCCACAATTGATGGCTATACGCGCGAAGATGTCGATGCCTACGCCGTCGAGTCGCAACGGCGCGCGGCCCACGCGCGCGATAACGGGTGGTTTGATCAGTCGGTAGTGCCTGTGAAGGATGCGTCAGGTATTACAATCTTAGATCGAGACGATTTCATCAAGCCCGGCACCACTATGGAGGGGTTGGCGCGGCTCAAGCCCTCGTTTGAGGTCCCCGGTCAAATGGGCTTCGATGACGTCATACTGGCAAAATACAACGAGTATACGAAGGTGGAGCATGTCCATACCCCGGGTAATTCATCGGGTATTGTTGACGGGTCCAGCGCGGTGCTTATCGGCAGTGAAAAAGCGGGAAATGACTTGGGTTTGACGCCTCGCGCTCGCGTTGTTGCGACGACTGTTCTGTCGACCGATCCTATTATTATGCTTACCGGCCCGGGTCCCGCGGCAAAAAAGTGCCTCCAGAAAGCTGGTTTAAGCGCTGCGGATATTGATCTGTGGGAGATCAACGAGGCATTTGCATCGGTCGCGCTGCGCTACATGAAAGACCTCGGTATCAGTCATGACATAACCAACGTTGTGGGTGGTTCGATCGCAATGGGGCATCCCCTTGGCGCGACAGGTGGGTGTCTCGTCAGTGCCATGATTGACGAGCTGGAGCGGCGCAATATGAAGCGCGCCATGCTGTCCCTTTGTGTCGGTGGCGGCATGGGCATATCCACCATAATCGAGCGCGTTTGAGCGGTATTAGGAGTCAGTAAACAATGAGTTTTCATTACGAGAAAGATAGTGACAACATCGTGACTGTGACCATGGATATGGACGGTCCGGTCAACGCCATGAGTGAGGCATTCTTGCCTCTCCTCGAGGAGACGCTAGAGACGCTGGAGGCTGAGCAGGACTTAACAGGGGTCGTACTCACCTCTGGTAAGACCACATTTTTTGCAGGCGGTGATCTCAATATGCTGTGCGAAGTGACCGAGGATACGGTTGCTGATTTCTTTGATGGAATGTGTGCTACCAAGGCGGCAATGCGTCGGCTGGAAAAACTCCACGCGCCTGTTTGTGCCGCCATTAATGGCGCGGCGCTGGGTGGTGGCTTAGAGCTTGCCCTCTCATGCCATCACAGGATCGCTTGGAACCATAGGAGTGTTCAGCTGGGTTTTCCCGAAGTGACACTGGGTCTGCTGCCGGGCGGCGGCGGTAATGTGAAGGCGGTCTATCTCATGGGCCTGATGGCGGCTAATGAATACATTGTCGAGGGTAAGCGAGTTGCTCCAGAGAAGGCACTGGGCTCAGGTTTGATAGATGCTGTTGTCGAAAACAAGGATGAGCTGGTCGCTGCAGCCAAGCAGTGGGTGATAGATAACAAGGACGACGAGGCTGCACGAACTCAGCCTTGGGACACAAAGGGCTACAAAATCCCTGGCGGCAATATCCGCAACCCACAGGTAGCGCAAATGGTGACCATGGGCGCGCCTATGATTCGCAAGAACACGCGTGGTTTGTTGCCTGCCCCCGAGAAGATTTTTGACGTTGCAGTCCAGGCTCTCACAGTGGATTTTGAGACAGCAATGCGCATTGAGAGTCGTGGCTTGGCCGAACTTGCGCTCACGCCCCAAGCCAAAAATATGATCAATACGTTCTTTTTCCAGATGAACAAGATCAATGGTGGTGCCTCTAGACCCAAGGATATTCCCCCACAGAAAACCGAGAAGGTGGGCATACTCGGTGCAGGCATGATGGGGCAGGGCATTGCCTACTCCTCGGCGATGGTGGGCATCAAGGTGGTATTGAAAGATCTCAGCTTGGAGGCCGCGGAAAAGGGGAAGGCCTATACTGAGACGCTACTGCAGAAGCGTGTCGACAAGGGAAGAATGACGCCTGCGAAAATGGCCGACGTACTGGCGCTGATTCATCCGACGGCATCAGATGAGGATCTCGATGGCTGCGATCTGATCATCGAGGCCGTATTTGAGAACATGAAGCTGAAGCACCAGATGACCCGCGATCTCGAGCCTCGTCTCGCCGATGGTGGTGTTTGGGGCTCAAATACCTCAACGCTACCCATTACCCAGTTAGCGGAGGCGAGTCAGAACGCCGAGAACTTCATTGGTATTCACTTCTTCTCTCCCGTTGACAAGATGCCGCTGGTTGAAATCATCATGGGTGACAAGACCGGTGATGTCGCACTTGCTAAAGCCTTTGATTACACGAAGCAGATTAAGAAAACGCCAATCGTTGTTAATGATTCACTTGGATTCTTTACCTCGCGTACGTTCGGCACTTACCTCGATGAAGGCGTGCGAATGCTCGTGGAGGGTGTGAAGCCTGTGCGCATAGACAATCTAGGAAAGGCCGTGGGTATGCCAGTTGGTCCACTGACGGTTTACGACGAGGTGAGTCTGGAGTTATCGCACAAGGCTCAAGCTACTTGGAAGGAGATGGGTCTCGTCATTGATGGCGACGATCGCTCGATCACGGCCGGCGTCGTAGACACCATGATTAGTGAGCACGGACGAGGTGGTCGCTATCATGGGGGTGGTTTCTACGAGTATGGCGCAGATGGCTCTAAAGAAGTTTGGTCAGGTCTGTCCGATCTCTACGGTCGAGACGATGTCGAACTGTCGGATCAGGACATCAAAGAGCGTTTGCTTTTCCGTCAGGTTATCGAAGCACTAAAGTGTCTGGAGACCGGTGTGTTACGCAGTGTGGCGGATGGCAATATCGGTTCCATCATGGGTATTGGCGCGCCGGTCTGGACGGGCGGCCTCCTGCAGTTTGTGAACACCTACGGACTGCAGAATTTCATCGATCGCTGTGGCGAGTTAACCGTTGCCTATGGTGACCGGTTCGAGGCGCCTGCAATCGTTGCTCAAAAGCTCGCTGCAGGCGAAACATTTATCTGATGCTGATGCATCGACGAAAAGGGCGCTCTGCGCCCTTTTTTTCTGTGTTTTTTTTTCGTGTTAGAACGACGTTTGTAGATCCTCCCAGGGCTCTCAGTGTCAACAGCAGCAAATCCAGTGTTTAATGCAGGTGACAATTGATGGAGAACAATAACAATGAGTTTTGCCGTAACCGTCGGTCGATTTTTGCTCGGTCTGTATTTCTTTCTTCCCGGCCTTTCGAAAGTGGTGGGCTACGCTGATACTCTAAGCTACATGTCGCTCCACAACATACCGGCTCCGGAGTTGCTTCTCCCGATTACCATCGTTCTTCAAATCGCCGGGGGGGTGATGTTGATGATTGGGATGCGTGTTAGCTACGTGGCCCTGATGTTCGCAGGAATGACTCTGATCATTAATATGGGAATGCACGACTTTTGGAACGTCTATGAGGGTGTGAGTCAGGCTCACGAGACCCAGAACTTCGTAAAAAATCTGGCTATTTTTGCGGGCCTACTGGTCATGAGCGGTGCCGAGGATTTACCCCAGTACCGCTTGTTGACGAGTCGCTAGCTCAGATCCGTTAGGCCCCTAGATCAAATGTGAGGCCGGCTTTTGCAACTAGTCGCTCAATGAGTTTGTCACCCATGGCAGGTGCTGGGGTGTAAACGCCGCCAGGCAAGTCTGCGCAGTCGTGAATGATACAAAGTGCGCTTTCGGCAATCATCTTGGACGTTGACCCATACCCCGGGTCCATATCGCCGGTGACGGTCGCCTCGATGCGGTCCCCGTCATCGTTTGTACCCACGAATAGCACGTCGTAGTGACCCGCCTCACGACTTTCCTTTGAGGGGCCTTCGCCTGGCTTGGGGACATCATCGCCCTCGAGAGGATTGCTACTCGCCACCATCTTGGCAACTGCCGCACCCTGCTCACCCGGTCCCGTCACCATCATTTCGTCGTACTGGAAGTCTTCGCCATAGAGGTGATTTAGCATGGCATTAGAGCGATGAATGTTCTTGGTATTGATGGGGGCCATGATAAAAGGTGCCACCCATGAACCCACGACGTCATCCTCGTACGGCTTTGCATCGGAGGGCTGTTCAGGCCCTTGGAACCCGTTAGCTAGCGAGAACGGATTGGCCAGAACTTTAATGAGACCGGGGTTGGTTTTAAGCGCGGCCATTGTGGCGCCTAACGACGCCGCCGTGCCACCAGAGAACTCACCATTCATTGCGCGCACCCGACCCCGCACACGCGGCATGGGCTTGCCCGTCTGGGTGATCGAAGCTTTTTGGAGGAAGTAAACGCCGAGGTCGAAGGGAATGGAGTCAAATCCACAACTGTGAACAATGCGCGCACCTGACTCTCGCGCCGTGTCGCTATGCGCGGCAATCATCTCGTGCATCCACCCGGGTTCTCCGGAAAGGTCGACGTAGTGTGTCCCCTCTTCAGCGCAAAGCCTGACGAGTTCAGAGCCATACAGTTGGTAGGGGCCAACGGTGGTGCAGATGCACTGCGCCCGTTTAACCATTGCGCGCAGTGATTCAGGATCACTGGCATCGGCCGTGACGAGTGGCGTCGTGCTGGGTGCGCCAACCAAGTCCCTAACCTCCGCCAGTTTCGCTTCATTTCTTCCTGCCATGGCCCAGTTAGCACTGTCACCATAGGTTTTGCCCATGTACTCAGCCACTAGGCGGCCGGTAAAGCCACTTGCTCCATAGATGATGACGTCGAATTCTCTGCTCATACTTGATTCCACTGCTGTGTTGGTTGTGGTGTGAATGATTGGCGTTAAAGCGATCGATCAACGATCGATGCGCAATGGGTAGAGAGTATACGGGGCCTGTAAATAAATAACTGGAAACGAGGAAAATAGGCGATCCACGCGGCGTCAATGGTTGTCTGACGCGCAAATGCGCCTGCCAACCGTCTAAAAATGAGACGGTATTCGTATCTTGCGAATCACATTGCAATAACACGACCAAGCAGCGAAAGATCTGGCCAGCGTAAAACTGTGCGAGTTCGATCGACGGGTATCGTGCGATGTGCCGTAGGATAATGAAATCGCGAAAACAGGGACGGCCTCATTCCATGAAATATTACGTTATTGTTTTGGCGTTGATGTCGTTGTTGTCCGCCTGTGGTGGCGGAGGCGGGGGCAGTGCGTCCGTCGATCCTTCGGGCTCGGGCGGTGGTGGCTCGGGCGCCGGTGGTGGCAGTGGCGGCGGCGGATCAACAGGACCATCTGAGCCAACCGCCGATGCATACCGCGACGCCGCGCTCATACTCGATATTGGTACCTTTGGCGCCCGCTACAGCGATGTTGAATCCGTGGCTGAGATCGGCGTCGATACATGGCTTGATGAGCAGTTTTCGATGCCCATTAGTCTGCACGAACCGATAGTTCGCCGTTATGCCGCACAGTATGGATTTAATAATCAAGACAGCCCGATTCCTGTTGGGCATTTCCGCCGCTTTGCTTTTTTCGAAAATGCGCTGACCGCACCTGACCAGCTGAGGCAGGTAACGGCGTATGCTCTCACTCAGCTGTTTGTCGTTTCACAGACCGGCGTACTGGGGAACAACCCGTTGGGACTTTCCAGTTACTACGACACGTTACTCACGCACAGCTTCGGAAATTACCGCGATTTATTGCGGGCGGTAACCTTGCATCCGGCCATGGGTTTTTATCTAAGCCACGTCAACAACGGTAAGACTGATCCCGATGCCAATACCTTCCCCGATGAAAATTACGCCCGTGAGGTCATGCAGCTCTTCACCATCGGTATTTACGAGCTGAACCCTGACGGTACCCAGAAATTGGATACCGATGGCCGGCCAATCCCCACCTACGACAACACTGATATTCGTGAATTCTCCAAGATTTTCACGGGTCTGGCCTATGCTGGTGCAGACGGTCAGGAACCGCAGTTCGGGCGCAACAGAGCTGTGCTTCACGCGCCCATGGTGATGTTCGACGGTTACCACGAGCAGGGCGAAAAATATTTGCTCAATGAATTTGTGGTCCCCGACGGGCAGACAGGCATTCAGGACATCGATGACGCGGTTGATAACCTATTTAATCACCCGAATGTCGGTCCGTTCGTTGGCAAACAAATGATCCAGCGACTGGTCTCTTCAAATCCATCACCCGAGTATGTCAGTCGAATTTCAGCGGTTTTTGCCGATAACGGCAATGGTGTGCGGGGTGATATGCAGGCAGTAATACGCGCCATTCTCACAGACCCTGAAGTCGCTGATGCCTCTCGAGTAAGAGAGCCTTTTCGCCGATTCATCGCGGCTAACCGCGCCCTTAATACCGCGCCCTCTGAGGGGAGTGATATTGGAGTCACGGGGTTATTTGTGCAGAACGTCACCGGTCAGATGGTCCTAACAGCGCCAAGCGTCTTCAACTTTTACTCACCTTTCTATCGTCCGCAGGGTGGGCAGGGGTTGGTTTCGCCCGAAATGCAGATCACCACCGAAGACACAATTGTTGGAGTGACCAACTTGATGTTCCAACTCCTCTATGGCGATCGACCCATGCACAATAATCCGGAGTTGCCAGCGGTGCGATTGGATCTGACGTCAATGGTGAGTCTGGCAGATGACAAGGAAGAGCTGTTGACTCGCATCGAACGATTGTTCTTTGCCGGGACCATGAGTGAGCATACGCGCGCGGTCATTTCAGGAGCCTTCGATGAGGCAGCAAGTTCCACGCCGGCAGATCGCGTAAAACTTGCCTTATACCTCGCGCTGAGTGCGCCCGATCAGGCAGTAGCTGAGAGGAATACATTATGATGAATCGACGACGTTTCCTGAGAAATGGCCTGCGAAGTACGGTAAGTATGACCATGGCCACAACCTTACCGTTTTCACTTTTGCAGTCGACGCGAGCGGTTGCGGCGGAGGAGTATCGCGCTGTTGTCTGTGTATTACTTGCAGGCGGGGCCGATAGCTTCAATATATTGGTGCCGCGCTCTGAGCTCGCTTACAGCCGCTACCAGGCAAGGCGGTCGGATCTAGCACTTAGTCAAAATGACCTTTTGCCGCTCGATGGAGAGCATGAGGGTGTTCAGTTTGGCTTGCACCCAGCAATGCGTAGTTTGCAACAGCGCTTCAACGCGGGTCAGGCGACGATGGTAACCAATGTGGGACCCTTGGTTGAGCCAACCACTCGAGGTGCCATGGAGGCTGAGACAGTGACGCTACCCCTGGGCTTATTCTCGCACTCCGATCAGATTCTAAGCTGGCAGACAGCGACGCCCGCCAACCGTGCGGGAACGGGGTTCGGCGGACGATTAATCGATGCGTTACCTGGCTCAAATACGGGGCTTACGCTCGCGGGTAATATCTCGCTGTCGGGAAATAACGCCTTTCAAGCGGGTGCGGCCACAGGTTCTTATGCGATCAGTGCGAACCGAGGAGTGCAATCAATCTCAGGGTTTGACAATGATCTCTTCAAGCGCTCCTTCGAAAGCTTGATGGTCGATGCCAGTGCTTCGACCTTGCAAACGGTTTACCGAAATAAAATACAGTCTGCGATGGATGCAGGTGATGTGTTTTCTTCAGCACTCTCTCAAGCAACCGCGATTAGCACACCCTTCGCCGAGGATTCTTTCTCGTCTGCTATGAAGCGGATCGCCGAACTTGCCAGCGTGCATGAGCAGCTTGGGGTCAGCCGACAGACTTTTTTTGTGACCTTTGGCGGTTGGGATCATCACGAGGACACCCTTGGCCAGCAAGCGACGATGCTGCCTGCTCTGGATGCGGGCCTTGGTCAATTCCAGACGGCATTGGATGAGTTGGGGCTATCAAACCAAGTCACCACCTTCACCATCTCCGACTTCGGAAGAACCTTAACCTCTAATGGCAAAGGATCAGATCATGGCTGGGGTGGAAACGCGATGGTCATGGGTGGTGCCGTACAGGGTGGTCAGCTGTATGGACACTTCCCCGAGCAAGTCGAAGATAATCCACTTGATGTGGGTCGAGGTCGTTTCCTACCGAGTACAGCAACGGATGCGATGTATGCGGAGGTCTCGAGGTGGATGGGGGTAGCGCCCGAGTCCCTAGAGTCGGTCTTACCGAATTGGTCGAGCTTTGAGGGCAGTGCTCAGGGTGCGGGTCTTACCGGCATGTTAATGGGTTAATTACGGGCTGTGACCAACCAAAAGTTAGCATCGAACGAGACGCCTTGGCCCGATGCGTAGAAATCAGTTAATCGGTTATAAACGGCTTCTCGCGCTTTTTCCTTAAGCGAGGGATCGCTCTGGGCAATCAATGCCGCTGCAGGACCAATCTGTATCAGCTCCTCAAAGAGAGCATCAAAGGGTGTTTCGGCCCCGACGGATAGCGTGAGATTGAGCGGTGCAACAGAAACATCCTTAAAGCCGGCTAACCTCAGCGTTGTATGGATCACATTGTCATCGGCTAATCCAAACGGACCGGGTGCGCCCGGGGAGGAGGGTGCCGGGGCTGGTAAGACTGTCAGAGCCGCTTCCATGGGCGCATTAAAAAATGGGTTGAGTTTGGGCTTTCGCCAACACACGAACCCGAGCTTCCCACCGGGTTTGAGGCTGTTTCGGAGCGCAGAAAAAGCCGCCACGGGCTCCTCAAAGAACATCACGCCAAAGCGCGAGTATATCGCGTCAAAGCTTGCCTCATCGAATAGGGGCTCACTAGCATCACCTAGAGCGAACTGCACCTCAGCACTCAGTGCGTTGTCATTGGCTGCCTTTAGCTCTCTCGCAAGTCCGAGCATGGGTTCTGATATATCGACCCCAATGACGGTACTTGACGCATCGAGGCGAGCCGCCAATTCAAGTGTCTGGTTGCCGCAACCGCAGCCGACATCGAGAATCTGCATGGCCGGGGTAAGTGGTAGTAAATTCATGCATTCACGGCCCGGCTCAGCGAGTAGCTGTTCCAGCAACGAGTTGTGTCTTACCCAACTCTCGCCTGCTCTACCGTTCCACATCTCTTTTTGTAGAGTGTTGCTCATCTCGATGCCCCATTAATTAGTAAAAATGTAGCTGCTCACATCCAATAGCTGCTCTAAGTCTTGGGTCGTATCGATATCCCAGGCAGCGGACTTCATCGGGTATACCACGACATGGTTTGTCGGGTCTTGCAGCATGTGTTTCGCGCCTTCGCGATGATCTAATCTCTTGAGTGCCGAAAAGTGAGTGGCTGAGAAGACGACGGGTGGACCCACGGTCCCGTTGAAACCCGCGCAACACATGCCGTCATCGGGCGCGTTTTTCAACAAATCGGTCAGTTCGTTGCGCGTTATTAAAATCTGATCAGCCAACAAAAGAAGTAGTTGATCGCAGTTGTCGAGGAGGATCGAGGTTGCGAGGGCGATGGAACTACTCATGCCAACGGACCAGTTGGGATTATTGACGAGTTCAACCTGATCGATCACCCCGCTGTCGCGTGCCGCATCGATTTCGACATGATATTTGCCCGTTACCACGATAAGACGCTCGTGCTCTAGGCTCATGGCCTCCTCAATCACGTGCTGAAGGAGGGGTTTTCCCTGAAACAGAGCGAGTTGTTTACAGGATCCAAATCGACGCGCCTCGCCCGCCGCTAAAATGACGATACCGAGGCGAGGCCTAGACATTCCTGCTCGATGGCTCGTTCAAAGGAAGGTCAGTAACCGACGCCGGACCAAAAATGGCCGCATGACATTTTGCGAGTACGGATAAGGCAATGCTCTCCGGCAGCTCTCCGCCAATGTCAAAACCCGCTGGCCCATCGACGGACGGTGTAAAGTCAGCATCATCAATCCCGGCTTCTTCAAATACCTCCTGTCGGCGATGCTGAGGGCCAAGAAGGCCAACATAATCTAAATTCAGTCCCTGCAGTGCGCGAAGTGCTTCGGCATCCATAGGTACGCTGTGGGTCATCACCATCGCCGCATTGATGGCGTTGTCAGTAGTCCAGCCGGATAATTCTTCTACCGCGCACCTAAGTCGGTAATCGGCCATATAGAAAAACTCATCGCGGGCGTTGGCAGGGCGAGGGTCCCAGACGGTGGTTTCCCAGCCCAATTGTTTTGCCAGCATGACTACAGGTTGGGCATCAATACCGCCACCCGCCACCAAAAGGTGAGGAGCTGGTGTGATGTGTGAGCTAAGCCAGGTTTCCCCCTGAGTCTCTTGCAGAACACTTTTTGCCCGCTTGCGTGTCAGCACTGCATCCGCGGCAAATTCACTTGGAAGCGATTTCATTCCCGGGTGAGGAATATGCTGCCGTAATCGCCCGCTTTGCCTCTGGGTCAGGTTCGCTTGAATCTCGAGTAAGCCTTGGTAGTTGTTCTCAGCGTTTACGAGTTCAAGTAACACGTAAACAACGCCGCCACAGCCGATGCCCAAGCGATAAGACAAATCGTCTTCGTCGTCGCCATCGTAACGAATACAAACAGGAATGCCCGATGCCATAACTTTGCGAGCATTGAGCCTAATGTCGGCCTCCAAACAGCCACCGCTTAATAGGCCCAACTGCTCGCCGCCTGAGCTGATAAGACTCATTGCACCAGGTTTTCGGTAGCTTGAACCTTCGGTTTTGAAGACGGTTCCGAGTACCCAGTCCTCGTTATCTCGTTTCAGCACCCATGACGACAGCATTGCCGACAATTGCATGGTCATGTTTTGAAACCTTTGCGTCCCGAGACCCTCGGTGACATGTTAGATCGATATTGAGAACGATTTGTGGAGTTCATGAATCACACTTTAAAAGAAACAGTTTCGATGCGCACGATGGGCAGCACTTTCGGAGTCAATCAGCAGCGGGAAGCGCGAATACCCTGGAGGATATAGCCGGCACTTTTTTCAAAACGTGTCTTCAGGTCGAAATGCCCCATAAAGCTCGCTACATCTTCTGGTATGTTCTCACCTTCAAAGGCTTGCCTTGAGGCGCCATCGAAGGACCCTGTGAGTAGTGCAGAGATGCCACTGAGTGCGGAAAGCGTCTGCTCGGAGTTTAGGTTGAGGGGGCCTGAGAGCTGGTTAACCATTGCGTGGAACTGTTTCGCCATGGCGCGCTTCGAAATGATCAGTGCATCGACCGAAATATTTTGCTCGATAACAGTCCCTAGTCTCGCATGTAGTGCTAGAAATAGTGGGTCAGAAACACTGGTTTCGTAAATGCGCGAAATAAACTCTGCATCCGTCATTACCGAAGAAATGCCAGCAGTCAGTTCACTGCAAAATCGTTCCAATTCTAGGCTGTAGAGGGATAGCAATACCTCTTCCTTGGTGCCGAAGTAGAGGTACAACGTACCTTTCGCGACGCCGGCGCGCTTGGACAAGAGCCCCATTGAGAAACCCTCGTAGCCCGCGTCCATAAAGAGAGTTTTTGCGGTAACGAGGAGCGTATCCCGTCGATCGCTTTTCTGTTCCGGCGTTAGTGCGCGTTTAAGCTGCGTGATGTTTCTACTCATGAATTGATGATAACTCGCTTGACAAATGACCGCCAGTCATTAAATTTACTGACCATGAGTCAACAGTAGTATGTTGACGCTTTTTTTTCGTCGATCTGGGTAGTCGTATTCTTGAGCAATAAGCGCGAGCTTTGATCATAACACTGGCGACGGAGCGCTTTTTTGAGCGCTTAAACACCGAGGGATAGCTGATGACAACATTTACACTCAATGGTGAGGTAAGGACAGTTAATACTGATCCAGAAACACCTGCGCTATGGGTCATTCGAGAACAACTCGACCTAACCGGCACAAAATTTGGATGCGGTATGGCGCAATGTGGTGCATGCACAATTCATGTGAATGGGCGTGCACAGCGCTCGTGTATTACGCCGGTTTCCTCGTTGGAGGGCGCGAGCGTAACGACGATTGAGGGTTTGAAAGGCGCTGACGGAACGCTTCATGCGCTTCAGCAGGCATGGATCGATCAGCAGGTTCCCCAATGTGGGTACTGTCAGTCGGGCCAACTTATGTCAGCTGCCGCTTTATTAGCAGAAAACCCGAGTCCTTCCGACAGCGATATCGACAATGCGATGCGAGGCAATGTTTGCCGCTGTGGCATGTATGGGCGAATTCGATCAGCGATAAAACAGGTTGCTGATGCGTCCTTCTACGATGCGATGGAGGGAAATCAGAATGGGTAAGTGGACTAGACGCGGTGTTTTATCTGCAGGTGTTGTTGGCGGTACAGGCTTGGTCATTGGAATCGCTGTGCGCCCAGGCAACCCAACCGAAACAGCAGGCCACTTGGTTACGGGCAAAGGCGAAAACCTGCTGCACATCTATCTCAAAATAGACGATCAAAATCGCGCGACTGCTATTTTGCCTCACTCTGAAATGGGTCAGGGTGCCCAGACTGCGTTGACACAGATGCTTGCTGAAGAGCTCGATGCCGATTGGGATCTCATGCGCTTTGAGGAAGCACCAGCCGATGGCGCCTACGCCAATATGGCATTGGGCAGGGGTTATTTATTTGCAGGCGTGAACTTCCCTGACGCGGTCGTTCCAACCGTCGATGGATTGGTTTTAAAGCTAGCCGACGCATTGGGCATGCAGATTACGGGCGGAAGTATGAGTATACGGTCAACCGGGCAGTATTTTATCCGTGCCGCGGGCGCTGCTGTTCGAGAAATGCTGGTTAACGCAGCGTCCAAGGCGTGGGGCGTACCCCAAGATGAGATTCGTACCGCTAATAGTAGGCTTTACCACGACACATCCGGGCGAAGCGCACCTTACTCAGAATTCGCGGCTGCCGCAGCGAGGGTCACACCGTCATCAACGCCAAAGCTTAAAAAGGCCGGTCAGTTCACTGTGATGGGACAGAGTAAGCCGCGTCATGACATTCCCTCCAAGGTCGATGGCACTGCGATGTTCGCGATGGACGTCAAACGTCCCGGTATGGTCTACGCGGCGATCAGACGGACGCCTGTTGCAGGTGGCACGCTTCTAAGGCTTGACGACAGTAAAGCGAGGGCAATGTCGGGCGTCATCGATGTCATCAAGATCGATGCCCTGAAAGCATCTGGCATGCTGGGTGCATACAGCGCGGGAGATTCTGTCGCGGTTGTCGCGGACAGCTATTGGCGGGCAGAGAAGGCGCTTGCAGTACTCGAGCTTGAGTGGAGCACGAAGGGTAAGGAACAAGTCTCCAGTGCATCTATCTTTGAGCAGTTTGACCGCGACATCACAGCAGGGGTTAATCGCCTAGTCGATGTCGCCTCAGGCGATGCTGATGCTGCGTTTGATAGCGCGACAACCCTGCTGACAGCTGATTACCGGGTGCCTTACCTCGCACACACCTGCATGGAACCGCCGAATGCAACAGCCGAGGTCACAGCGGATCGAGCAGAGATCTGGATTGGGTGTCAGAACCCCCTGGGATTCCGGCAACATCTCGCCGCTAACCTTGGGCTCGATTTGGAGCAGGTGACATTGCATAACTACTTCATGGGCGGTGGTTTTGGTCGCAAGAGTAATGCTGACTACGCGTTGCAGACTGCGATCATTGCTCGCCGAGTAGGCAGACCTGTTCAGATGGTTTACTCGCGTGCTGAGGACATCAAACAGGACTTTTATCGCCCAGCGGTTCAAAGTCGATTCAAGGCGGGGTTAGACGCCGACGGTAAGTTGATTGCCTGGCAAAATACGTACGTTGATAAGCATGAGCCCGCTGAGGCGCCACTCATTCCCTACGCAGTACCGACACAAGATATTGGCCATGTCGCAAGCCCGACGCATGTGCCGTTTGGTGCGTGGCGGAGCGTAGATCACTCACAGCATGGCTTTTTTACGGAGTCATTTATCGACGAGGCTGCCCACGCGGCAGGACGTGATCCTTACGAATTTCGTGCTGAGATGCTCAAGGATAAACCACGGCTGTTGGCTGTCCTCAATCGAGTTGCTCAGGAAGCCAATTGGGGTCGTCCAATGGAAGAAGGTCGCGGGCGCGGTATCTCGTTGCAAGAGTCATTTGGCTCGATTGTCGGTCAGGTTGTCGAAGTCACCGTCTCGGGCGGCAAAACCTGGGTGGATCGTGTCGTCGCTGTTATAGACGCGGGCTATGCAGTTTCACCTGATGGTATGAAAGCGCAAATAGAGTCGGGCATTATTTATGGCTTAAGCGCAGCGATGTACGGAGAGATCACCATTGAACAGGGTGCGGTAGCTCAGAGCAGTTTTGCCGATTACGACGCGATTCGCATGCACGATGCTCCCGTCATGGAGACGCATATCATCAATAGTGGCGCTGCCATGGGTGGGGCGGGTGAGCCCGGTACGCCCGGTGTAGCACCTGCTTTGGCCAACGCTATTTTCGATGCTACGGGCAAGCGTGTGAGAACTTTGCCGGTTATTAAGGCTGATCTTCGAAGTGATGCGGAAGCCTCGCCATCCGTTGCCGCGGTGGGTGCCTGATAAATCAATTACCGGCTCGGAAATGAAAAGCCCCCAATTGGGGGCTTTTTTTATGTTCGCGGGCTTTCTCAGTCGAGAGCAGTGTTAAACGATAGTAAAGCCGGCTTTACTGATTGGCAGTGCTCTTATGCGCTCACCACAGGCATTGAAGACTGCGTTACACACAGCGGGTGCCAGTGGCGGCAGTGCTGGTTCGCCGGCGCCGGTAGGGCGGTACCCCGAGTCAACGACTTCGACATGCACACGAGGACTTTGCGGCATGCGGAGCAAAGGATATTGGTCATAGTTGCTCTGGACGATCGCACCATTTTTGATGGTAATAGTTTGTGCAGCCATGGTGCTTAGACCATCCACGACCGATCCTTGCAGTTGATTTTCAAGCCCCGAGAGATTGACGACCTGTCCCACATCGGCTGCCACCCATACATCGTGTACCGTGATGCGTTTACCTTCAACGCTTACCTCAGCAACTTCAGCGATGTGGCCTGAATGGCTCAGGAAAAATGCCAGTCCTAAGCCTCGACCTTCGGCCAATTTGCGACCCCATCCTGCCGCCTTTGTTGCCGTCTCTATAACTGCGCGCGCTCGCTCCGTGTTCAGGCTGGCCATGTCCCCCTCTTTGATCCAGCCTTGGTCGCCAATAGCATCGAGCAAAAAGTCACGGTGATCCTGATCTGCGTTGTGGGCCATTTCGGCAATAAATGACTGCTCTGCAAAAGCGTAGACGTTTGAGATGGGTGCGCGCCATGCGCCCGTTGGCGTTTTAGACGGCACAAAGCTCTGTCCAATGGCAACATTTGGAATGACTTTTCCAGGGAAATCAAAGGCGCGATAACCGGCACCGTAGTTGGCTTTTTCACCGTCGGCGGACGCTGCCGCAACGAGATTTTTCCAGCCAGTTAGTTTGCCATTACGGTCTATCGCTCCTTGCAGGCGATAGTAGGTGGGCGCTCGAAAATAGTCGAAAGCCATGTCGTCTTCGCGTTTCCACTGGAGTTTAACAGGCGCACCGATACGGCGAGAGATGAGAGCCGCTTCGAAAACGTATTCGTTAGACAAGCGACGACCAAAGCCACCTCCACCGCGAAGCTGGTGAACCGTAATGCTCTCGGGTGTTACGTCTAACAATTTTGATAGATTTTGGGTGATAAAGACGGGCGTTTGACTGCTGGTCCACACCTGCACATCGGCAGTTGCCGCAGAAACCAGTACGCCTTGAGGTTCTAGCTGGGCATGTGACACAAAGTCAGTGGAGTAGGTTGCGTCGACCGTGAGTGACGCTGTCGCAAATGCGGTATCGACGTCGCCAGTGCGCTCGATCTCAGACTGCATTTTTTCGGAAGCAAGCGCCGCGAGTGCTTGTGCCTCGATGACGTCGGAGTCATCGGTTGAGGCCGATGAAAGGTCCCACTGAACTTCGAGAGAATCTCGGGCCTTAAAGGCAGCCCAGGTATTTTTAGCGACGATAGCGACGCCACTTTGAACGGCAAAAGATTCCCGGATATCAAAGTTATAGGGGCCAGGGGTGCCGTCGACGATGAAGGCATCAATCACGCCGGGGAGCGATTTGACGGCGGTCAAATTGGCGGACTTGGCAACACCGCCAATAGCCGGACACTTTACAAAACTGGCGTACACCATCCCGGGTGTCGACGCATCGATGCCGAAAATGGGTTTTCCTGTGGCAATGTCCTGTGCCGATGCATTGGGTACACGCTTACCGAGAAGACGATACTGATCGGGAGTCTTCAAACTAATTGTGTCTTGTGCGGGAACAGGAAGTAACGACGCAGCTGCTACGAGATCACTGTAGGGCGCTTGCCTGCCGGTTGGCGGGTGGCTGACTACGGACCTATTGGTGACCAGTTGGTCCTTGGGGACTTCCCAGTCTTTTGCGGCCGCTTGGCACAGCATATCTCGAGCTATCGCCCCTACTTTTCGCATCTCGTCCCACCGCATCGGGATGGAAAGAGAGCCACCGGCGAATTGCATACCGTACTGCTGCGCCACAGGGGCCGCTTTACAGACGACATCATCCCAGGAGGCGTCTAACTCCTCAGCTACGATCATTGGTAGTGAGGTGTTGACGCCCTGACCAACTTCCGGGTTTGGGCCGAAAATTGTGATGCTGCCATCGGTGTCAATGTGAACGTAGGCATTGAGTGAGCCAGACGCGGTGGCTGATGCAAATGACATCATGGAAACGCTGCCTGTCGAGGTCAGAGCAAGACCCAATGAGACCTTCAAAAAATCACGACGATCGGTGCTGGCGATAGTATTCTGCGGCTTGTTCATGCTGACACCTCCGCAGCTTCCATCGCATCGTAGAACAGATCTGACGCCATTTTCGTTTCGCTGGCGGCCCTGATGGCGGACTTTATCCGACCGTAGGTACCACAGCGGCATAGATTGCCTGCCATAGCATTGTCGATGTCGTCATCTGTCGGTCGCGGCTTTCGCTCAAGCAAAGCGGCAGCGGACATAATCTGCCCCGCCTGACAGTAACCACATTGGGCGACATCATGCTCAATCCAAGCCTGTTGTAAGGGATGAAGAGAGCCGCTTGATAATCCCTCGATTGTTGTTACCGAGCGGCCATCGAGCGATCCCACCTTGAGTTGACAGGAGCGAGTTGCCATACCGTCAAGCCACACTGTGCAGGCACCGCACTGGCCAACCCCGCAGCCATATTTAACCCCTTGCATACCCGCGATATCTCGCAATGCCCATAAAAGTGGCATGGTGGGGTCTACGTCCTTAAAGGAATGTTCAGTACCGTTGATATTGATTGTCGCCACGACTCGCTGCCTCGTCTGCTGTTGTAGTGTTTGGGTCAAATCTCCTATTTTTTAATAGTGGCACAATTGCTGAGGAAAGACAGGTGACCGCGCTCTATTGGCGGTGCATTGGGATGGAGGATCATCACTAAGGTAGGGCCGCCACCTATTCAAAGCAGTCTACGAGAGAGTGTTGGTACGCGGGCGCGAAGGGCGAGGGGCCAGGGTCAAAGGGAGAGTGCGAGGGGCTAAGGGCTAAGGGAAAGTGCGAAGGGCGCGCAATTAAGGCTCAGCGGCCCCTACAGGTCTGCAGCCG
Source organism: uncultured Alteromonadaceae bacterium (assembly GCA_913064725.1). Classification (GTDB taxonomy): domain Bacteria; phylum Pseudomonadota; class Gammaproteobacteria; order Pseudomonadales; family Halieaceae; genus Luminiphilus. Next base: position 31,897 of record CAJYAI010000007.1, on the reverse strand, counting down.
CATCAAGCTCCTGCTCAAGTTTCATGCGAGCATCTGCACGCGGCTTTGAGAACCGAGCGATAGCAAGATAGATGACAGGCGTCAGAAAGAGAGTAAAAAAAGCTGTTAGACCGAGGCCACCAAAAACGACCCATCCAACAGCTTCGCGTGCTTCTGAGCCGGGTCCAGAAGACAAGATGAGAGGGAGTGCGCCCAGAACGGTAGAGATGAGCGTCATGGCAATGGGTCTGAGACGGATATTGGCCGCGTCCTCAATAGCATCGCGTACGTTAGCGCCGGCGTCGCGACGTTGATCTGCAAACTCTACCAACAAAATACCGTTTTTGGCGATCAAGCCGATAAGCATGACAAGACCCACCTGCGAGTACACATTCAATGACGTGCCAGTGATAAAGAGCGCAAAAATCGCTGCGGCGAGACCAAAAGGCACGATGGTCATAATGACCAGGGCTGATGTTAGGCTCTCGAATTGTGCGACGAGCACCAAAAATACAATGAGTAACGCTAGGCCATAGGCGTAAAAAGAGTCCCGTTGCGATTCGCCAAGACGTGCCGCTTCACCCTCGGGAACCACCGTAATGGAAGGTGGTACAACCTCTTGGGCTAAGGCTGTTAAGTCATCGACCGCCGTTTGCAGTGCGACTCCGTCTACGGATTGCATATCAATGCTGATAGAGCGACGTTGGTACAGACGTCGCAGCTCATCCGGTACCCCTTCTTCAACGACCGTCACTAACGAGGCAAGCGGAATCAGCTGACCGGTTTGGGACCGAACAAATAAGTTCACAAGGTCATTGGGTCCCTGAATACGATTTCTGCCGGCTTTCAGCACGACTGGGATTGACTGATCGCGACCGTTTAAATCAACGACTCTGACGCCGTCGACCATGACTCGCAGTGTTTGGGCCAGTTCGTCGATCGAGACGTTCAGATCGGCAAGCCGTTCACGGTCAATGCGAATGGCGACTTGAGCTTGTGACGGCGTGTAATCAATGCGGGGGTTTTCCACACTGTTTAATCGCTCTCGAATCGCATCGGCATAGATCCTTGCTGCCGCGTAAATCTCATCGTAGTCGCTGCCCAAGAGCACAAATTGGATGCCACCACGCCAGCCGCCGCGCATATTCAAACTGTTACTCCCGTAAACGCGTCCGGTAACGCCGGGTAGCTCATTGAGTTGTGGCTGAATTTCAGCAGCCAGTTCCTGCTGAGATGTGTCGCGCTCGCTCCAGGGTTTCAGTGTACCGACGACGTAAATAATATTGGGATCCCATCGTCCTGCTACGCTGTATAAGCTCTCTATTACTCCCGAGTCTAGATAGGGCTGGAAAATTGCCTCAATCTGATCAGACTGGCGTTCGGTGTAGGGGAGCCCGACGCCGGCCGGCCCTCGAGCGAACATGTTGATCTTCCCGCGGTCTTCCGTGGGCAGAAGCTCGCTGTCGAGTGAGGTGTATAAACTTGCTGCGGAGGCTGCAATCGCCAGGGGTATCAACACCGATAGGATGGGGTGGTTTAGTACATGACGAAGGCTCGTGCCGTAGGCACGTTGCAGATAATTTGGGCTATATTCAGGGGTTGTGTCTGTCGTTGATTTGCCTAAACGCGCCATTAGAGCGGGTACAAGCGACAAAGCAACAAATGACGAAATGGCGACTGCGACAGTCAGCACCAGACCGAATTCTCGGAACAATCGGCCCGACGTGCCGGGTAAAAAAGCGATAGGTACGAAGACGGCAACTAGCACCATGGTGGTAGCAATGACGGCGAAAAATACTGATTGTGTACCCAGAACGGCAGAAGCGCTCGTGCCTTCGCCACGCTGCTGCCGTCGCTGAACGCTTTCCAGAACGACAATCGCATCATCAACAATAAGTCCGGTTGCGAGGACTAAGGCCAGCAACGTTAAGATATTGATTGAAAAGCCCAGCGCCCAACTTGCCGCTATCGTTCCGAGAAGTGAGATGGGAATTGCAACCGCGGGCACGAGCGTAAAGCGCCAACTTCCTGAAAAAACACGTATCGTTAATATGACAATCAGCACCGCGAATGCCAGTGTGCGGAGTACCTCAGTGACGGCGCCGTTGATGAAGACGGCCTCGTCGGAAATAACCTGGAGCTTGATGTCATCGCGTTGCGCGTTGAAACGCGCAACTGCTCTGTGCGCACCTTCGGAGATTTGAATGGTATTTGAGCCGGCTTGACGAACTACACCGACGCCGAGAACTCGCTGTCCATTGAGGCGAACTACCGAAGTCGCATCGTCGGGTGTGTAGGCTATTCGTGCAACATCTCTGAGGCGAACTTGATCTGTGACGAATAGGTTGCCGATATCATCTTCCGAATCAACCGCTGCATCAGCACGGACGAGGAGTGTTTGATCGCTGGTTTTAAAGCTCCCAGCTGGAACATCTAACGGTGCCTGAGCGAGAACTGCACGAATATCACTGACTGTCAGCCCATACGTGCTCATACGACCCGGATCTAACTCGACTCGCAGTATCTGACGGCGAGAGCCGAACAGCGGGACATCAGCCACACCATCAAGCGAGATAAATGCGGGAACGACATCGCGCTCAACAATCGTTGCGAGATCTTGCTCAGACACACCGTCCGCCAAAACAGCGATGCGCATAATTTCCTCGGCATCTTCGTCCGCTTTGAAGACTGCCAATTGCTCTACATTATCGGGCAGCTGTCGCTGAACTCGGCTGACCGCCTCTCGTACATCTGCGGCTGCGCGATCGACATTAGCGCTGGGGTTGAAAACGGCTCGAATCCGAGCGCTACCCTCCTCACTGTTCGAGTTGACCTCTTTAACACCACTGACGCGGGCTACAGCCCCTTCTAAAATCCGAGTGACTTCCGCATCCATGGTTTCAGGTGAAGCACCGGGCAGACTGGCTCTCACGTTGACAACGGGCTCGTCTACATCCGGTAGCTCTCTGACTTCGATCGCGAAAATAGCGACAAGTCCCGAGATGGCAATGAGCAGGTTGATGACGGTTACAAGCCAGGGACGTTTCACCCCTAGGGCGGGTAGGCCAGCTCCGGCAAGCTTGTTGAGAGACGCTTTCATCAGATGTGCTCGCGAGTGTTAAGTTCGGTCTGCGTTGTCGGGGTAGGGTGATTTCGCTGTTTCGGTTGCAGCATTAACGTCTTTTATTTTCATTCCTGGCCGGACGCTTTGAATGCCCTCCAAAATCACACGCTCCCCTTCGGCAATGTCCCCCCGAATAAGCATTCGGCCATTAGCACGGCGTACCATTTCGACCGGTGACCGAGAAGCGCGGTCGTTGTTGGCTGACCAGACATAAGGCCCATCAGCACCCCACTGAACAGACAGCTCAGGGACGCTGAGGAATTCGCCTTTTTTGATCGCAGCATCGATCTCAAAGGCCATGCCGGGTCGCAGATTATCTGCTGTATTGTCGATTGCAACGCGCGCTCGAAAGGCGCGTGTCGTGGAGTCGACACGCGAGTCGACTGCTACGACAGTACCGGTTCGATTGTCATCGGGCGATTCCCATTGTCGCGCCTGAACTTTCAGCCCGGTGACCACTTTGCCGGTAAAGCTCTCAGGCACTGTAAAGTCGACCAGCAGGGTGCTCCGATCATCTAATGTCGTGATCATGGTTGAGCTGTCAACCCTGTCGCCGATCTCAACATCTGTTATGCCAAGACGGCCCGAGAAGGGCGCCTTCATTTCGCGTCGAGACAGTTCGACCTGGGCTTGGGAGAGACGTATTTGGGCGAGGTCTAGATTACTTTGTGCCGTGTCGATGGTGCTGGGTGGGATATTGGCGTCTGTTTCGTTCAGCGACAGGTAGCGAGTGAGAGTACGCTTCGCTTCAGCCAACTCTACTTCAGCTTGCCTGACCGCAAGCACTTGATCTCGATCATCGAGTTTGAGCAAGGTATCGCCCTGACGAACCTCTGCGTCGGGTGCTAGCTTGGCAAATGTCACAACACCCGCGCTCTCCGTGTAGAGCGTAAGGCTCTGACGGGCTCTCGCGGTGCCCACAGATTTGATAGAGTCAATGAGCGGCGCGCGCTCTACGCGGGCTGTCACAACCGGTAATTCGCGGGCGCCCCAGGCGCCGCGACCAGTCGTTTGCTCCGGCTCATCTGAACAGCCGAGTACCACGCCCATCGCGAGGGTGATGGTGATTAACTGTGACGCTTTTTTGGCTCGTATTTTCATCGTAGACGGAGTGTATAGCGAAACTGCCTCTGGGGTGCGTCTTTTCGCTCGTGACTAGTGCGCTGAAGTCGACAAAGCCGCGACTGAAGCCTACAGCATGACTTCTATCAAGCGCGGGCCATACTCGCTCATCGCAGAAGCGAGAGCCGCATCGAGCGCCTCAACAGTGTCGACCCGCTGGGCAGCCATCCCCATCCCTGTCGCGATATCAGTCCACTGAATGGACGGATTTGTCAGATCCAGTAGTGACAGTGCGGTTGGGCCGGGCTGCGCCACGCCAACACGCGCAAGTTCAATATTTAAGATGGCATAAGAACCATTATTCAAAATCAATACTGTGATATCGAGATTTTCTCGGACCATAGTCCACAGCGCCTGAACCGTATACATCGCTGAGCCATCAGCTTCCAAAGCCAGCACCTTTCTATCAGGACAGGCCACCGCAGCCCCCAGAGCTAGGGGAAGGCCCTGTCCAATGGCACCACCGGTCAGAGTCAGCCAATCGTGTGGTGCGGCATTCTCAGTCATCAAAAATGCCCCTAAGCCATTAGTTGCGCCCTCATCTGATACGATCGCGTTTTCCGGAAGCCGATTAGCAATGACTTTCCCTAATTCAACGGCTGTTATCGGGCCGTGTTCAAGTTCGAGTTCCACTCGTTGAGCTACGTTACTCACTCTGTCGCTGGCACCCAGAGCATTGGCGATGCGCTCAAGTGTGTTAATCGCATCGACGCTGTGGTCACCCATCCTAATAACAGTTGCGTCTTTGGGTGAAAGCCAGCCCGGTTTGTCCGGATAGGCAAAGAAAGAGACAGGCGGTTTGCTTCCGATGACGACTAACGTGTCGAGATCGCTTAAATGCGCTTGAGCCATCTCACCGAAGTAGGGGAGCCGCTCGGTTGGGACCCGTCCGGCACCACGCTGTTGACGTGTGAAAAACGTTTCAGTAATGAGTCTGGCCCCGGTTGCTTCCGCGATACGTCCGGCTTGATAGAGCCCAGTTTCTCGCAAAGCATGTCCCCCCAAAAATATCGCCGTAGCTGAACCGTCTCTTAGCGCTTCCACAGCCTTGGTGATTTCCTCGTCACCGACTGTCTTGGCAGACTCTATGACGGGAATTGGCGTGTCCGAATTGGCGGGCTCCCATGCATGGTTAGCCGGTGCCACAAAGGCTGTTACTTTACCGGGATACGACATGCTGGCTTGCCATGCTTCAAGGCCCACCTTGGCCAGGTTGTCAGAGCTGGATGACACGCCTGTCCAATCACAAACCGCTGCCGTAAGGCCTGCGATATCAGAGGTGAGTGGTGCATCAAGCTCCAAGTGATGAGTGGCGTGGTCGCCGATCATATTTAGTACGGGGACGTGTGCACGCGATGCGTTGTGTAGGTTGGCGATACCGTTGGCATAGCCTGGGCCAAGATGGAGTAGGGTTAACGCGGGCCGATCGGTCATGCGAGCAAACCCGTCGGCTGCACCGGTAACGACCCCCTCAAACAAGCCCAACACAGCACGTATCCTGGGCTCTTTATCAAGTGCTGCGACTAGCTGCATCTCTGAGGTGCCCGGGTTGGCAAAGCACGCGCTGACACCGGCGTCAGCAAGTTTTTTTATGAGTAAATCTGCGCCGTTCATGCGTTTGTATCCCTACAGGTTTGGCCAAAAAAGCAGCTATTGCAAAAAAGCAGCTTTGGCAAAAAAGTGCTTACGCAGAGTACGTATTCAGCGTCCTTGCGGAGCGCACTCATTAGCAGCGACCTAATTAGCTGCATTAGCTGCGCCCTAATTAAGAGTGCTTATGCGAACCCTTTGCAAAGAATACTTATGAAACGCATCTATTCACAGTGCGTATTTCACAGTGCGGATTGTACAAACGTATCGAAAGTGTCTGAGGCAGGTGCGCGTAGCGCGTGCTCATAGTCAGTGTTTACGGGAAGTCTTAATGGCGGGCAGTCTTAATAGCGGGCAGTCTTAACAGTTAATGCCGATACCAAACCCGGCAGTGCCGCACCCGGCGCAGCAAGTTTTAGGGGTGCTTGTTTTAGGGGTACTTGGATTTCTCGACTACGGATGTGACTCAGTACTGAACCGATATTGCCGGTTTCCCCGATCGGTCTGCCCGGTAAAGTCCCCAGTGTTTCTCTGGCTCTAATGGATGATCCGATCCCTTCCAATTCTCGTCGAAGGCCTCGAAAACATACACGCGGATTTGTTCTTGCTCAGCCCAAGTAAGTAGCTCACTTAAATACGCTTTTTGATACAGCTCGCCGACGTTTTCGGCTGGTATACCTCTGCCATTGGATGCTGTCGCCCAACCTGCCTCGGTAATGATGATTTGCTTGTCGGGATGTCTGCGTTGGACGGCATCGAAATTCTCACGCGTGTAGGCCATCGCCTCGTCGACCGACTTATATTCCCAGACCGGGTAGGTATGGATGGCTATGATATCGAGCTCTTTGGCGAGTCCTTCGAGCTTGTCGAGCCAGGGCACATAGTTTTCGCAAAATGTGACGGGTTGAGACACTCGCGACTTCAGATCCGCGGCATAGCGTTGCACTGTCTCTGGATCAACAAGGTGATCAGTCCAATCTACGGTCGCTTCGTTGCCGACAGATACCACATCGATTAAGTCTACGTAGCGATTTGCCCATTGCGCTGCGCGCTCTAATTCCTCCTTATTTTTCTGGCGATTTAATGTGAGGATATCGTCGCTATAAACGCCACCCCAAGGACAGTCGGGGTTGTTTTTTTCGGCGCCAATATAGGCGCCAAGCATGATGGTGAACGGCAACTCCTCACGGTCAATCACGCGCAGGACACGCTCGGTATGCAGGTCGCAGGCGTAGACTCGCAGCGCCTCCCAATGGCCGACCAGCAGCTGTAAATCCTCTAAAATCTGGGCCTCAGTTGGGTGAATCCCCTTATCGGGACTCTGACCATCACGAAAACCGGAGTAGCAGATGGCTCGCTTGTAAGGAAGCGGTGGTTGACGGGTCATATTATTCTCGAATATTTGAAGTGGTGGTTCTCGTCCCATAATCCCCAATGGGCGCCGACGTCGCCCTCACCAGCATCACCGGAGACCTTCCATTCCTCATCAAAAGACGCGAAGTAGAACATTTCCACATGATCGGTAACAGCCCACTCCATCGCCTTGAGAAAATAGAGAAAAGCGCCTTGCGGAGACGACTCGGCACCGTAAAACTGGCCACCTGCGCTGGGCCAGCCCGTCTCTGAGATGATGACCCGTTTCCCCTTGGCAACCTTGTGCACACGGCGATACATATCCTGCATGTACAGTGTTGCGTAGGGAAGGGCGCAGCCTTCCCAAAACGGATAGCAGTTGGTGAGCAGCACATCGCAGGCCTCAGTTATGGCGGGTCGGTCTTCAAACTCATAGTAGGCATCGACATAGCCCATAGGGACATGGTCTGGCAGACGTTCCTTAACCTCGGCCATGAACCCGAGGAGTTCAGATTCGCTCAAGTCGCCCCGGTAAAGTACCTCGTTGCCCACTGCGGCAATATCGACAGCCCCCTCATGTGCCAACGCGATGAGGCTTTCGATTTCCAGGCGATTTTTTTGAGCGTCCTCGCCCAGCCAGGCACCGACTAGGGTTTTTAACCCCACAGTGTGCGCAACTTGCGGTATGTGCTCGTTTCCCTGAGTTGTGGAAAATGATCGTATCCAGTTGAAGTGTGGTGCCAGAATAGCCATACGCGACTCGACTTGGGCACGTGACAACGCATCCCCCGGTTTCTGACCTTTGGTGTAGGCGCTGAAAGAGATGCCGTGCATCTTGTCATCAAGTAAACGCGAGAGACGGGTGTCTAAATCAAGCTCACTTACCGAGCGTTGGTCGCTGTCGAGTAGATAGTGATGTTGTCCGCTTCGCTTTCCCATTTGTGATTTTGTCTCAGTTGGCTTAGTGGGGTGTGATGCTAAGCAAGGATTCGGTTTCAGACATCTTGAATACGACAAGACGGCGCATTCGTTAGTTAAGGTGGATAAACCTCCGTTTCACTGATAATGACTGTGTTTTAGCATAACGACATGCGCATGGATCTGTCTTTTGCTGGATGACGTGTGTACGTTTTTTCATCTTACTGCGTCGCCAATAAACAGGATGACGGGCGATGTCGGATGCGTTAACTAAGCCACGATGCAGTACCGCACTGTGGCGTCAAACGCGTTAAGTCATATATGCGATCGATAGGAATAACGCCATGCTGTACCTAGGTGAAACGCCCTTTAACTCCCCATCTAAAGCGGTTGAAGGGGATTATGTTCTTCGTGACAGCGAGCCGTTCTACCGGATCGCCAACGTTGACAGCATGGATGATTTTTTCATCAGTGTCGTGAGCGATTCAGATCATTGGCTGTTTATTTCCACACGAGGCGGACTGACAGCCGGTCGCACGGACTGCGATAGCGCCCTGTTCCCGTACTACACCGAAGACAAGATTCGCGATAATGCCCACAACACGGGCAGCCGGACCGTGGTCATTGTCGAGAGAGAGGGAAAGCGCTCTCTCTGGGAGCCTTTCGCTCAAGCACACGCGTGCATCTACAGCCTTACGCGCAACTTGTATAAAAATGTGCTTGGCGACAAGTTGATATTCGAGGAAATCAACAATGACCTCGGATTGCAGTTTAGCTATTCATGGTCAACCAGTGACCGCTTCGGCTTCGTTAAACAATCCTCGATAGCCTCGATTGATCAACGCGACACCAAGATCGAGATACTCGATGGTATCGAAAATATTCTGCCGTTCGGTGTGCTGGCAGGCACGCAGAACGAACTCAGCTGCCTCGTAGACGCCTACAAAAAAAATGAACTGGTGCCAGACTCCGGACTTGCTATCTACGCGATGAGTTCTATCTTGTCCGATCGAGCCGAGCCGAGCGAGGCGTTGTCGGCGACGACCGTTTGGTCTTATGGCACGGTCAACGCCGCTTATCTGCTGAGTTCCTTGCAAGTCGATCAATTTAGACGCGGTGAGAGCGTGAGCGAAGAGTCTGACATTGTGGGACGTCGCGGAGCCTATTTTATTCATCAATCGCTAGAACTTCAGTGCGGTGAATTGTGCGAATGGGGCATTGTGGCAGATGTAAATCAAGGCCCAGCGGCAGTCCGAGATATGCTACATCTGATTAAGAGCGATGAGGATATGGGAGCCGTCGTAGCGGCTGATATCAAGGTCGGAACCAGCAACCTCGAGCGACTGATCAGCACTTCGGACGGTATTCAGGTCACGGGCGATACGCTCAGTGCCAATCACCATGCGTCAAATGTGCTGTTTAATATTATGCGTGGTGGTTTGTTTATCGAGAACTATGCGATCAAGAAGGCGGACTTGATGGCCTTTTGCACTGCATGGAATGCCTCCGTCACCGAGGCCAGCGCCGCATTTTTTGATCTTCTTCCCGATGACTTTACCTATCACGATCTCAACACGGCGCTCAGCGGCAATGACGACCTTTGTCTGGAGCGGCTATGCCGCGAATACTTGCCCCTCAGTTTCAGTCGGCGACATGGAGACCCCTCTCGTCCGTGGAATCGATTCGCTATCAAAGTGAAGGATGAGGAGGGTCAAAAGCTTCTCAATTACGAGGGAAACTGGCGAGATATCTTCCAGAACTGGGAGGCGCTTGGATCGTCCATTCCCTGTTTTGGTGCAAACATGATCTCGAAGTTTGTTAACGCGACGACTGCCGACGGCTATAACCCCTATCGAATAACCCGTCAGGGCATCGATTGGGAGCGGCCCGAGCCCGAAAATCCCTGGGCAAATATTGGTTACTGGGGCGATCATCAGCTGATTTACCTGCTCAAACTGATCGAGCAATCATTGGCACACAACCCTGATGCCTTGAAGTCAATGATGTTCCGTGATGCCTTTGCTTATGCAAATGTGCCTTATCGAATCAAGCCCTATGCGAGCATTCTCAGCAATCCTTACGACACGATAGAGTTCGATGATGCACTCGATCGTGAAATAGATGAGAGAGTTGAACAGATGGGCGCGGATGGGCGACTCATGATTGATCCTGATGGTGCTGTTTACCAGGTCAATCTCGCGGAAAAAGTATTGGTAACGCTCTTGTCGAAAATATCGAACTTTATTCCTGACACCGGTATCTGGATGAATACTCAGCGGCCAGAGTGGAATGATGCGAATAACGCCCTGGTCGGTACGGGAGTATCGGTCGTAACGCTGTGTTATCTGCATCGATTCCTAGGTCAGGCGGTTGTCTTATTTGAAGATCTTGAGATCGATACGATTGAATTATCACAAGAGGTAGCCCAGTTGCTAACGGACGTGGCAGGCGTTCTCGGTGAGCATCAAGCCTCGCTGGTTTCTGGACCCGTATCGAACATGCTTCGTAAACAGGTGATGCAAGCGCTGGGGACGGCAGCCGAGCATTATCGCGAGGGTATATACGCTCGCGGATTCACGGGAGAAAAGTGCAAGATCACGCGAGGCACGCTCGTAGATTTCTTATCTAGCGCTCGCGATATTACCGCTGTCAGCATCGCATCGAATCGTCGTGACGATGGGCTGTATCACGCGTACAACCGGATTTTGGTCAGCGATTCGGGTGTTGAGATTCGCTATCTGTACGAAATGCTCGAAGGTCAGGTGGCCGTTCTGAGTTCGCAATTTCTCTCGCCCGAGGAGTCGTGCTCGCTGCTTGCAGCCTTGCGGACGTCTCGACTTTATACAGCGCGTCAGCACTCATATCTGCTCTATCCGGATCGCAAGCTCCCCTCGTTTATGGAGCGGAATCTTGTACCGAGCGAATTCGTATCATCGTCACCGCTGATGACTAAGCTCAAGGCCGCGGGTGATCGCCACTTGCTGGAATGCGACCAGGAAGGGCAGGTCTATTTTAGAGGCCATTTCAATAATACGACGGCGGTGAGTGAGGCACTATCGACTTTAGCGGCATCGGGTTATCAACCTGAGGTGATGGCGGAGCGAGATTCGATAGAAATGCTCTTTTCTGATCTGTTCGATTGCGCAAACTTCACAGGCCGGTCAGGTGGGATGTATGCCTATGAGGGCTTGGGCTCGATTTACTGGCACATGGTGTCAAAGCTGCTGCTCGCTGTTATGGAGACTGCAAAGCGTGCAGAGGAAACGGGTGCCGACAGCGCCACCCTAGCCGAACTGCGACGCGCTTATTACGAAGTCCGAGAGGGCATCGGCTTTAATAAGACGCCAGACGTTTACGGTGCTTTTCCAACGGATCCTTACTCGCACACCCCTGGTTTTGCTGGTGCGCGTCAGCCGGGCATGACTGGGCAGGTTAAGGAGGAGATCTTGACGCGATTACTCGAGCTTGGTGTTGAAGTGCGCGAGGCTGCAATCGTGTTTAATCCATCGATGTTGAGACAAAGCGAGTTTCTCGACTCCCCGAATGAATTGATCTACTTCGATGTCAGTGGGTCTGAACGACGTCTGCAGCTGTCAGCCGGTGAGCTTGGATTTACCTACTGTCAGGTTCCTGTTGTGATGTCCCTATCGAGTGAGCCAACCATCACGGTACACACGAAAAGTGGGCACAATACAATCCTAGGTGGTAGTCGATTGTCCGCAGCCGACTCTGAGGCCTTGTTTAAGAAAACGGGGGAGATTGTTCGATTGGATGTGGCGGTCGACACTGTGCTTGCACAGTGCTGACACCCGTCGGTCGGGCGGCTCTCGAGGTAAAGCGATATCAGTAACGGAGCGACGCACAGCGTTCCGTGCGACGGTTCTGTTCTACAGCGCTATTGTTCAGAGCTCTATTGTCAAGGGCTCTATTGTCAAGGGCTATGTTGTTCAGGGCTATGTTGTTCAGGGCTCTATTGCACAGGCGTTGGGCTAGTCGGTTTATCTGGCGTCGAGTTCCGCTCTGATCGCCGTAACGCGAGCTTCATCAAGATCATAATTCCACATCGCCCAAATACCGATCAGTGTTCCGGTCGCAGGAACAATGATGAAGGCTGCACGCAGACCCGCTAGGGCCTCGTCAGTCTGTACGGTAACAGTTTGATCGAACCCGACCAGCGCGAGAATTATCCCACTCAACAGTCCGGCAAAAGCGGCTCCAAACTTCACCATCCACCAGTAAATCGCACCGAAAAGACCTTCGCGCCGCTGGTGCGTTTCGAGCTCATCGAGGTCACAGATATCAGCGGTCATGGACATCATTATCGTAAAAAGTCCGCCAATACCGAAAACAAAGAGTGGAATAGGGATGAACATGAGATAGGGATTAGCTGGCGAAAAACTCCACCAGAACATGGCATATCCGGCGAGCGACATGCTCTGTGTGATCAGAAACGTTTTGTGCTTGCCTATGGTTTGTGCCATGTAATTCACAATCGGTATGACCACAAAACACGTGCATAAAGCGGAGACGCTACCGAATAAGGCGGGCCAGTTCCCCGCTGCTACCGGATCACCGCCATTCATGTAGTAGACAATGATGAAGAAGGCGAAGCCGGCCACACAGTTGTAGGCATTGAAGATAAAAAAGGTCGCGGTGCAGATGCGCTGAAAAGGCTTATTTTTTAGGGTAATACCAATCCCTGTAAATAACTCTCGGAATGTGTCCGATATCGAACTATTCGATTCCTTTGCGTTGGTATTAGTGGTGTCGACCGAGTGGCAGAATATGGCGGGGACCATCGCCAAGAGCATGCAGGTTACACCGACATAAATTGACAGTGTCCTTGCGCCTTCGGTGGCGGAAGCGAACCAGTTGGGGTCGTAAAGGACGATCCACCCCCAAGGGGCGATGACCCAGGCCCACTGACCTATCCACTGCGCCACGGCCATGAGGCGCGTCCGCTCATGGTAGTCACTGCTCATTTCGTAGCCCATTGCAACATACGGGACACTGAAGACAGTCATGCCCAAGAAGAAGACGATGGACCACGCCAGGAAGTACCAAAAATTATAGGTCTGGCTGTTCTCAGCAGATAACTGCCACATGGCGATGTAAGCCAAGCCCGCGATCACTGCGCCAATAAAGACAAACGGACGCCGCTTACCCCAGCGTGATTCAGTTCGATCCGAAATGTAGCCCATTAGCGGATCGGTTAGAGCGTCTACGAGCTTTGGTAGGAAGAAAATCAGACCCCACAAAATGGGGCTCATACCTAGGCTTTGCACCAGAATGACCATAAAAATACCCAGTGCGGCGGGGAACATTTGATTGGCCAACATGCCAACTCCGAACGCAATCTTCTGACTCATCGGAATGGTTGAGCGGCTCACTGTTTCAGGGGTGGTCGGCGCTACTGTTACTAGGGTATCTGTCGTCATACTAATTTTCGTCGGAATAAATGAAGGAATTTCTGACGCCACGTAGGCGCAGAATCAATTGAGAAGGGTATGTTTGCGACGGCACTGCTTTGGTGGGGCGTATCCACTTGGCAGAATAAACGGTAATGCCCCGGGGCGGACAGCGAGAATTCGAATGCCGTATTCTGGGTGTCTAAATTTGATGCGACCGTCGGCGGCGTTGGCTCGAAATCGCCACCATCACTTTGCAGGTCAAGTGGTACTTCCTCTCGAACTCGCCACGACACCGTACAGTGATCGGTGTATTTGATGTCGACGTTGGCTTGAAGCAGATCGTTTACTTTGCCGATGACGTCATCTGGTGCGCAGGCATTGTTGAGGCGCAGAGATTGAATTTGCGGTGCTCTGTGAGTTGGCCATTCGCCAGTCCAAGCGTGCTCCATGACATCGACAGATTCTGTCCGCTCCCCAGACGCCAAGAACACACCGTACCAGGTGGGTGTGCGCTCTTGTTTTTGACCCCAGAGAAATAAATAGGCGCCAAGGCAGCGTTTGCTGTCAGCTAAGATGACCTCTTGATAACGCCTGCTGATATCGCTGGCTTTCTGTGTGCTGGACGGCTCAAAGGGGCGCTGCCAGCTTGTCTCGGGACTCTCCCAATGTCCGGTAGGGCCCCACTCCGTTATTTGATACGGACCGTCATAGCCGGCGCTGTTTAAGATTTCAGGTAGTCGATCGATTTCGCCGTAAATTTGGAACGACAGAAAATCGAGTGAGGGTGCTCTCTCGGCAATAGCAGTTACCGTGGGTTTATCGATGCCCGCGAGCATCGTTGTGACCGGGTGATTTGGATCCACTTCCTTGATACGTGAAGCGAGGTCTTCTATCGCGTCCCAAACGGCGTTGTTGGTCGCGCGTAAATTGAGCTCATTACCAAGACCCCACATGAGCAATGCCGGGTGACCTTTGAGTCGCATGACATCGATCATCATTTGATCATTTTGTGCAGCCACAGCTTTTGCATCGTCGTAGTCGAATCCGTGCCGCTCGCGGGCGATGTCGAGCCCCATGCAGACTTTGAGTCCAAGCGCCTCGGCCTCGTCTAAAATATCGATTGCATCACGTGTACCATTGTCAACGCGCCACGTTCTGAATGCGTTGCCACCGGCTTCTTTCAATGATGCGAGCTGACCAAACTCGAGCCCAACTCCCTTGACGAAGAACGGAACACCATCGACGGTTAACTGATAACCATCGGTGGCGTTTCCTATGAGTTGAACGCTGGCCATGGCTATGAGCCGGCTATACGCTATTGTGTGTTTGCATCGTCCAGACATCGTATCAATCGGCAACGCCCGTGACAGATGAAAGCCGCCAAAATGGGACTCAGCTGAGACTAACGGGGAGGGTGCGTTGCGTCAGCCAGATCGCCCTGTCTCAGCCCATACTATCGCCGCTTCGGAACGCCGGGCAGGGTCGCTTTTTCTGGGGCCTCGAGGTCCTTCCGGCAAGGGGTGACTTCGAGCAGCTAGTCGTCCACTTGGCTTCTAATCTGAGCGAACATCGTAGCGCCGAGTTATGCGGCCAATCCTATCCTGATCCGAGTAAAGGGGTTGGTGGAGAACTTCGTTCGTAAAATCCTCTGCTTGATCAAGATAATGCGGTGAATCGGGGTTGGTCATGTCATTACCATATTGGTGAGTGCCGAGCGCCCGCATGTCGCCGTCAGGCATCCAACGAATAAGGTAATAAAGTCCGTCACCAGCGACAGCCGTTAGGTGGTCATCGCCGTCGAGCCGTCGGCTGTAGATCGCACGCAGCGTATCGGGACCGCCCGCGACCGGCCAGTGTGTATCATCCCGACCATGACGATTCACGTCTCCCCATCGAGGGTCGAGGCGCCCACCTATGTCTAATGTTTGCTCGATACAGTCATCGAGTATGGGTTGCGGGTCTGGATTTGACGATCCACCACTTTCAGCTTGCCACTCAGCGGCGAGTACACAGACCCCCAGCGCGGCGCCGCGATTATTTTTGTCGGTAGCCCGGTCCCAGTTTGAGAGGATGTCGATGGCTTCGGCGATCCGGTCGCTAGTTTTTGGCAAGCTGGTGACTTGCTGCAGAAATGCTATACCTCGGTAGTTAATCGAGTAGCTATTGTCATGCTTTAGCTGCCAAGCTTCATCAAATGAAATTTCACCGAAATCTTCGAATAGCTCCAGCCCTCTGGTGGCACGATTGGTCATTCGTGTCTGCCATCCGCCATTGGCTGGCACATCACGTTGACGAGGATTGTCGCTTGCAGCCGTGATATTAAACGGTGTCTGGTTTGCACTGTGAACGAAGCCGGAAGATGGATTGGTGACCTGTGGTAGTGACGATGTCGGGTGGTAGGCATCCCAAATTAAGTCCGATCGATCTCCCGGCAGGTATTGATCCCACTGCCAGTTAGGGGCCCTCATTGGCAGCTGAGCATTGTGGATGAAATGGATGTCGCCGTGCCGATTGGCATAAACAAAGTTAAAGCTTTGGATGTAATTCAGCGCTATTGCCGCCTGCCATTCCTCAAAATTTTTCGCTTTGTTCATCGCGAGCCATTGCTCGACCTGCTTCATCTCATCCATGCCAGCATATCGGATAGCATAAACACCGTGGTCGGTTCGCAGCGCCGGGCCATGGACTGATCGCAGGACCTCTCGGCTGACGGACCAGGGGAAAAAGCCCCAGAGCTTCAGCTTGAGTTTCACCTTGCTGACCTCGAGGTTTTGCCACTCGCCATCGAGACGATACTGATTCGGATCGTCAGGATTCATCTCCAAGACATAGATGTCGACAAGATCTGGCTTATTTACCGTAGCGCCCCAGCCGTGCTCCTTGGTAAAGCCCACACCAATTGTGGGCGCACCCGGGAAGAGGCCGCCCATGACATCGAGTCCTTCTCCCGACTGTAAATGTGCCTCATACCATGCGACAGGCCCTGTCAGGGGCTGGTGAGAGTTGATAATGAGGTAGGTAGATCCGTCTTCAGTGCGCGAGGGCGCAATGGCTGTGGCATTAGATCCTATGGGATCTTTTGGCTTTGGATTGTAGGGCGCTTTACTGACGGTATTGGGTCGCTCCTCGCCGAATAACTCAAGCACTGGGCCATCGAAGCCATAGAACAGCGGGTGGCGCAGCATGTGGCCGGCTATGATGTCTTTTCCTGTGATGGGAAGTAACTCTGGGTGCTTAGCCTCTGACGGATTGTCCCTTATAAAAGCATTGAAACCCTCAGCGAATGCTTCAACGTAGCGCCGGATCTCGGGCGACAGCACTTGTTCATAGTCCCGGTCCAACGTACCCCATAAATCGAGCCACTTAACCAAGTAGTCAGACTGAGCTCCCTCACGCCCTTCGTAGAGGCCGGCGGAACCTCTGAAAAAGGGCAAGCTACCCTCCATGATGGGCCATGCGTCCTCAGCCTGAGCATAGGCGAGCCCGAATGCAGCGTCTGCATCCGTGGCGCCATAGATGTGTGGTACCCCGTATTGATCGCGCTCAATACTGGCTTCGAATGACTCTGCAGATAGGGTTTGTGAGGTGCTCAAGACAAGGACGACGAGAGTCATTGACAGAGGTCTAAGGCATTTAAGCATCGATAGGTATTCCCAAGGTGACGAAAAGTCCGGATTGTCGTTCTGTATTACGTGCGGAGGAGGGTAAGCGAAATGACGAAAAGATGATAACGCTTACGCGTGGTTACTGGTGACGGCTTAATCCGGCGGCATTATATTCTGTACTGTTCCGTGCCGTGCCGTGCTGTTCTGTTTTATTCTGGCTCGAGCATCGATCTCGGCTGCTCTTTGCGTTGCTAGGGCGTAGGGAATAATGAGTGATACGGCTATACTCAAACGATGAATTTGATTGCCAACGCTGTTCCGTTTTTTCTTCTTGCCATAGCGGCTGAGTGGCTATGGGGACGATGGCGTGGCCGAGATACCTATCGACTGACCGATGCCATCAGTAGTTTGATGTTAGGAGGCTTGTCTCAGGCACGTCGGTTCGTAGCACTCGGAGTGGGTGGCACCATTTATGCCTGGCTCGCATCGGTAACGCCCTTCACTGTCTGGAGTGTCGAGGGATGGAGCTCTTGGATACTCGCCTTTGTTCTCTACGACTTTTGCTACTACTGGTCGCACCGAGCGGGACATGAAGTAAAACTTTTTTGGGCTGCGCACGTGGTTCATCACCAAAGCGAGGATTACAACTTGTCGACTGCGCTGCGCCAGACAAGCTCAGGTTTCCTATTTGGTTGGATTTTTTACACGCCGTTGTTCTTCATTGGCGTTCCTGCGGAAATGGTGGTGACGGTCGGCGCGCTTAACCTGATTTATCAATTTTGGGTGCACACGGAACACGTTGGCGAGCTTGGTTGGTTTGAATACGTGTTTGTATCCCCCTCAAATCACCGCGTCCACCATGCCCGAAACGCCTGCTACCTCGACCGTAACTACGGCGGGGTGTTCATTGTTTGGGACCGATTGTTCGATTCTTACCAACGTGAATTGCCCTCAGAGCCCTGCGTCTATGGCATTACCAAGCCCATCCGGTCCTGGTCACCCCTGACTGCCTGGCTTCATGTGTACCGGGACATGATGAACGACATGTGGGAAACGCAGCATTGGCGCGATCGCATCAGAGTTCCTCTATCGCATCCTGCCTGGCAACCCACGGATCTTGCCGAGAAAGCCGGTGTCCATGGTGATGGAAAGGCCCCGGTCAGATATGACCCGGCGGTGCCCTCAGCGCGGAAAACTAGTGGCGTCTTTAATCTTCTGCTGATCACAATGATACTGGTCATTGCTCAACAGGCGGAGGCGCTCAGTGGCTATGAGACATGGGCTTGGGCCATGATGCTGTGGCTGGCGGTGGCGAATGCAGCGCTGTTGAGTAATGAGCAGTCAGCCTTTTTTCGGCTGCAGGAATGGTTGAAAGTGGCTGTGCTCATTAGCGGTTGCGCGCAAATGTCTCTGTCGCTGCTGCCTCTAGTTGGTCCGGTCGCATTAGCGGGAGTCGCGTGGCAATTCTTCGAAAAAGAAAAAGATGAGGCAACGAAAGTCGCCTCGTAGTAGTTGCGTTTAAAGTGTACCGACGTAGGCGGCGATATTAGCGATATCACTGTCACTCATGGCTTTAGCGACGGGCCACATCAGTGCAGACTGGGCGCCACGCGCCTCACCAGCGCGGTAGCCTGTCAGCTTATCGGTAATGACGGCGACCGTCTGCCCTGCAAGCATAGGTCCAATTCCGCCTTCGCCATTGCCGCCGTGGCATGCAATGCACTGCCCGTAATACTTCTCACCCAGTGCCTCGGGCGATGCGGCGGCTAGCAGGTCTTGCTTGGTTCGCTCGATATCAGCAATGCTGCCGCCGTTTTCTGATTTCCACGTTTCATAGCACTCGCCCACACACACATTGCGGTTGCCAGTCCATGATGCGTCATTGCGTGTTGTACCAAACCAAATAATGGCTGTAACTGCGATCGTAAATACCGCTACGATGACATTCGTATTCATTCATTTCCCCCGGGTAATAACGCTGTCGTTTTGAGACGGCGCGAATGATAAGGGGTTTGGCTGATCGATGTAAGTCTCATTAACGTCTAGCTGGCAATATGACCGAACTGTTTTGCCCTACGCCGCGTACGCTGTGAGTGACATTGTGCGGGTGCTGCTAGCCAATCTGCTGAGTTGGCCTGGTGGCCCGATCTAATCGGGGCATTTGCGGCATGGAAAGTCGTAACAATACCACCCATACTTCGGCGCCCATCACGGGTGCGCTTGCGCCGATGTTGAGTTAAAAGTTACGAACGAGTAAGAGGAATGAGTCAGATGAAAGCTGCTTACACCGGGCAAATCAAAGTCCGATTTGCCGATACCGATGCCAATGGTCATACCTATTTTGGGAGCTATCTGGTGCTCGCGGATGAGGTGGTGTCTGAGTACCTCGAGCAAGTTGGGTGGGATGCAGGGCCTGATGGAGACTTTTTGACCTTCACCGCAAACGCCAACATCGACTTTGTCGGCGAGTGCCTGGCGTGGGACATTTTGGATGTGTCTTGCAGTTTCACTAGACTGGGGAACTCTAGCTGCACCTTAGACTTTGAAATGCTGAATACGACGACTAATGAAATCGCTACCCGTGGCAGTTTTGTCTACGTCTTCGTCGACAGGGAGACGCGTAAAAGCCGACCCATCCCGCAACGCGTTAAAGACGCCATTTTAGCAGCGCAACCTGAGTTGGCTGGTTAGATAGGACAGCGATATGACTGAAATCATTCATCCCCAGGGGAACCCGCAAGGCAAAGGTCTTGTGATGGTGCTGCAGCAAATGGCTGAGTCGGCGCCCGCTGAAATACGGGCAAAATCTGCAGATGAGGCACTGCTCGATTATTGGTGTTCGAGCCTTGTATTGTCGGCGGCCTTCAAGTTTCGGGTCGTCGCAGGCAACATTTATTTTCTTTACCGGACGACCAGCGAGTGGCAGTTGTCACTCGTATCGCCGCCAGAGTGGGGTGATCGTATGCCCGGGGATTACGTTGCTGCTTGTCAGTTAAGTCAGGATATGACCTGGAAATTGACGTTTGATAAAGAACTCAGTCAATACGTCAGAGAATCTCTCGTACTCTTTCTCGAGGGATTTCAGGAGCAGGCGGCTCACTCCGACAGTTTTGACGACATGCTGCCAGACTACGTCGAACATCTTCCCTATCAGCAGCGCGTTCTCGCGTCCGCCTTAAAACGGTCCCTCAAACATTCGTTGAGACTGGCTGGTGATAACGGTGTCGGCCTGTTAGCGGCGGTAGTCCAGCGGCGGCTCTCTATCTCCTAGCAGAGCCTCATACTGGAAGTTTGGTCCGCGGCGGAGATCGAATTCTGCTCTGGCCTTCACCAGCGTCGCCGGGTTTTCAAAGAGCGTGACTGCCGTTAGTGCGATCGACTTGGCCGCTACAATCATGCCTTTATGCCCGATTGGGGTGCCACCTGCGGCCACTGCCTGCCAAGTATGAGCGACCGTTCCGGGTACCCATGTGGCGGTGCTCAGACCGACCGTTGGAACAGTCCAGCTGACATCGCCCACATCGGTGGAGCCATTTCCACGTTGCCCTGTTTCGAAAGGCTTTATCTCGAAGGCCTGCGCCCTGTTGTAAATACCATTGGGCAAGCTTTTCGCCAGCGCGTCAGCGAATTTCTCATCCGCCTCATCGTAGTCGACGCCACCTACTGTCGATAGCTTCTCGTGCATCACCTTCGCTAAGGTGTCATTGGGTAAAACGCTGTAATTGCCGTGAATGATCTCGTAACTCATCGTCGTGCCTGTACCCATAGCGGCGGCCTCGGCGGTCGCCACAACCCGATCCCAAATATCGCGCAGGGTGGCTTCATCAGGGTGTCTCACGTAGTAAAATGATTGCGCGGTGTTGGGTACGACATTAGGCGCAGAGCCGCCGTTTGTGATGACATAGTGCAGGCGCGTTGTGGTGGGGACGTGTTCTCTCAGTAAATTAACCATAAAGTTCATGGACTCTACGGCGTCAAGGGCTGACCGTCCGCGCTCGGGTGCGGCAGCGGCGTGAGATGAGACGCCCGAGAAGGTGAACTTCGCTGAGCGGTTTGCCAGCGTACTCGCTGAGTCGGCGGCGTTGACGGAGGAGGGGTGCCAGTGAATCACGGTGTCTACGTTATCAAACAGCCCTGAGCGAACCATATAGACTTTCCCAGAGCCACCCTCTTCGGCTGGCGTACCGAAAAACTGTATGGTTCCCGCTGTACCCGTGCGCTCGAGCCATTCTTTCACAGCAATAGCCGCGCCGGCTGAGCCCGTGCCAAACAGGTGGTGTCCACAGGCCTGAGCCGCATTTTTACCTGCGATTTTTTGCTCAAAGGGCACAGCGTCTTGGCTGATACCCGGTAAGGCATCGAATTCGCCCATGATGGCAATAACAGGTTCGCCGGATCCATAGCTCGCCACAAAGGCGGTGGGTATGTCAGCGACCTTACTTTGGATGGTGAAGCCCTCCGCTGACAGCATGTCTTTCAGTGCGGCACTGGAGCGCGTTTCTTGGTATCCCACTTCTGCCAAATCCCAAATGTAGTCGCTCAACTCCGTGAGTTGTTGCGATCGACTCTCAATGCTTGTCAGGACGCCTTCACTGGCAACCACGGGAGCGGCGAAGAGTAAGCACGCTAGTGATGCTGCGAGGTGCGGGTGAAATGAAGATCGTGTCATAGCCATGAATTTCCTCTCGGGTGCTTGTTTCCAGAGCTTACCTCGCCAGTTGAGTTAAGAACACCGAGGTTAGTCTTATAATGGGCGAGGACCGATTAATAGTATCGGCGTTTTGTAGACAGTAACAGATCGTATGACCTCGACAGTCGGCGCAAGCCGTGTAGTTGCCGATATGTCGTGTCTCAGTTACTTGTCGGTTGGGCGAGCGGTCGGCTGTACCGGCGGACTCGGGCATGGATCCGATCATGTAATACGCTTAAGCTAGAAATATATAGGAGCGCATGGTCGGTAAAAAAGTCTATACACGCCAAGTCGGGCTAGAGGGGTAAATGTCAGAGAATAAGATCACAGCGGTTGATGGGCGACGGCTTCGGAGCGAGCGGACTCGGCTGGCCATTATTGATGCGGCCGTAGCGCTTCAGGAGGAGGGCGTGCTGATTCCTACCGCCCAGCAAATTTCAGACAGGGCAGGCGTCTTGATTCGATCGTTTTTTAGACATTTTGAGGATATGGAATCGCTTTTTAAGGTTGCTGATGATCATATTCGGGAGTCATATGAGTCACTATTTAGAGGGGGTGACAGAACCGGTACATTGGCGCAGCGAATTGACAGTGCCGTTGCGCATCGTGCCCATGCGTTTGAGCGGGTAACAAACATGATGCTCGGGACTAAAGCACAGCTATGGCGCTATGAAATGCTCCGTAAGAATTATGCGCGCAATCAACGCGCTTTACGCAAAGACATAGTAGATTGGCTACCCGAGCTGGGCGCTCTATCTGAGCCCGCACAGGAGGCGGTCGATGCCGTCACCTCATTTGAAATGTGGCATCGTCTGCGCAGTGAGCAAGGCTTGTCTTTAGAGGCTAGCCGTACGGTCGTGATATCGTTGCTGATGGTTCTGCTCACCTCGGATTGATCTAGCGACCCTAACGTCTGCCAAAGCGCTAGACACAAATGTTTGCGCCTTAGTCATAAATTGACATAATCTATGACCAAATAATTGCTTGTGGCAGATAATAGTGGTTTGTCAGACGGCGTTGGAGACGGATGCGTGAAAAAATACTTACTTGTCGTCGCTGGATTAGTGCTTATCGCGGGCGTACTCGCTTATCAAAATCAAACGAAACTGTTGCTGGCACTGATGAAGTATCAGTCGGCAAACGAATACGAGGTAGGTGCCCCGCGCGACATCCCCTGGAGCCAAGGCCCTAAAGACACATTCGTCTCTCTCAGTGAGCGTCCACCCAACATTATCTTAATCGTCGCGGACGATCTGGGTTACAACGACATCTCCACTTTTGGCGGAGGACTGGCTGATGGGCGTGTCAAGACGCCGCATATCGATCAGTTAGCCGCAGAAGGGGTTGTCTTTACGCAGTCTTACTCTGGTGCCGGCACCTGCGCGCCGTCGCGTGCCATGTTGATGACGGGGCGTTACCCGACGCGCACCGGATTTGAATTCACACCCACACCCTCTGGCATGGCGCCGATGCTGTCGCGAATTTCAGCAGAAATGGGCAGAGGGGGTCCGCCCATGATCTATGACGCTGCCCTGGATGAAAGTAAGCCTCCTTATGAGCAGCAGGGGCTACCATCCGAGGAGGTTACGATTGCCGAGATTCTGAAAGGCAGGGGATATGCCACCTTCCACATCGGAAAATGGCATTTAGGTCGAAAAGATGGCATGGCCCCGCACGAGCAGGGTTTCGATCAAAGCCTGTTGATGGCGAGCGGCCTTTTTTTACCAGAAGATCATCCGAATGTTGTGAATGCAAAACTTGATTTTGATCCTATCGATCAGTTCTTGTGGGCAAGAATGGGCTTCGCGAATAGTTTTAGCCCGGGTGATGAGGGTCCGTTCGAGCCCGGTGGCTATCTGACAGACTACTGGACGGACGAGTCGATCAACATTATCAAAGCCAATAAAAACAGGCCGTTTTTTCTGTACCTAGGTCACTGGGGGGTTCACACGCCTCTGCAGGCGACTCGCGAGGATTACGAGGCGGTAGGAGATATCAAACCACATCGCAAACGTGTCTACGCAGCGATGATTCGGTCGCTTGATCGGAGTGTTGGCAGAATTAATGGGGCACTGGAGGAGGCAGGAATAGCCGACAACACGCTCGTTGTTTTCACTAACGACAACGGTGGGCCGGGCTACATTGGCTTACCTGATATCAATAAACCATTCCGCGGTTGGAAAATAAGCCAGTTTGAGGGCGGTATTCGTGTGCCACTCATGATGAAGTGGCCTGCGCGCATCTCTCCCGGGACAGTGTCTGACGAGCCAGTTGCACATATTGACGTCATGCCGACATTAACGGCTGCGGCCAATGCCCGGGAACCTGAGGGTGTGGCTATCGATGGTGAAAACTTGCTGCCGCTCGCAACAGGCTTGGGCATCGAGGCGTGGGACCGTGACACATTGTTTTGGCAAAGCGGACATTATCGTGTGGTCCGCCACAAGGATTGGAAGTTACAGGTCACAGAACGTCCAGCTAAAATATGGCTTTTCAATCTGGCTGAGGATCCTACTGAGCAAATAAATCTCGCAACCTCTATGCCGGATAAAGTTGCTGAGCTTTTAGCGCTCTTAGATGCGCATGCAGCTGACGCTCGCCCTGCGCTTTATCCCGCAGTGCTTGAGAGCGCAATTACCATTGATAAAACCATCATTGAGCCTTTTGAAGAGGGTGATGACTACATTTATTGGCCCAACTAAGGGTTGGACTACGATTTAACGATGACGACAGAGTCGTCTTGCCAATCGGAGGCACATCATGAAAGTGGAAAACAGCGTTACTCCCACACAGGAACAAATGGCAGGATTTTTGGCCCCGGGCCCCGACGGTCCAATTAGCATGGTCAATCTTTTGAAGTTTAAGGATAAGGCGACCTATCAAGACGGGCGTGAGACTGAGCTCACGGGTCAGGAAGCCTACGCTCTTTATTCAAGGGGCGTCATGAAGACCCTGGCCACGGTTGGCGGAAAACTCGTATTCTCGGGTGATGTCAGTCGCCTCATGCTGGGCGAGGTTGAAGATCTATGGGATACGGTCGCTATCGCTCAGTACCCATCGCGGGCCGCCATGTTGGAGATGATGCAGTTGCCTGAGTATCAGGAGATTTCCGTGCACCGGTCGGCGGGGCTGGCGGGGCAGCTGAATATAGAAACAGCGAATGCTGGGATCTTCTAAGCCGCAAACAAAGGCTTACCCATACGAATGAGTTCATGACGGTAGAGCATAAATGGCTGAACCTTACACTTTGTATGCGATGACACATTCCTTGTATTCGGGGCGCGTGCGCAGTTATCTCATCAAGCACCAGATCCCCTTTCAGGAGCTTTCCACAGGTCACGAGAGCTTCAAGGCAGAGGTCTTACCCAAGGGGAAGTTAGCGACCATTCCCACACTGGTGACGCCAGAGGGTGAGGTTATTCGCGACGGTGCCGCCATCATTGAACACTTCGAGGCGGAAAGTGGTCGGCCTAGCCAGCCGAGAGGTCCCAAGCAGCGTATTATCAGTGCACTGTTTGACGTCATTGGCACCGATGGCTTATTGCGGCCAGCCATGCACTATCGATGGAGCTTTCCCGAGGACAATCTAGCCTTTGTTCGATACCACTTCCTTCACTCGCAGCGCGACACACCGGAAAGGGCCGAAAAGACCGAAGCCATGATGAATCGCATGCGCTATGCCGCGACGATTTTTGGTGTTACCGAGCAAACTCAGGCGGTGGTTGAATCGCTCTATCTCGATTATCTCGAGGCTTTGAATACGCATTTCGAGCACTACCCGTACTTACTTGGGTGGCGCCCCAGCGTGGGCGACTTTGGTCTCGTTGCGCCGATGTACGCGCATTTGGGCCGCGATCCGCACCCGGCAAAGCTCATGCAGCAGCGAGCAGTCTCAGTGCATCGATGGGTTGAGCGAATGAATCGTGCCGATCAGGACGTGCCGGAGTTTTTTAACGCAGGTACAGAGTTTATTGATGACGATGACGTGCCTCAGTCCTTGATGGCTGTCTTACGAATTTTGGCCGAGGATTTTGTGCCGGAAACTCTCGCTGCGGCAGATTCAATTAATGGCTGGTTGGCTGAAAATAAACCGGAAACGGGTGCCCCGGCAGTGGGCCGACTAGCTCAAGCGGCCGGGACGGCAACCTTTGTTTTACGGGGGGATACCATCGAAGCCCTGGCTCAACCGCATCGTTTTTATCTTTTGCAGCGGGTTCAGGACGATTACGCGAGTCTGTCTGAAACCGAAAAGTCCGCTGTCGACGCGGTGCTTAGCAAGTCGGGCATGACTGCCATTCTCGACGCATCCCTAAACCGACGCATCGAACGTGCCGATAACCTCGAGGTTTGGGTTTAGCCCTTCAATGACTTCGCTGCGCTGAGCCCAGGGGATGGACAGTAATCACCTCGGTAGAGTAGGCGAAGATTATAGTCGCTTATCCTACCCGCCCTGTGATGAACGCCGAGCGTCCGCCAATGCCGTTAAAGCAAGAAGCAAAAGTCCGATAAGTAGCCGCGGATCTCCCAGATTGAAGTCGGGCTCGACGGGGAAGGCGATGGTTTTCTCCAGTGCTGCCGCTTTGAAGTGATGTTTTCCGCTAAACGCCGGATCCGTCACGATCTCGAGGAAATCACGTCGACTTCGGTAGCGTACTAACCCGCCCATATCCCATATGTCCACACCCTCGACGCCAATGACATCCATGCTCCGATAGGCGGCCGGCCCCATCATGACAGGATGTGAGCCCCGCGAGAGCATGGCCGGGATCATATGTCCCATGTAACGGTCCATGAGTTGCTGCGCATTTTCTCCCGGCGCTGCACCGACGACGTTCCCAGGTGTTTCGTTGTAGTCGATGTTATTGATCATGATGAAATGCTTGCCGGTATCCTCTTCACCAAATTGCCTGATCATCGCGATTGCTTCCCGTGAGCTCCCGTTTTCTTCCATTTTCACGATGAAGTTATCGATCTCGACGTCAGAGAGAGGGCCGCCCGTCGGGGTGTACCAAAAGAGGAAAAGAGCAAAGAAGAGGGCAGGGAGAAACCAGATTTTCATGCGAGCCGTCATGACAAAGTCCTAAGGAGATCTGAGCGATCGTCCGTTTTTATTGTAAGTAGTACGACAAGATACCGTTTTCCTCGAGAAGTGTCCGAACCGATGGATCTTGAGCGGCATTCACGAGATTCAACTCTTCCTTAACATGCAAGCGAGCCTGATTTAGCCTCCGGGCTGTTCGAGCCCGAGTCACACCGTAGCCAATGTCATATTCGTAAAATTTCTCTCCCGCTAGACCAGCGGTAATATTTGCCGATGCGGACACAAAATAGGTCCGCGCAAAGTAGTTAACAATCGAGGCGACCGTATCGGGCAATTTGTCGTCGTCACACCAAGCGGCCGCTTCAATCACATCATCTATAAAGAAGGACTCGGTGTACTCCGTCAACATCGTTTCATATTGCCCTAGCCAGCTTTTGGGCTCGGGATCGGTAATGAAATGCGCCTTGCTCGCGCCAGCGAGGGCAAAGTCTGCTAGGCAAGGGCGATCTCCCAGTAGAAATCGGTGATTGGCAAAGTGCTGGGAGAGAACGTCTAGCATCTCCTTGAAATCGGCTTTCACGGCAGCCCCGCCTTCGATTCCAGCACCGTTTGCCTCGCAGGCGTGCTTCCCGAACCCTGCATTCATAGCCGGTCCTAGGTTGGAAAATTGCTCAATCTCTTCGTCTGTAAGTGGCACGTCGATTGAGCGATCGAGCATTAGATTTGCTCCAAAACGAGGACCGACCCATGCCACATTTTCTGGATAGCACCAGCGGGAATGTAGGCAGATGCGACCGAGCCAGTGATTGAAAGCGTCTTCCAAGACAAAGCAAAGGGACCGTTGAAGCGGTGTCTTTGGTATGACGGGTTGGTCGTTAAAACGGCCATCCAGGAGTGGACCGATGGCGATGGTGTCTTGCAGTAACCACTTATCGGGAGTGGCTAGCAATGGTATGAAATGCGTACCGGCTTTTGCTTCAAGT
The DNA here is from genome assembly GCA_913064725.1 of uncultured Alteromonadaceae bacterium. Classification (GTDB taxonomy): domain Bacteria; phylum Pseudomonadota; class Gammaproteobacteria; order Pseudomonadales; family Halieaceae; genus Luminiphilus. The sequence continues at coordinate 4,081 of CAJYAI010000007.1, read as the reverse complement.
TCTACTTTTCGCGCTTCTGTTTTAAATTGGTAATGCCAAGGGATCTGCTGAAAGCGCAGTTGAGCTTCGAGTTTGCGGGTAAAAAAACTTAATTCACTGCCAATAAGCTCATATTCGCCAGGGTACATAGCAAGGTCCTCGTATTTGGCGTTGAGGCTTACATATTGACATCAATTATGTCAATATTTACCACATTTGTCGCAGATAAAAACGAGACTAACAATGACATCACAAACCCCACTAAAATTAGTTGGCGGCACGGGTTCACCCTACACGCAAAAAATGGTGGCGCTGCTTCGCTACCGCCGCATTCCTTATAGTATTCAATGGGGACAACCGGATGCGTTGTGCGATGCTATGGGTGTCCAAAAGCCACGTCCTATTTTCATGCCGACGTTTTTCTTTGAGGGCGACACAGGCGTCTCTGCTGAGTGTGATTCGACACCCATTATTCGGCGTCTCGAGACGATGTACTCGGGTCGATCGGTGTTGCCAGAGGATCCGGCATTGGCCTTTATCGACTACCTAATTGAGGACTTCGCCGACGAGTGGTGTACCAAATACATGTTCCATTACCGCTGGCATTTTGCCGAGGATGCGGACAATGCGGGGACACTACTGCCTCTGGGTATGGACGTGAGTATGCCGGACGAGTTCTTTCAGCAATACAAACACCATATTGCAGAGCGTCAAATTAGCCGGCTCTACGTCGTGGGCTCGAATGACACGACGGCCCCTGTGATTGATGCAAGCTATCGACGTTTTCTTGCGGCAATGGAATCCCACCTGACGAACCAGAAGTTCATGCTTGGTAACCGCCCCGGTGCAGGCGATTTCGGTTTGCACGGTCAGCTAACGCAGCTGGTTGGGTTTGATCCCACGTCTCGAGCGATTGCCCACGAAGTATCGCCACGAACCGTGGCCTGGGTGGATCAAATTCATGATCAGAGTGGACTAGAACCCACACGACAGGACTGGACTGATCTTGAGGAACAGCCCGAAAGTCTGCGTGACCTACTGTCTGAAATTGGTCGCGTCTATGCGCCGGCACAGTTAGCGAACGCAAAGGCCGTGGAGAGGGGTGAAAAGACCTGGGAATGCGAGATTGACGGTGCACCATGGGTGCAGCAAACCTTCCCCTATCAGGCCAAGTGTATGCGGTGGACGAATGAGCAGTATCAGGCGCTTGGATCATCGGACCGAGCGCTGGTTGATTCGGTGCTTAAAGGGACCGGTGTTGAAGCAATGCTGTTTGCGCCGTGAGTCTTGATTAGACTGGTTAACGACAACAAACGGGCCGCACGGCCGGAGTGGCTCTCACTGCTGTGAAATAGGGGACAAGATCATGGGTTTTGAATTAAACGATCGGGTTGTTGCATTAAACGTTCAGCTACAAGCGTTCATGGATAAGCATATTTACCCGCGTGAGCATGATTGGCACGAGTGGTGTTTGGATCAAGATAACCTCTGGGTCACACCGCCTTGGTTTGATGAACTCCGTGAGCTGGCGAAAGCTGAGGGTCTGTGGAATTTATTTTTACCCCGCGAGTACGCGCCATGGAGTCCTGGGCTCAGTAATGTCGAAATCGCCCCCTTGTTTGAGACCATGAGCAAGGTCTTGTGGGCCCAGCCCGTATTCAACTGCAACGCGCCTGACCGCGGCAACATGGAAGTACTGGCGAAATACGGTACGGAGGCCCAGCAAAAGCAATGGCTTGACCCTTTGTTAGCCGGTGAAATTAGAAGTGCGTACGCCATGACCGAGCCTCAGGTGGCCTCTAGCGATGCTACCAACATGGAGCTGGAGATAACGCGTGACGGCGATGAGTACGTGCTCAATGGCCGTAAGTGGTGGACCACGGGTGCTATCAATCCACGATGTAAAATCATGCTGGTCATGGGGAAGTCGAACCCCGAGAACCCTCGCCACCGACAGCACTCGACCATATTGGTACCCAGAGATACACCGGGAATAACCTTGGTGCGTCCACTGCGCGTGTTTGACAGTCTCCACTCGCCGGGCGGCGAGGCTGAGCTTCTGTTTGAGAATGTGCGGGTACCCGTCACGAATATGATTAAGGGCGAGGGATGCGGATTCGAGATTGCACAGGGCAGGTTGGGACCAGGTCGCTTCCAATACGCCATGGGGCTTGTTGGCATGGCGCAGCGCTGCTTAGAGCTCATGTGCGCGCGAGCGGAAGAGCGCGTGGCGTTTGGTGAGCCACTCATTAAAAAGACTAGTGTCCAACATGAGATTGCCCGTTGTCGCTGTGATATTGAGCAGGCACGGTTGCTAACGTTACAGGCGGCTTATGTGATGGATACCGAGGGCATGACCGCTGCGAGACCTTACATCAGTATGGTGAAGATTGTCGCACCCAATATGGCTCAACAGGTGGCTGATCGGGCCATGCAAGTATTTGGCGGTATGGGCGTTTCTCAGGACACCATGATTCCCGATGTATTCACGCTGGCGCGCTTCTCGCGCATCGCCGATGGTCCAGATGAAGTGCACATGTCACAGCTGGGGAAGATGACGGCCCGGGAACTCAACGAATCCTAGATGAGGTTGGTGATTGGGCGCACTCGCTTGAGAGCGGGGCGCATAGAATCGCCGCCGTATGCGGTCCTCACAACAATAGGTCGGCCTAGGCGGCCGACCGTGCTACGACGTCAATAATGACCTGAGACACCTCTTTGGGTCGCGTTTCCTGCAGGAAGTGCCCAGCCCCTTTGATAGTGGTGTGGGGCTGCCCCTTGGTGCCGGGTACTCGGTTTAAGAAAATGGCGTCACCGCCTTTGGTGACAGGATCATCGTCGGCAAAGGCACAGACAAAGGGCTTTTCGAAGCCCTCGAAAAATTCCCAAGCGAGTCGTTGCTGCTCGAGTGATGGTGACGTTGGCAGCGAGGGCACCTGGCTCGGCATGGCGCGCGGACCCATGGCGTACTCGGCGCTTGGGAAGGGTGCGTCATAAGCCTTGGCAAGGGACGATGGCAGCGGCGCTCGTATACCCAATTTGTGGAGCAGAGCTCTTGCGAGTTTCATGAGGGTCGGTTGTTGCTCGGTCATCATCGATAACATCAGCCCAAAGGGTGGATGGACTGTCTCCCAGCAGAATTTCTGCCAGACGGCGAAGATGCGAGCCGGATTTGGGGCCTTGCCGTCCCATGAGAGTGATCGAAGTGCCTTGGACATGCCAAACAGCGTGGGGGTGGGGGCGTTGGCACGATAGTCCTCGACCTCATCAACCATTGCTTGCGGTACATCCGGGTTGTACGGCAGGCCCGTATTGCCGATAACCACGTTATCGAAGCGTTCCGGGTGGGCGGCGACCAGTCGAAGGCCAATGAGACCGCCCCAGTCCTGACCAAAGAACGTGACCCCTGAAAAATTATTTTGCTCTAACCAAGCACCCATCCATTCGACCTGGCGCTCGTAAGTGTAATCCTCTCGCGCTGCGGGTTTATCGCTTTTCCCGTAGCCCACGAGGTCCGGGCAGATGACACGAAGACCGGCAGCCGTCAGATAAGGAATCATTTTTCGGTAGAGATAACTCCATACGGGCTGTCCGTGGATGCACAAGACGATGGCGCCATCTCTAGGTCCTTCATCGATGTGATGGATTCTCAAATCCTGACCGTCATGCGTTTTGATGGTCGTGTAGTGAGGCTCGAACGGATAGTCCGTCAGTCCCTCGAAGCAGCTATCTGGGGTTCTTAAGATTTTCATATCGACCGCTCTTTAGGTTTAGACATACATTGTGACATTATAGGGCGGATGTTCAATACCCATGCTTTTTTTTTAGGGCTGTAGATTGCCTGATCATTTTGCTGCGGTTGCGTGGGTTCAACGTGGTATTCGATAACTCATAAAGGGAAAAATTGAATGGATTTCACCCAATTTGCCAAATCAAGAAAAAGTGCTCGCGGTTTTCTTGCTAAGCCAGTACCGAAGGAGCTTGTCGATGACATCATTGAGACGGCGAAGTGGGCTCCAAGCTCTTACAACACACAGACCTGGCGCGTGCACGCGGTGACCGGTGATGTACTCGATAGAATTCGCAAGGGAAATACGGAAAA
>CAJYAI010000006.1 GCA_913064725.1 uncultured Alteromonadaceae bacterium | reverse complement strand
TGGCATGGAGGCCTACCCAGAGTTTAGTTCCACCCGCTAGGTCATTTAGTGAGATGTTTGGGGAGCTTTGCTCCCCTTTTTTTTACCTGTCTGATATGTGCTTTAGTGGAGTGATTACTAAATGCGATTGCGTTCGCCAGATATTCCGATTGGAAACAGGGGGTGAAGAGCTCTAATGTAGGGGCATGATCGAACCGGTTAATCGGAAAAGGTCTAACAACTATAAATTTCGTTTGGAGGTCGTATCCATGAAAACTATCAAGCTAGCTGTCGCTGGTCTCGCCGTATTTGCGGCGATGTCGTCCACAGTTCAGGCAGAAAATACCTTCGCTAAGCCCCCGACGTTTTGGTGGCCGGAGCGGATAGATCTGACACCTTTGCGTCAGCACTCACCAGAGTCGAACCCGTACGGCGCAGACTTTAATTACGCGGCAGAGTTTGCAAAGGTTGATCTCAATGCTTTGAAAGCAGACGTTCGAGCAACCCTAACAGACTCCCAAGATTGGTGGCCTGCTGATTATGGGCACTATGGGCCGTTTTTCATTCGTATGGCCTGGCACAGCGCAGGTACATATCGTGTCGCAGATGGTCGAGGCGGTGCTGGCGGTGGCCAACAACGCTTTGAGCCACTCAACAGCTGGCCGGATAACGGCAATCTCGACAAGGCCCGTAGGTTGTTGTGGCCTGTGAAGAAGGCCTATGGAGCGAGTGTAAGCTGGGCAGATCTCATGATTCTGGCGGGAAATGTTGCCATGGAAGACATGGGCTTCAAGACATTTGGATTTGCCGGTGGACGAACTGATGATTGGGAACCAGACCTCGTTTACTGGGGACCCGAGAAGGTCATGCTGGCCGATGAACGGTACAGCGAACAACGTAAACTCGACAACCCATTGGCGGCAGTGCAGATGGGCCTCATTTACGTCAATCCCGAAGGGCCAAATGGCAACCCTGATCCAGCCTTAGCTGCCCAGGACATCCGAGAGACCTTCGGGCGCATGGCCATGAACGATGCTGAGACTGTGGCGCTGATTGCCGGTGGCCACACCTTTGGTAAGGCGCACGGTGCTCACAAACCCGATGAATGTGTGGGTGTCGAGCCTGCAGGTGAAGCATTAGAGGAGCAGGGTTTTGGCTGGAAGAATCGCTGTGGCAAGGGCCACTCAGAGGATACCGTGACCTCTGGCTTTGAAGGTGCATGGACAGCGTCTCCGACGCGTTGGAGCATGATGTATCTTGCCAACCTCTTTGCGTTTGATTGGGAAATGACAAAGAGTCCGGCGGGTGCCATCCAGTGGATTCCGGTAGATGGTCAGGCTGCAAATACCGTACCTGACGCGCACCAAGCAGATGTGCGTCATGCGCCCATCATGTTCACGACTGATCTGTCATTGAAGGCGGATCCCTCGTATCGAGAGATATCTGAGCGGTTTCTTGCGAACCCGGAAGAGTTTGAAGATGCGTTTGCACGCGCGTGGTTTAAGCTGACTCATCGTGATATGGGGCCTCGAGCTCGCTACGTTGGTTCAGATGTGCCCGAGGAAGTTCTGATGTGGCAGGACCCAATTCCCGCCGTCGATCATGTATTAATTGATGGACGAGACGTTGCGAAGCTGAAGAAAGCGATCTTAAGTGCCGGTATCAGCGAGTCCTCGTTAGTAAAGGCAGCGTGGGCGTCGGCATCATCGTATCGCGATAGCGATATGCGCGGTGGCGCCAACGGTGCGCGCGTTCGACTGGCACCGATGAATGGTTGGGACGTGAACGATACAACTGAGCTCACTGCGACGCTTGCAGCCTTGGAAGAAGTGCAAGAAGCCTTTAATGCCAAAGCTCGCGGCGGCAAGCGTGTGAGTATGGCGGACGTGATTGTACTCGGCGGCGCAGCTGCTATTGAGAGTGCCGCTGCAAAGCGTGGACATGAACTTGTAATTCCGTTCACGCCGGGTCGGATGGACGCATCACAAGCACAGACAGATGTCGTTTCTTTTGCGGCGTTGGAGCCGGTGGCTGACGGCTTCCGCAACTATTACGACGAAGACCGCAACTACATGGCGCCGGTAGCAGCAATGATCGATAAGGCAAATCTGCTCGATCTAACACCGGTTGAAATGACAGCCCTCACTGGTGGTCTTCGCGTCTTGGGTGCCAACGCCGATGGTTCCGAGCATGGTGTGTTAACAGACCGGGCCGGACAGTTGAGTAATGACTTCTTCGTCAATCTGTTGGACATGGGTGTTGAGTGGTCTGCATCGACAGAGTTCCCCGGCGTCTACCTTGCAACAGACCGAGAGACGGGCGATCGTCGTTGGACCGCAACACCGGTCGATCTGATGTTTGGCTCCAGCTCTGAACTGCGATCGATTGCAGAGGTCTATGGTGCTGACGATGGTGAAGCTAAGTTTGTAAACGACTTCACATCGGCATGGGTAAAAGTCATGCAGGCAGACCGGTTCGACCTTGAGACAACAGGAACGAAGAGCGCTGTTGCTAATCGCTAATCCTGCTATGTGTAAAGCAGCCCGGTCTATTGATCGGGTTTTTTTTGTCTGCGGTATTTTCATTTGCAAGGTCACTTCATAAACGCCACGGCTTGAGCCATACTCTGCCCTCGGTGAGTGGGCGCCGGCCAAAAAATAAGTATTGCGAGGTTTTCATGAAGTTAGTCACCGCGATTATCAAACCCTTTAAGCTAGACGACGTGCGCAGTGCGTTGTCTGAAATCGGTGTGCAGGGTGTCACTGTTACCGAGGTAAAAGGCTTTGGCCGTCAGAGAGGGCACACGGAACTCTACCGAGGCGCTGAATACGTCGTTGATTTTTTGCCTAAGCTCAAGCTTGAGATAGCTACATCATCGGACCAGCTTGAACAAATCGTCGATAGCATTATCTCTGCTGCCAGCACGGGAAAGATTGGCGATGGTAAAATCTTTGTCTCGGACCTTGAGCAGGTCGTGCGAATTCGCACGGGAGAGACGGGCGAGGATGCTATCTAAGTATTAGCCCTGCCCACTGATGCTGTGAATCATAGCGGGCAAGTCCGCGAGTTGGCTGATTTCTCTAACGCCCATCTTGTTCTGGTCCTTGTCCGGGTTAAACCAGATGGGAAGGACGTTGGCGTTGAGGGCCCCCTGAACGTCATTTTCTAAACTATCTCCAATATGGACGACTTGGTCAGGCGTGCACCCAATCCTTGTCCAGGTCAGATCAAAGATGCGCCGGTCGGGCTTGGCAACGCCGACCTCGTCCGCGCGAATGGCGAGGTCGAAGTAGCGACCGATGTCCGTTTTGAACACGTCGGCATTCCCGTTGGTAATGGCTATAATTTTGTATGATGTCGTGAGCTCTCCGAGCATTGGGTGGGTGTCGGTGTAGACGACAACGTCATTGCGCCTCTTCATAAACGCGCCGAAAGCAACGCTTGCAGACTCACTAGCCTCGCTGGCTGATATACCCAGCGATACGAGCAGTTGTTCCATGACATTAATGCGCAGCGCCGTGACGTCCCCGACAATCGCAGGGGAGTCGGTGATGACCTGTTTGCGGCATCCACCAATATGTTCTCGGGTGAACTGATGCGCCAGCTGCGGATAACGTTCCGAAAGGACTAACCACTGTGCTTTGTCGGCAGCTACCAATGCGGGACGCGGATCCCACAGGGTATCGTCTAGGTCGAATGACAGTGTTGTAATCATGCGCTTGAGCCACCTTTTTTTCGTTTTTGAGCCCGCGGGTGTGCCGCATCATAGACCTTAGCCAGATGTTGAAAGTCCAGATGTGTATAAATCTGTGTTGTCGCTATATTGGCATGCCCAAGTAATTCCTGAACGGCGCGTAAATCACCGCTCGACTCAAGAAGGTGACTAGCAAAGGCGTGCCGCAAGACATGTGGATGTAAACGCTGAGTCATGCCGTGCTTTATGGCCAATCGTCGAATGCGGTCCTGAACCGCACGTGGACTCATTCGAGTACCCTGCTGGGTGACGAACAGTGGTGAATCATAGCCGAGCGCTTCATTGCCGATGGGTCTGTATTTCATCCATTCGGTGATGGCGACAATGGCAGGCCGTCCAACTGGCACAACACGCGTTTTTTGCCCCTTACCGACCACAGTAATCACTTTGTCGTTCTTGTCGAGATCGTTGAGATTTGCCCCCACCAGCTCTGATAGGCGAAGCCCAGCGGAATACAGTAGCTCGGCCACAGCCAAATCGCGCGCCATAAGAGCCGTCTCACTTGGATGATTCAGCAGCTGGCTAACTTGATCTGGCTCGAGACTCTTGGGCAGTGCCCTCGGCGTACGCGGTGCTTTGACGCCAGCAGTGGGGTCGTCGAGCTGAGAATCCGTTCGAGCCAAAAACTTGTATAGCGATCGGGTAGAGGAGAGATGTCTTTGAATGGAAATCGCCGCCAGTTTCTGTTTACTGAGTGCTGCGATCCATTGGCGCAATAGCGATGGGTTAAGTGTGCTCACATTATGTATTTCGTGAGACTCGCAAAAGTGCAGAAGCTTTGACAGGTCGCGCTTATAATTTGCAATGGTGTGCGGCGAGTAGCCACGGACTACCTCGATGTATTGCAAAAAGTCCTCAATCGCCTGATCGAGTCTTGTGGCTGACAAGGTATTAATCCTCGCGTTGATTGATGGACAAACTCCCAATGACGCGGGCCAGGTACTCCAAAAACAGTGTTCCGTCCGCAATGCCATAGCGCGTCGCATCAGTCGACCCGACGGCGATAATGGCGGTATCGCCTGATCGCATGGTCAACGTGGCAAGTGCCGCAGAGCCCTCCGGGTGCTCCTCGCCGAATAGTGCATGCAGTTCATGCGATCGCAGTGGACCACTGGAGGCACTTTTATTGGCGAGCAGATGTGCTGCGACCGACAGTGCGGCATCGTCACCGTCTGACGATCGCCAGTGAAAGGCCACTAATTCAACGCTGAAGCGCTTTTGAATTAATCCGCAAAATAAGGTGGCAATGTCCTCTTGAGCACCTCTTTCCGCAATGGCGGCAATAACCTCTTGCGTAGCGGCCAGCAAGGTCTCGTTTTGTTCGGCCGTTGAAATCAAGGCATCAAAGCGCCGGCGCAATTCCGAGTTTCGCTCCCGTAACACTGCGACTTGCCGCTCTACCAGTGAAACTGCACCATCACCGACATGACTGATTTTGAGGTCACGCAGGACGTCGGGATGCTGCTCAAAAAAATCAGGGTGCTCGCGCAGATAATCACTGACGATGTCTGCCGTTAAATTATTTATCGTCATCGACTCGTCACTCATACCTTTCTCACTGAAGGTCTATGTTGCCGCTAAACACTGTTAGCGCTGGACCTGACAACCAGACAGGATGGTCATCACCACGCCATGTGACGTCGAGCTTACCGCCCGGTAGCTTCACTGTCACCTTAGGCGACAGCCACCCCATTGTGATGCCGTGGACAACGGCTGCGCAGGCTCCCGAGCCACAAGCACGCGTTTCCCCTGCACCGCGCTCGAACACTCTCAAGCTAACCTCGTCTCGGCTTTCAAGCTCCATAAATCCGACGTTGACACCGTCAGGAAAGATTTCTAGCGCCTGAACCATAGGGCCGATTTTGCCCACAGGCGTTGCAGCGCAATCATCAACTAAGATCACAGCGTGTGGGTTTCCCATCGAGAGGATGCCCGCATTGACGGCCACATGACCGAGCTTGAGCTCATGCTCGAGTCCCGAGGAATCCAGTGTGCAAGGCACCTGAGCGAGATCGAATTGCGGCTTCCCTAGCTCGGCGCGCACATCTTTGTTCTCGGATATCTCAAGTCTCATGAGCTCGTCACCAATCTGCAGCGCTATATTCTGCTTGGGTGACAGTCGTTGCTCGTGAATGAAACGACCAACACAGCGAGCGCCATTTCCGCATTGCCCTGCGCTCGAACCATCCCCATTAAAAATCTTATATTCAAAGTCCGCATCATCGCGCTTGGGCGGCTCGACAATCAGTACCTGATCACATCCCACACCGATATGTCGGTCAGCAATGAATTGAATTTGCGTCGCTGTCAGCGAAATGGGCTTACGAACAGCATCGACGACGATGAAGTCATTGCCGGCGCCGTGCATTTTGGTGAAGTCAATCTTCATTCACTGGACCCCCAATATGACTAGGCACGACTTCGTTGATCCAAAGATCTTCTACTCGCTCTCGGCTTCTGATGACATGTGCCTCATTTTTATCGATCAATACCTCTGCTGCTCGAGGTCGCGTGTTGTAGTTTGACGACATTGCAAAGCCGTACGCGCCCGCACCCAAAATGGCTAGTAAATCTCCCTCGTCGATCGATAGCTCCCGATCCTTACCTAGAAAGTCGCCCGTTTCACAGACCGGACCGACGACATCGTAAAGGGCGGCATCATCTTTGCCTGCATCCACTTCAACAATGTCTTGCCATGCGGAATAAAGTGCGGGCCGGAGTAAATCGTTCATGGCGGCGTCCACCACGGCGAAGTTTTTTGTTTCTCCCGTTTTAATGACTTGAACTCGTGTTATCAAGGCTCCGGCGTTGCCAACAATCGACCGACCGGGTTCGATCATGAGCTCTAGAGATAAGTCATCTAGGTGCTCGCGAACCGCGGTAATGAGTTCGCCAGTACTTGGGATTTGCTCGTCACTGTATCGAATGCCCAGACCGCCCCCTATATCGATGTGGCGTAATTCAATACCCGCTGATTGAAGCTCTAATACCACATCCTTAAGGTGTTTTACCGAGTCGATAAACGGCGTTATATCGGTGAGTTGGCTGCCGATATGGCAGTCGATTCCCACAGGCCTTAAGCATGGTGACGCGTGAGCAATACGGTAGAGCTCGCGCGCCGTTTCCGCGTTCACGCCAAACTTATTCTCTTTCAGGCCTGTTGAAATGTACGGATGCGTTTTCGCATCCACATCGGGATTGATTCGGACCGATATGGGTGCCACCTTGCCGAGCCGGTCGGCCAACCGCTCTATCAACAAGAGCTCGGACGTTGACTCGACATTGAAGCAGCGAATTCCGGCCGTCAGTGCCTGTTCAATTTCGGACGCAGCTTTGCCCACACCCGAAAAAACGATTTTCTCAGCTAGCCCCCCAGCGTGGAGTACCCTCTGTAATTCTCCGCCTGAGACAATATCGAAGCCGGACCCCATAGAGGCAAGTAGCTTGAGTATAGCGATATTCGAGTTGGCCTTGACCGCGTAACATACGAGGTGTTCAGCGTCCTGGAAGGCCTCAGACCATGCTGTGAAGGCCTCAACAATGGCGTTTTGGGAGTAGATGTACAGGGGCGTGCCGAAATTGTCAGCCAGTGCGTCAATGGATGAGGATTCGCAAAAGATGGAATGGTCGCGGATACTAAATCCGGTCGGCATGCTGTGATGTTTAGACATAAGTTGGGCTAGCTTTTGATGATGGCTTGCGGCGCGGGCTCACGCAATTCACCGGGCTGCCCGCAACCCATCATCAGGGATAACGTAAACATTGAGCAGATTAGGAAAATGTGTTGCACGAGAAACACCCGATATAAAAATCTAAGTATATCAGCTGTTACTATGTGATCGTGACTGGTGATTGCTCAAGGGTGACGGTCTGACATCATGACTGCCCGGGCACCACTAAGCGGGCACCACTAAGCGGGCACCACGAAAGTAGCACCACTGAATTGGTATCACTGAAGCAAGACCATCGAAAAGGAGAGTTAATGTCTGCATCGCCTCGATATTACGAATGCATTGATGACACATTTGAGCAGGTTGAGTCACGACTTGAAGCACTGGCGTCTGATCCGGACATAACGGGTGCAGAGGGAGTGTTAAATGTGACCTTCGGCAATGGTGTGGTTTTCGTGCTGAGCAGACAACCGGCCGTCGAGCAGTTATGGCTTGCCACACCGGGCGGCGGATTTCATTTCGTCTGGCGTGAGTCAGATGCTGACTGGTTTGATACCCGCACAGACGCCCCATTTCGTGACCTGCTTTGTCGCGAGTTGGAGGTGCATGCCAACGAGCGATTCGAATGGTAGTTCGCGCGAAGCTCCTGGCCTTAACTGCAGCGGCAGCTTTACTGCCAACGCATACGTTTGCGGAAGTCATGCACGAGCCCTTATGGGTGGAGAATCTCTCCCCGCTCGCACAGTTGATAGCGATTCCCTCACAGCGCTCTGCCGATGTTAGAGCGGGCTTGTCTCTGACCTGGCATTCAGATGTTGCGACACATTTTGTATCGCAGGCATCCTTGGATGAGCGTGTTTTCTTCGATGGTGAAACTCAAAAGCACAGCTTAGCTCTGCGCTGGGGTTTATCGTCAAATTGGGATATTAGTGCCACCCTCCCAGTCGTAAAGCACAGTGGCGGATTTGTCGATTCATACGTCAATCGCTGGCATGACTTTTTTGGCATGAGTGACGGCGGTCGTAGTGGTTTGCCGGACGATCTTATTCGGTACCAGCTCGATGGATTGAACCAGCAGGCCGTGCTCGATAGGTCTGTCTCGGGGCAGGGCGATGTGGTCTTAGAGATAAGCCATGTCTCGGAGCGCCAGCGCGATCTCCAAATCGCCTACGCTGTCGGGTACAAAACATCATCTGGATCGGATAGCGACTGGACAGGTAGCGGAGCTGCGGACAGCTATGGCGTTGCGCGGTTCAGCGGTGCGCACCAGGACAATCTTCCGCTCTACTGGCATGGCCAAGTCGGCGTTTCGCGCGCAGGGAGCAGCCCGTTATTAGGCGCGCAGCAAAGAGAATGGATCTGGTTTACGGGATTGTCAGCTGAGTGGCGGCTAGGCGATGACTGGGCTTTAATTGCGCAATTTGATGGTCACGGCGCGCCTAGCGACAGTACGCTTGATGCTTTGGGAGATCCTGCTGGGATGCTGAGCTTCGGTGTTAGGCGTCAGCTCGATCGACAATGGGCAGTCGATCTGAGTTTTGCCGAAGATATTATTGTAGAGAGTGCGCCTGATATTATTTTCCAAGCGTCGATCCACTATCGACCCTGACGGATCCTAGCCCAGAGCTGCTCGGGCTCGTTTAGCGGCTGCCAGTACTTGCCTTGGCGCCGTTCCACCGATGTGATCGCGAGCTGCCACCGAACCGTCAAGTGTCAGTACATCAAAGACGTCATGCTCGATGACGGGACACAATGCCTGAAGAGTTTCGATAGAGAGTTGCGCTACGTCGACGCTCTGAGCTTCTGCCATGCCTACGGCAGTACCTACAATTTCATGCGCATCCCTAAAAGCGACGCCTTTGCGCACTAAATAATCCGCCAGATCGGTGGCGGTGGGGTGGCCCAGTCCCGCCGCGCGACGCATGAACTCTGGCTTCGCCGTTAGAGCCGGAATCAGATCAGCGAAGGCAAGAAGAGAATCATGCACGGTTCGTACCGCATCGAACAAAGGCTCTTTGTCTTCTTGATTATCTTTGTTGTAAGCCAGTGGTTGGCCCTTCATAAGCGTGATTAAGGCGACCAAATGACCTTGAACACGACCGGCTTTCCCTCGAATGAGCTCGGGCACATCGGGGTTCTTTTTCTGCGGCATGATCGATGAGCCAGTACAAAATCGATCGGGCAGATCGACGAAGTTAAACTGGGCGCTTGTCCAAATGATCATTTCCTCGGCCATCCGAGACAGATGCATCATGGTAATAGCCGCAGCGGCCGTAAATTCGATAGCAAAGTCCCGATCAGAAACCGAGTCCAAGGAATTTTCAGTAGGCCCTTTAAAACCAAGTGCCTCCGCCGTCATATGCCGATCAATAGCGTAGGAGGTACCTGCTAAAGCAGCGGAACCTAATGGACAAACATTCATTCGATCTGCACAGTCTGCAAGCCTGCTGTCATCTCTCACCAGCATCTCGTTCCAGGCGAGCAGGTGATGACCAAACGTCACAGGTTGCGCAACTTGCAGATGAGTGAAGCCCGGCATCACCGTGCCGGCATAGGTTTCAGCTTGATCGATAAGACCTGATCTGAGACGCGTCATTTGAGCCCGAATACTGGTAATGGCTGCGCGTAAATAGAGACGAATATCGGTGGCCACTTGATCATTACGAGATCGCCCCGTATGCAACCGTTTGCCCGCATCGCCAATAATTTCTGTGAGTCTCGCCTCGATATTCATGTGAACGTCTTCCAACGCCACTTGCCAAGTGAAGTCGCCCGCCATGATTTCGGAGTCAATCTGGTCTAGTCCGCGCAGGATGTCCTGTAAGTCCTCGGCGCTCAGGATGCCGCATGCGGTGAGCATAGTTGCATGCGCTTTAGAGCCCTGAATATCGTAATGCGCAAGGAGATGGTCAAACGCACAGGATGCCGTAAATTCTTGTACGAATGCATCGGTAGCTTCGCTGAACCGACCACCCCACGTCTGACTGGTATGACTGTCTAAAGAACTGGACACGCGATACACTTCTATTATCTAAAAACGGTAAGTGTATCAGGTGCCAGCCCTTCTTTGTGCGGGGTCCGGTTGAAGAGACAACGGGGGAAGGATGAATTCGATAACAATAGCGACTCGAGAAAGTCCGCTCGCTTTGTGGCAAGCCCATTTTGTGGAGGCCGAGCTGAAACGGCATCATCCAGGGATTGAAGTTAAACTGATGGGTATGACGTCCAGAGGCGATCAGTTATTGGACAAACCCCTTTACAAGGTGGGTGGCAAAGGGCTTTTTGTTAAGGAATTGGAAACAGCTCTACTCGACGAGCGTGCCGACATTGCGGTCCACTCTATGAAAGATGTTCCAATGGAATTGCCAGACGAGCTGACACTCGGTGTGATTTGTGAGCGCGAGGATCCACGTGACGCACTGGTTGGTGTGACCAGTTTTGATGCCCTTCCCCATGGTGCGCGGCTGGGTACATCGAGCTTGAGGCGTTCCTGTCAGGTCATGCAGCGTCGACCTGATCTTCAAATCGGATTTTTACGAGGGAATGTGAACACGCGTCTTGCGAAGCTGGACGCGGGTAATTTTGACGCGATCATTTTGGCGTGCGCAGGCTTGAAGCGCCTAGGTTTTGATGACCGCATTGGGGCAGCAATTGATGAGGATTTTTTATTACCTGCAGGTGGTCAAGGCGCTGTCGGTATCGAATATCGGAAGTCAGACAGCCGCGTTGCAGAGCTGTTAGCACCGCTAGGCCATGATGAAACATCCCGTCGTGTCATTGCGGAGCGAACGGTTGTTCGGCGACTCGACGGTGGTTGCGACGTGCCAATTGCCAGCTTTGCTGTGACGCAGGGTTCTGAGCTTTGGCTGCGTGCGCGAGTTGGTTCGCCAGATGGAAAAACGGTTATTGCGGCAGAGGCGCGCGGTGAAGATCCAGTAGCGCTTGGCCTTGAGGTTGCCGAAGCACTGTTAGCGGAGGGCGCAGCAGACGTTTTGAAAGCCGCCCGATCGTGACTCGAGTCGTCATTACGCGCGCCAAAGAAGATGTTGACCGCTTAGCCGACCGACTGGTCGCTGCCGGTCACAGTGCAGTAAAACTGCCGTTACTCTCCATTGAAGCCACTGCCGATGTGCTCGCAGTCAATGGTTTCCCGATCGAAACAACCGCGCTTATTTTTACATCGGTGAATGCGGTTCGCTATGGACTGCAGGCTGCGACTGAGTTCGCGTTGCCCTCCAAAGCACCAATAATCGCCGTGGGTTCAAGAACGCGCGATGCCTTAGGCGATGAAGGTCTTGTTGCCGCATGTCCCTCTCGTGAAGACTCAGAGGGTGTGCTCAACTGGTTAACAGCCAACTCGACCGCGGTAACTCATGTCATAGTAATAAAGGGTCGGGGCGGGCGTGAACTCATTGCAAGCACTCTGCTTGATCAAGGCATCACGGTGACTACGTTTGACTGTTATCGGCGTCTTTGGCCAGATATTTCGTGTGAGCAGCTCACCTCGGCACTGCGGTCAGACAAGCCCAGTGCTATCCATGTCGCAAGTGGAGAGACGTTAAGGCGCCTATCCGAGTTGTGCGTGTTGCATCAGCCCGATAGTTTGTCACGTCATCATTTAATCGTGCCGTCGGGGCGAGTTGAGGAGCAAGCCCGAGAGCTAGGCTGGCAATCACGTATAGTAGCGAGTGGAGCCGGGGATGACGCGTTACTTTATGCGATTAGCGATCTTCCCTAGAAGAAGTCGGAGGTAATGTTTTGAGCGAGCGGAGTGACAAGGCGAAGACGGGCAAACAAGGTAGTTGGATAGCCCGTATTTGCGTGTTTCTTTTGATTGTCATTGTCGGCCTTGGTGCGGGCGCTGCCTACTTTTATGGGTTGCCACTGGTTGATCAAATAGTCGAAGAGCGTGCGTCGGTAAAGACCTCTCTGGAAGAACTAAGAGACGCTGACCGTGCAGTGGCAGATACCATTATGACTGAGATAGCGCGCGCGCTCGAGATCCAGACAAAGCCACTTGTTGAGAAGCAGGCGACAGATATTGCGCTGCTCTCTCGGGAAATCGACCGATTATCGACTTCTGAGCGTCGGCTAACTGAGGCACTTGCCCGCGCTGAATCACAGCTGTCAGGTGTCTCGGACATCGATCAAAAAGCATGGCGCTGGGCCGAATCAGAGTTCAATGTGCGCATGGCGAGTCAGAGACTCAGGGTTGCCCGAGATGTAGAGGGTGCACTTGCTCTATTGGGGGCTGCGGATCAGCTCTTACAAGGAATCGTCAGCGCACGATCAGATGCGCTACGCGCCCTTATTGCAGTAGATATAGCCGAGTTGCGTGGGTTGCCCAAGATCGATAGAGCGGGACTACTCAATAGGCTAACCGCGCTCGAACGGCAGGTAATGCAGCTTGAGCTGATCCTAATTGACTCATCCAAAACTCCAGTCTCAGCCACCCCTCTTCGCAACCGAAGCGATGAGAGTCGCTCGCTTTGGGATGCGACACTCTCGTTGCTGTCTTCCTATTTTGTGGTCACGACGATTGAGTCGTCTGAGACTCGCCCCTTAACAAGTGATTGGAAGCAGCTAGCAGAGATAGCGCTGAGGGTGATGTTTGAAGAGGCGCGGCTTGCCTTATGGATTGGAGATCAGCAGCAGTTTCGTGCATCTCTATCGAGAGCTGAGGCCTTTGTCCGCTCCTACGCCGCTCCCGATAGTGCACGGGCTGACAGTATCATCAAAGGCTTAACAGAAATGGCTACAGTTGACTTGATGCCGAAACTACCCGACTTGTCGGAGACGCAACGCGCTTTCAGGGTTGAGATGCCATCCGATCCTTATCTGAATGTCACCGCAGAAGGTGTGGAGACACTCTGATGAGTCGTCAAGTCTGGCTGGTGCTTGTAGGCCTAGGGATGGGCGTGGGACTGGTGTCACTGTTATCGCTCGATCCTGGCTATGTGCTTGTGCAGTTTGGTCCCTATAGACTCGAGACGACACTCGTTGCAACGGGTATTTTACTGCTGCTTTTGGGTGCCATTATGCGGGTTATATATCGCTTGCTAGCGGCGGTATTCGGCTTTGGACCGGGGTTAAGTCGTTGGCTCGAGAAACGCAAAGAAGATAGGGAATCGGCACTATTGCGCGAGACTTTGACGGATGTGTTCCATGACCGAGATAGCGCGCTAAAGCAACGATTAACGACGTTAGAAAAGATGCCTTGGCTTTCCGATGCAACGAAGATAACGGCGCGGCAGTGGGTTTTTAGACGTCAGCTAGAGACGGCAAGTCGGCGCGACGAGCTGACGCGCTTATGGCGAAAGGCAAACAAAACACAGCAACAGGATGCCGATCTAACTTCAATCTACGCCTCGCAGCTCAGTCGGTTTGGGGCCGGTAAAGAGGCAGAAGGTGAGCTGCTTAGACTGTCGCAGACCGCCTGGCCGCCGCTGGCCACCAATGTGCTCGCTACACTAACGCTTCGTGATGCACCGGCACTGGTCGCGTCATTGACACGGTTGAGTGAGAGCGATGCCTCCAGCGATGCCGCGACTGGCTTAATCATTGCGAAGGCACAGACATTGCCAAAAGATGAGGGCGTGACGCTTTTGCAAGCACACTATGCAGCGCATCCATTATCGGCAATAAAGACCGCCCTAGGTGCGCTTCTTATCGAGGCTGATTAAGGTGTTCGGCCTGGAAGGTGGATACCTAAAGAATCCCACATGGCGTCGACCTTTTCTTTAACTTCAGTATCCATTTGGATCGAAGTTCCCCATTCCCTATCAGTCTCGCCTTCCCACTTATTGGTTGCATCCATGCCGACTTTGGAACCGAGCCCTGCAACGGGTGACGCAAAGTCGAGATAATCAATCGGTGTATTGTCAATAAACACCGAGTCGCGGCGGGGGTCCATCCGCGTCGTCATAGCCCAAATGACATCTTCCCACCGCCGTACGTCGACATCGTCGTCGGTAATGATGATGAACTTTGTATACATAAACTGGCGAAGAAAACTCCAGATGCCCAGCATGATCCGTTTGGCGTGCCCAGGGTATTCCTTGCGGATACTCACAACGGCCATTCGGTAAGAGCAGCCCTCTGGCGGTAAATAGAAATCCACAATCTCTGGAAACTGTTTTTGAAGTAACGGTACAAAGACTTCATTAAGCGCCACACCCAAAATAGCGGGCTCGTCCGGCGGTCGACCAGTGTACGTACTGTGATAAATGGGATTCTTCCGAGTAGTCATTCTCTCCACAGTGAAAACTGGGAAACTCTCGACCTCATTGTAGTAGCCAGTATGATCGCCGAAGGGCCCTTCATCGGCCATTTCATCAGGGTCGATGTAGCCTTCCAGGATGATTTCAGAGTGTGCGGGAACGAGCAGCTCATTGTCTTTGCACCGAGGGGTCAGACAATTTGCTAACTCTGTTTTACCGCCTCGTAGCAAACCAGCAAAAGCATATTCAGATAGTGCATCGGGTACAGGTGTCACAGCTCCCAGCGTTGTTGCCGGATCAGCACCGAGTGCTATAGCGACAGGATAGGGCTCGCCGGGCCGTTTAATCGTCCAGTCTCTAAAGTCCAATGCGCCACCTCGATGAGACAACCAGCGCATGATCAATTTATTTGGACCCAGCAACTGCATCCGATAGATGCCGAGATTCATCCGGGGCTTCTCTGGTCCTCGAGTTATAACGAGAGGCCAGGTAACCAGCGGCCCAACGTCACCAGGCCAGCAGGTCTGAATAGGCAGCTTCGTTAGGTCGACATCGTCTCCGCTGATGACGACGTCTTGGCAGGGCGGACGCTTGATCAGTTTGGGGCCCATATTGAGCACTTTTTTGAGTAACGGTGCTTTATCAATGAGGTCTCGCATACCTTTGGGCGGGTCGGGCTGACGCAAATAGGCCAGTAGCTCGCCTATTTCCCTCAACGCCTCAATCGAGTCAGCACCCATGCCTAGGGCGACACGTTTTTCGGTACCGAACAAGTTGGCCAAGAGAGGGGTGTCATAACCCTTGGGATTCTCGAAAAGGAGAGCAGGTCCACCACCACGCAGGGTGCGATCAGCGATTTCGGTCATTTCGAGATTGGGATCAATCTCTTCAGTGATTCTGACCAGGTCGCCACTAGCTTCCAAGGTATCTAAAAACTCACGTAGGTCCCGAAACTTCATAGGATTACTCTATACAAACTCAGGACGCCAGCATGCCACACCGGACATGGTCGCGGCGCCGGTGTCTGGGTAGTGACTCGCAAAAGCAGCAGGTCGTGCGCTAGCACCCGTGCTTGTCGTTACTTCCGCTTCATCGAGCGGAAGAATTCGTCGTTTGACTTGGTGTCTTTTAGCTTATCCAAGAGAAACTCGATGGCCGGCAAATCTTCCATGCCGTGGAGGAGCTTTCGCAAAATCCACATGCGTTGCAGTTCTTCCTCACCTGTCAGCAACTCTTCTCGTCGTGTACCCGAGCGTCGAATGTTAATGGCCGGGTAGACACGCTTCTCGGATATCTTTCTATCCAAATGCAGCTCCATGTTACCCGTACCTTTAAATTCCTCGTATATCACCTCGTCCATTTTTGATCCAGTCTCAGTCAGAGCGGTTGCAATGATGGACAGGCTGCCACCTTCCTCAATGTTTCTCGCAGCTCCGAAGAAACGCTTAGGCCGCTCTAAGGCGTGTGCATCGACACCGCCGGTTAGCACTTTCCCTGAACTCGGGACAACCGTGTTGTACGCTCTGGCCAGACGAGTGATGGAGTCGAGTAGTATCACGACGTCGCGTTTGTGCTCGACAAGTCGTTTTGCTTTCTCAATCACCATATCGGCCACTTGAACGTGACGAGATGGTGGCTCATCAAACGTTGAAGCAACGACTTCCGCGCCTCGTGCGCCCACCGAGCGTTGCATCTCAGTGACTTCCTCTGGTCGTTCATCAATAAGTAAAACAATAATATAGCACTCTGGATTGTTACTGATGATCGCCTGCGCCATGCTCTGCATCATGATGGTCTTACCCGCCTTTGGGGGGGCTACCAGAAGACCACGCTGCCCTTTACCCGTCGGCGCGCACAGATCAATAATACGACCGGTAAGGTCCTCACTTGAGCCATTTCCTTTTTCAAGTGTTAGACGTTCATCCGGAAATAGGGGGGTCAGGTTTTCAAATAAAATTTTCGCTTTCGCCGTTTCGGGTGACTCAAAGTTCACCTCGCTGACCTTAAGTAGCGCAAAGTAGCGTTCAGAATCCTTAGGCGGACGAATCATGCCTGTAACGGTATCGCCTGTTCGCAAATTAAAACGTCGAATTTGACTCGGACTGACATAGATATCATCGGGTCCTGCCAAGAACGAACTGTCAGCAGAACGCAGGAAGCCGAAGCCATCAGAGAGTATTTCTAAAACGCCATCGCCATAGATGTCCTCACCACTTTTTGCGTGTCTCTTAAGAATGGAGAATATGATGTCCTGCTTGCGTGACCGAGCAACGTTTTCGATGCTCATGTCCGCAGCCATGTCAATGAGTTCCTGAGTCGACTTGGTCTTGAGTTCAGTGAGGCTCAGAGGGTTTTCTGATGGTACATGTGGCTCGCGCCGATTATTGCGGCGATTACGATTTCTGCGATTGCGACCACCACTTTGACCCTCGCCTTCCTCGCCAGTCGAAGAAGGTTCGCTATCACGAGCCTCAGCGCTCTCTTCACTGCCGCCAGCACTGGAGTCCTCGCTGTGTTCTGCGCCATTTCGATTGAGTTTTAGAGTGCGAGTAGATCTCTCGTCGGCGGCCGTATCAGCAGCATTTGCCTCGTCTGTCCCACCACTGCCTGCGGTTGGGTCTGCGGCAGACGATGGGATCGCTTCAGCGGCGTCTAGTCGGGTCGTCTCGGCTTGAGTTGATTGTGGCTCTTCTGAACTAGAAATCGCCTCGCTCGTGTCAGCAGACTGATCAATAATAGTGTTTTCTTCTTCTTGCACGCGGCATTACCTGTGGCTTGGGAGGGTTATGAATATTTGTGCCCGCTAAGAGGGCTTACCAGAATTTTTTGAGTGACCCGTAGAAAACGCGACGGCGTGTAAACATGGCTGAGCATTTGCTAGGGAGGTGTGGGAGAAACACCCACATAGCAAAGGTAGCACCGCTAATGCGGTGCGTCTACTGACGATTTCGATTTTTTACAGCGGGGATGCTTTATAGTGTTGACGTAATACTACGTTACAGACAGCCGTCAACAAATTCAGCAAGTTGCGTCTTTGATAGTGCGCCGACTTTCGTTTCCACTGCGTTGCCGCCTTTAAATACGATTAACGTTGGGATACCGCGGATTCCGAATTTGCCCGGCAGATCGGGATTTGCGTCCACGTCTACTTTGCATACTTTCAAGCGATCACCGTATTCATTGGCAATCTCTTCCAGCACTGGCGCAATCATTTTGCAGGGGCCACACCACTCAGCCCAAAAATCGACAAGAACGGGTACATCAGAGGCCAATACCTCGTCATTAAATTCTGCGTCTGTGACGTGTGTAATATTATCGCTCATGGTGCCTCCGCATTCGTCGTGCTTATACTCTCAAAAATAATGTTTGGATGACAGTGTTGTAAT
Organism: uncultured Alteromonadaceae bacterium; assembly: GCA_913064725.1. Taxonomy (GTDB): domain Bacteria; phylum Pseudomonadota; class Gammaproteobacteria; order Pseudomonadales; family Halieaceae; genus Luminiphilus. Next base: position 59,660 of record CAJYAI010000006.1, on the reverse strand, counting down.
GGAATGATCACACACTCTTCGGAATCATGGTTTGTTTATTTGGTCGAATGCAGCGACGGGAGTTTTTATGCAGGTGTAACAACCGACCTGACCCGCCGCCTGCGCCAGCACAATGGTGAATTGGTGGGCGGAGCACATTATACCCGGGCGCGACGGCCAGTGAAGCTCGCATGGTATGAAGCCAGTGCTACTCGATCACTGGCACAGCAACGTGAATATCAAATTCGGCGAGCAACTCGAAAAGAGAAAACGCGGCTAATAGCTGAAGCGGAAAGCCAAATAGGCAAAGCGAAAAGTCAAATAGGCAAAGCGGAAAGGCAATATGATGGATGATCATCTCGGGGCGTTTTGGGATTGGGCGGTTGCGCAATACGAGGCGCCCGAATTGAGAGCCTGTCTACTCGAATGCCAGGAGCGCGCAGGGTTGGTGATCTTAGAGGCGCTGTTTCTGGCTTGGTTAGGGCGTAAAGGTCATAGTGTGACCGCTTTGGAATACAAGCAGCTCCGGGCAGCCATAGAGCCGTGGGTGGCTGGCGTCGTAATACCGCTCAGAGCACAGCGTAAAGAGTGGACGGATGAGCCCGCACTAGCCGCCCATCGGCGGCACTTACTTGGTCTCGAGCTGGAAGCAGAGCGTGTGCTGTCGACGCTCTTGACCGGTGCGATAGCCATTAACACCGCCACTCAATGCGGTGCCGATTGTGTTGCAAAAAATTTAGATCATCTCAGTGACACTGGCGATTTTGAGACGAAAAGACGCCTCTTGAATCTTTTGGTGCGCTAGCCAGTGTGGAGCTAGCCGCGTACCATAACGTCTTTTCCACTCACACAGGACAACCCGCCATGTTAAACGCGCGTACTTTCTCGAAATCTACCTGCCGATCCGCAGCGCTGATAACGCTGATTAGTATCGGCTTGGTCTCTTGTGATCAAACCACGGAGACGACCGAGATGAGTTTAGATAGTCAGGAGCAACGAATTAGCTATGGCATTGCCATGAATATGGGTCGACGGATGAAGGCTGAGGGTGTGCCAATCGATGCGGATGCGTTCGCTGAGGGGCTTCGGGACGCGCTGTCGGGTGCCGAGGCGAAAATGTCTGACGATGAAATCAATGCCGAAATGATGGCTATGCAGGAGCAAATGCAAGCCGAGCAAGAGGCAGAGATGCAGGCGGCTTCCAATGTAAACCTAGAAGCCGGGCGCGCTTACCTTGCCGAGAACGCGGGTGCAGAGGGTGTGCAAACGACGGACAGTGGTTTGCAGTATCGGGTCGTGCGAGCAGGTTCCGGCGCGAAGCCGACCTCTGCTGATTCGGTTGAAGTTCATTATGAAGGCCGTCTAATCAACGGATCAGTATTTGATAGCAGTTATAGTCGTGGTGAGCCGGTAACGTTTGGCGTGACACAGGTTATTCCTGGTTGGACTGAAGCGCTTCAGTTAATGAGCGAGGGAGCGGAGTACGAGCTGACTATTCCATCCGAACTTGCCTATGGTGCAGGTGGTGCAGGTGGTGCGATTGGCCCCAACGAAGTGCTGATTTTTAAGGTGGAGCTACTGTCAGTCGTCTCTGCTGAAAGCTAGATCGCGAATCGAAAGGTAGCTAGATCGCGAATCGAAAGGTAGCTAGATCGCGAATCGAAAGGTAGAAAGATACTGGCCTCGATGAGAGGTAACAAAAGAGCTAGGTTGCGGATGTAACCTGGCTCTCATCATCTACTCATACTGCGCGTAGAACTGGCGCAAAAATGTAGAGAAGGGCACTGTGTCAGAGGCTTCTACCTCACGTTGCCGTCTGAGTGAGGCAATGGCCTCGTCAGCCAAAGCAGCATTGACCTGTTGCGAGGGAGCTTGCCGCTTGAACGCGTCATTCCACGTTTGGGAATAGTCACCTATCAGTGTGGAATAGCTCACTTGACGGTCTTTTAGTTCTCTAATGACCCGGGCTGAAGGCGACTCAGCCTCGCCGGTTAGAATACGCTTAGCGTGCTCGACGGCATAGGTATGGCGATCTGTCTTTCCGCTCCCATCAAGCCACACTGCCGCCTCGTGCATCATGTCTATAATAGGCAGCGCAAGCTCCGTCAACGGTACAGCACTACCCTCTGCGGTGAGTAATTGGAGTTTAGGGTCTCGACCGGCATTGAGAACACGTTGTGTATTGACGGAGTCCATTGCACGAGAGTCTGCGTCACACAGTGGACTATCGGTCAGAGCACATGCCAGTAAAAAGGTATCAACAAGCGCAATAGTGTTGTCGTCTATGCCCAACGGCGTGAATGGATTGATATCCAGGCAGCGAATCTCTAGGTACTCAATGCCCCGGTTACTGAGGGCTTTAACGGGCGCTTCACCGGACTCCGTAATGCGCTTGGGTCGTATGGCGCTATAGAACTCGTTTTCGATCTGTAAGAGTCCATGATTCAGCTGCAACTGTTCCTCATTTTGATTCTGGGGGAGTGCTTGGTATGGGCCGTGTGGCGTGACGATCGCATCGGTTAGCGTTTTGATATAGGTGTCGATCTGGTTGTAGCAAATTTGCAGGCCGTCTTGTGCCGAACTGGTATATCCGAGATCACCCATTCTGAGCGACGTGGCGAACTCACCGATTAAGGTATCGGACCCATGGTTTGTAAGGTGCTCGGGTGGTTCGCCGAGAACAAACGTGCGATTGAGAGCCGGCGAACTGCCGGTCAGAAAGTTAAGTAGCCAGCCGTAACGTTGAAAATTCCGTATTATTGCGAGGTAACCCTCGGTCCTCCAGTCTTGCAACAAAGCGGTGTTACCAGCGCTGCTTTGGGTCCGCTCCCAAAATGCCTCTGGCAACGAAAAGTTGTAATGAATACCTGCAATGACCTGCATCCTGCGCCCATAGCGCGCGCCCAAGCCATTGCGATATATGCGCTTCATTTTGCCAATATTGGATGAGCCATAGTGTGCAATGGGTATGTCACTATCGGGGCCAAGCTCGCCAGGCATGCTCCCGCCCCACACGATTTCGTCGGGTAGGGACCGAGCCGTGTAGGCATGAAGATCAAATAGCTCTGTCAATACGGCGTTCGGGCTTTGGTGTACGCCAGTGATAAATTCAAGCAGCGCCTCGGAATAATCCGTGGTTATCGATCTATGAGTCAGCGCTGACCCGAGCGACGTGGGGTGCGGTTTTTTTGACAGTGCGTGATTCTCTGAAGATACGCGCAGGCCCTCTTTCTCAATGCCTCTTCGAATCGATAGAAGCTCGGCCGAGTCATGCGCTGTTATTGCCGCTCTGAATGTTTTAGCCATCATGTAGTACTACCTTGCGCACCTCAGAGGTCATGTACGTCTTGATACTCGATCAGATCGCTGAATGACGACGAGCGCAAGTGTACGCTCTGATCATTCGTCAGGTACAGTACTTAGGCGAAGAGACTAATTCGGAGGCGGTATGAATTTAGACGCGTGGCTCAAAATGCTCGCCGACGAGGGCGGTTCTGATTTGTATCTCACGACAGGTGCCCCCCCCAGTGCCAAATTTCAGGGGGAGTTGAGGCCACTGTCCGACGAACGCCTTTCACCCGGATACACTCGTGATCTGGCCTATGAGCTGATGGACGCCCAACAGGCTCACGAGTTTAATGAGACTCTCGAAATGAATTTGGCCATCTCGGTTGCCGGTGTTGGCCGATTTCGGGTCAACATATTCAGACAGCGCAACGAAGTGGGTATGGTTATCCGCTACATTGTGGTGGATATTCCCTCCATGCAGGCACTGGGTCTGCCTGCGATTGCAGCAGATCTGATAACGCGTAAGCGCGGTTTATTGCTCGTCGTAGGTGCAACTGGATCGGGCAAGTCGACGACGCTTGCCTCACTGATTGATCACCGAAACAGTACGATGGGCGGGCACATTGTCACCATCGAAGATCCGGTTGAGTTCATTCATAGGCATAAAAAGTCCATCGTTAATCAACGTGAACTAGGGGTAGACACCCGCAGTTGGGACAATGCATTGAAAAATACGCTCCGGCAGGCGCCAGACGTTATCTACATTGGCGAGATTCGAGACCGTGCGACCATGGAGTACGCCATATCATTTGCCGAAACTGGGCATCTCTGTGTGTCAACACTGCATGCGAATAACGCGAATCAAGCGCTGGAACGCATCGTAAACTTTTTCCCCGAGGAGCGGCGCCCCCAGCTGTTAATGGACTTGTCGCTAAATCTCGCCGGTATCCTGTCGCAGAGACTTCTTCCAACCAAAGACGGCGGTCGCTGCGCCGCCATTGAAGTAATGCTGGCCTCACCGCTGGTGAAAGAACTGATACTGCAGGGTGATATCCACGCTCTAAAGGACATTATGGAGAAGTCCGTCGAGCAAGGTATGAAGACCTTTGATCAAGCGCTCATTGGATTGCTCCAGGACGGTAAGATCACTGAGGACGAGGCACTTCGGCACGCTGATTCGGCAAACAATGTTCGGCTCAACATTAAACTGGCACGCGAGGGGGGTATTAGGGGTGCTGGCGGTTTCAGCCTTGAGGAAACCGACTGACGCTAGCCGTTTAGTTGGGTCAGCAGGTCATCGATTACGCGTTCGAGCTGTTTGAGGGTGCTACATTCGGCCGCGACATCGCAATTGCGAGCGACACCGGACATCTCCGAGTCACCCGTCCCCCAACTTCGCTGACTTTCAGGATTAAGCCAAATGAGCTGTCGGCATTTAGAGCGAATCTCGGCGAGCAGGTCCAGGCGGGGATCGGTATTGTTATTTCGCGCATCGCCCAAAATAATCACTGTAGTGACACGATTGATATCCGACATCGCAAGCGTCGCAAAGTCCTCAAATGCTCTGGCGTAGTCAGTGGCGCCACCGTACTTTAAGTTAACGCGCTCGATCGCGACCTCGACGGGAAGCGCGCGTAAAATGTCTGTGACCTCGCCAAGATTTGATGAGAAGGCAAAACTGCGTGTTCTTGGGAGTACATCTTGCAAGGCGTGTAAGAACAGCAATAGAAATTTTGCATACGCTGCGACAGAGCCACTGACGTCGCACAGAATAAGAATTTGCGGCTTGCGTCTGATACTTTTGCGCCACTGCGGGTTAAAGGGAACCCCATCGGTAGCCATTGCTTTTCTCAAAGTAGCGGGGACCGCGAGTTGACCTCGCTTGACGCGCTTACGGATACGCCCGTGGCGCGCTGCGAGTTTGCGAGTCATGCGCTCCAGGAGACGTTTAAGCCTGGCTCTGTGATGTTGATCGACATTGCCGAGGGACATGTTACTCAGGGCCTCGTCAAGCATATCCTCGGCATCGCCACTGGCGTGCACCATGTAGGCGCGATCAACGCGATCGCGTACCGCGTTGCGCAGTTGCTCGCGCAAAGCCTGTACGGCCTCAAATGCTGCCGGCTCAGTGCTTTCCAGTTCGACCGCCGCATCTCTGAGTGCCTGCTCTCCAAGTGCGTCGAGCATTTTACGAATATACTGCCCGCGTTGCGTGAGCAGCTTAATGGCTGATACGTCGACCTGCTGAGCTGCGGTCTCTACTGCAATGGCAATAGCTGCGGCGTCACCGCGTCTGAGTGCATCAACTAAGTCACTGGATAGGTTTTCCGCGAGCTCAGGCTGGGCCTGCATGGCCTGTGAGAGTTGCTCTGCTAAGGTTTGTGGTGATGGTGGATCTGACTCTTGGTCGTCATCAGTTGATGAGGACCTACTGTGTTGCGCTTCTTTATCTGACGCCGGCGCCCCGAAATACTGCTCAAAGGCCGCGTCGAAGATGTCAATTTCAAATTTTGATTTCGCCAGTGCGCTACCGAGACCATTTTTCAGTAATGTCCGATCGCTATAGCCAACAAGCCCAGCCACCTCCATAGCAACTAGTGAGTCAGCGGGCGAGATGATAATGTCGCGCCCACGCAAAAACTCGATGAACGCAAGCAAGCGATCTGTTGGTGCGTCTTGATTAAAGCGCTCGGTAGCATCCATGGTGTTTTAGCGCGTTACGCTTTTTGCTCGTTGCTCAGCAAGTCGACCAGATTGTCCGCGACAGCACTGAGGTCGTCTTCATACTTTAATAGCGCGTTCAACGAACTCTTTACCAAGTCTTCATCGAGTGAGTCGGCGTGGAGCAGCACTAGGCTCTTTGCCCAGTCGATGGTTTCCGAAACGCTTGGCAGCTTTTTCAAATCCATCTCCCTCACTTTGCTGACAAAGGCGACGAGATGGTCGGTCATCGCGTCGCTGATCTGAGGCACGCGTGCCCGAACGATTCGGCCCTCTAAATCGGTTGTTGGAAAGTCGATATGCAGGTGAAGACAGCGACGTTTTAGGGCGTCGGATAGATCACGGGTGTCGTTGCTCGTCAAAAAGACCAAAGGCTTAGACCTTCCTTTCAGCGTACCTAGCTCGGGAATTGATACCTGGAAGTCCGACAGCACCTCAAGTAGCAGAGACTCGAATTCAAAATCCGCTTTATCAATCTCATCGACCAATAGGACAACGTTGCTCTCGGCATCAATGGCTTGCAGAAGTGGTCTTGGCTCCAAAAACTCCTTTGAAAAGAAGACATCATCAAAGCTGTGAAGGCGCTCAACTGATGCGCGCAGTCCTTGAGCTCCGTCCATCACCTCCGCCAGCTGTGTTTTAAGGAGCTGCGTGTAAAGTAACTGCTTGCCATATTTCCATTCATAAATAGCTTTGGACTCGTCTAAGCCCTCATAACATTGCAGTCGAACCAGCGGGGCGCCAGTGACGTCGGCACAACTCTTGGCCAGCTCAGTTTTTCCGACCCCAGGAGGTCCTTCGACGAGAATCGGCTTCTCTAGTGCTGCTGCGAGATAGACAACGGTGGCGATCTGTTCGTTACAAATATAGCCGGCGGTCGCAAGTGACTCGATAATGCTGTCGATACTCTCCAGCTTCGGAAAGGCGTGGGACATATACTAATCCTAAGGTGATGTTAGCCGCCGGTGACGTTCATCAAACGGACAACTTGTGGTTCATCTGGCTGGTCAAAAACATGGCGTTCTGGTTTATACGCAAGAGCCGCAACAATTGCACGTTTCAAGCTGGTCGCATCCATGTCACTCCGGAGCATTTGTCGCAAATCCAGTGAGTTTTCGTGCCCAAGGCACAAGACTAATCGGCCGTCAGGTGTAATTCGGAGCCGATTACAGCTATCGCAAAAATTATGAGTAATCGGCGAAATGACACCCAGTTCAGTACCAGTGCCTTCAACGGCATAACGACGAGCGGGGCCGTCGTTAGGCGATCCCGCGACAGGCGTTAGTGTAAAACGAGATTTTACGATGTCTAAAACCTGTGAGGACGGAACCAAGCTCAACTCGCGATCGGTTTGGGTGATGTGTCCCATGGGCATTTCTTCGATAAAAGCGATGTCGATGCCGCGGTCGAGAGCGAAATTTATGAGAGGCTCAATTTGCGCTTCATTTTGACCGCTCAAAAGCACGGTATTAAGACGTATACGCTTAAAACCAGCCGCGATCGCAGCATCGATGCCCGCAAGTACAGTAGTTAGATTCCCCGTGCGGGACAGCTCCGAGAATTGATCCGAGCAGAGCGTGTCTAGGCTTACATTAACCCGCGATACGCCGGCATCCACCAGAGGTTTTGCCAGCGTGCTTAACTGACTACCGTTTGTCGTCATCACCAGTTCGTTGAGTCCGTCGATAGCCGATAAGTCGCGAGCGATTGACACGATATCGGGTCGAACAAGGGGCTCACCACCTGTCAGGCGAATCTTTTCAACGCCAAGCTCGACAAATAGCGTTGCTAGACGAACAATCTCGGCTGCCGATAGGACCGACTTTCTGGGCAAAAACCGCATTTCTTCAGTCATGCAATACTGACAACGGAAATCACATCGATCGGTGACAGACATACGTAGATAACGAATGCGACGGTCGAAGGTATCGACAAGTGAAGGCGGCTGATATTTCATGGTAGGCAGTGTAACGAAGAACGGTAGGTAATACGCAATGCCTAGCTTGCATTGGTTAAATTTAACGACGTCGGTAATGCCCGGCCTGCTGTTCGCTATCGTGGCCGGTGTTTTATCCTCGTTTTTAGGGCAATCAATCGAGGCGTCATTAACCACAGCAATAGCGAGTTTGTGCGTGCTCTGGTGGATTTTTGAACCCATCCCCATCCCCGTTACATCACTGATTCCTATGGCGCTATTGCCGCTACTCGGTGTCATTAGCCCATCTGACGTCGCAGCTGCCTACGGCTCGCCGCTGATACTGCTGTTATTGGGTGGGTTCTTGTTATCCAAAGGTATGGAGTCCACTGGAGCTCACACCCGGATTGCCGTTACCGTCGTTCGCTTCGTAGGTGCCGATGAGCCAAAGCGGCTTATTTTGGGATTTATGCTCGCCGCTGCGCTTTTGAGTATGTGGATATCTAATACGGCGACGGTGCTCATGCTCTTGCCAGTGGCATTAGCTGTTATTTCGACCTCTAGTTCGCCACAAGCGCTGGCCGCACCTCTGTTACTTGGACTGGCTTGGGCCTGTAGTATTGGCGGTCTAGGGACGCCCATTGGCACGCCGCCAACGCTTATTTTTATGCAGGTTTACCAGGACACCACTGGGTCAGCGCTCAGCTTTAGCCAGTGGATGTCTTGGGGGATTCCTGTCGTCGCGATCATGGTACCGCTAGTGGCAGTCGCTCTCGCACGCAAAGTACCGCAGGATCTTGTGGTTAATTTGCCCGATGTTGGCAAATGGAGGAGCTCCGAAAAGCGGGTACTGTTGATTTTCGCAATAACGGCTTTGGCGTGGATGACTCGTACCGAACCCTTTGGTGGATGGCGAGATTGGCTGGGAGTACCCATGGCAAACGATGCCGCTGTCGCGTTTTGCGCTGTGATTGCACTGTTCGTGATACGAGATAAGAAGGGAAATGCGCTCATAACGTGGGAGCAGGCGAGCGCCATTCCTTGGGGCGTTTTGTTGTTATTTGCGGGTGGTATCACCTTAGCGAAGGGCTTCGTCAGCTCGGGCCTAAGTAGTCAGGTTGGCGAGTTACTTGCAAGTTTAGCGTTGGTGCCTACATTGCTCGCAGTGGCGGTTATCGCCTTACTTGTCACAGCACTTACCGAGGCGACGTCTAACACCGCGACGACGGCATTACTGATGCCCATTTTGGCCGCTGCATCTATTTCAGCGAATATCGATCCGTTAGTGCTGATGGTGCCCGCCGCCATGAGTGCAAGTTGTGCGTTTATGCTGCCTGTTGCCACCGCACCTAATGCCGTTGTTTTTGGCACGGGACAGGTGGACATTCAAACTATGGTGAGGTGGGGAATTTGGGTGAATTTACTCGGGGCGCTGGTGATTACATCAGTTGTTTGGTTGGTTGCTACCGCCCACTAGTGACAGTAGCAACCGATAGTGGTTCTCAGAGCAGTGCCATCATTGTCTCGGCGGAACTTGCGTCGACACCAGGACCTTCCTCTACGTTGATCTGAGTGATCACGCCGTTGTCAACAAGCATCGCATAGCGTTGACTTCGCGTTCCCATACCAAAGCCTGTGCCGTCCAGTGTTAGGCCCATAGCCTCAGTAAATTCGGCGTTGCCATCGGCTACCATGATGATCTCGCTGGCGTTTTGAGCCTCGCCCCATGCGCCCATGACAAATGCATCATTGACCGAGAGGCAGGCAATCGAGTCAACGCCCGCACTCTTTATCTTGTCAGCGTTAGCGACATAGCCGGGAAGGTGCGCCATCGAACAGCCAGGCGTAAATGCGCCCGGTAACGCGAAGAGGAGCACGCGTTTTCCGCCAAATAGCTCGTCAGTTGATAGTGGTGTTGGTCCTGATTCACCCATGACAGACAGAGTGCAAGATGGGACTGAGTCCCCGTTGGTAAGCGACATTAAAAACTCCAGTTATATGAATGAGAGTCGTAGATAGTCCTCGAAAAGGACCTGACATGGCAAGAGTCGATGTAACTATATGCGGAGCTCACGATACCTTTGTTCAGGCACTGTAGTAGTCAAGATAGGAAATTCTGCGCCGTTATTGAGCGGATTCTGCGCTGGGTAACGTATACAGCGAGTCGTACCCGTAAGAAAGGGCATAGAGGGCCCTTGTCTTTGACAGGTTTGATCCCCATCTACACGGCTCAATACACAATGGAACGTACTATGTCTGACACTACTGCGACATCAACAGTGGCTAATCGTCTTTCGTTGAGAAAAATTGTTGTTGCCAGTGCTGCTACCTTTATTGGCTTGGTCATGACCTGGGTCGTTTTGACGGCAAAGTCGGAGCCGCAAGCCGGACCTCCTCCTGAACGGCCTGCACCTTTGGTTGACGTGATTAACGTCAGTCCCCGCACGCACCAATTAATTGTTTACACGCAGGGAACAATAGATGCGAAGCGGCGTGTTGAGCTGGTGGCTCAGATAGCCGGCAAAATAAACGACGTGAGCCCCGTATTTGCCGATGGTGGATTTTTTCGTAAAAACGATGTTTTGCTCTCGATTGAACCTGAGGACTATGAGTTTGCATTGGCTCGAGCACAGTCAGCACTCGCACAGGCAGAGCAACGTCTGGCCGAGGAGCGCGGGCGAAGCCGACAAGCGGCGCGGGAATGGCGTGAGCTTGGAGCCAAGGACGCCAACGACTTATTCTTGCGCAAGCCTCAGTTGCGCGCCGCTGAACTAGGCGTCAAGGCTGCAGAGGCTGACGTCGCTGCCGCAGAGTTGGCGCTTGACCGAACGTTTATAAGAGCACCTTTTGACGGCCGTATTCAGCAGAAGCGGGTTGATATTGGGCAGTTTGTCGGCAACGGTACGCCACTTGCGCAGATTTATGCGTTGGACTCTTTGGAATTGCGATTGCCTTTGTCGGATGCGCAGCTAGCCTTGTTGCCAGAGCGATTATTAACTTCTGCAGGTGGTCTGGTTGGATCGACTTCGACCCTATCGGTCAATATTGGCGGTCGTTCGTTTGAGTTCACTGCCCCCATTACTCGTTCGGAGGCCGAGCTCGATCGGCGCAGTCGAGTAGCCACTGTGATAGCGGAATTTTCTGGTAGTCCCGATTTAACAGAGGGCCGACCGGCACTCACACCGGGTATGTTCGCTACCGCGGAGATCATAGGCAGACCCGTGGATAATGTTATTGAGCTTTCCAACGCCGCCTTGAGCCCTGACGGACACGTACTGGTGGTAAATGACGAGTCAAAACTTGAGCGTCGTGATGTCAGTGTGGTTAGTAGAGAGGGGAGATCGGTCTGGGTATCTGGATTGCGTGAAGGTGACATGGTGGTCGCCGAGCTAAATAACGCGTTACTACCAGGGTTGCGCGTCATGACCGAAACGGCGGTAAATTAGTATGAATGGGCCTATCTCTTGGTTCATCAAGAACCCTATTGCCGCCAATTTGCTGATGGTGCTGCTCATTATTGGGGGTTATAGCAGTATTCCCAAGCTGGATAAGCAATTTTTCCCTACGCCGGAAATAAATCAAATTGAAGTGCGTATGGAGTTTCGAGGTGCCAGTCCGCGAGAGGTCGAAGAGCAAATTTCGGTGCGGATTGAGGAGGCCATTCATGATCTAAATGGGATTGAAGAACTGCGTTCTACGGCCCGCGAGGGTCTTGGCGTCGTTCTGGTCGAGGTTGAGAACGACTACCCAACGCAAAAGTTGACCAACGATATCAACACGCGAGTGGATGCGATCCGCAGTTTTCCAGCAGATGCTGAGCGACCTACCGTCACTGAGATTACGTATCGCCACCAGATGGGCCGTGTGCAAATCTTTGGTGACTTGAGCGAGCGGGAAATGAAAGAGCTGGGCGAGACGCTTCGCGATGAGCTCGTTCGGCAACCTTGGGTGTCAATTGTGGAACTTCAGACAGCCCGACCTTATGAAGTATCCATCGAGGTGTCGGAGGATAGTCTGCAACGCTATCAACTGACCTTCGACCAAGTCGCTGACGCTGTTCGGACCGCGTCCATCAATCTCCCAGCGGGTTCAGTTCAGCGTGATAGTGGTGATTTGCTCATTCAAACGCGAGGTCAGGCCTACGATCGTGCTGACTTTGAAGCGATCATCGTGCGCAGTGATTTGTCAGGGCAGGAATTGCTGCTCAGTGACGTGGCGGTCGTCCGCGATACCTTTGAAGATGTCGACATTGATATTGAGTTCAATGATCAGCGATCCCTCGGGCTGAACGTGTTTGTAACGACCTCGCCGGACGTTATTTTGACGACGAACACGGTCAAGGCATGGGTCAAGGAAAGAGCTTTGTCATTGCCCGACGGTGTATCGCTTGAGTTCTGGCAGGACCCGTCTAAGGCATTCAAAGAGCGCGTTCGCACATTGGTTAGTAACGGTCTAGGTGGGCTGATACTGGTGATCATCGTGCTTATGTTGTTTCTGCGGCCCGCACTCGCATTTTGGGTGTCTGTGGGTATCGTCGTGGCCTATATGGGTACGCTGTTCCTGTTGCCCTACACGGGCCAGGGGCTAAACATGATCAGTCTGTTTGCTTTCCTACTAACCTTAGGAATTGTGGTCGATGACGCCATTATTGTGGGGGAGTCCGTTCACTCCGCACAGTCGCGAGGCTTGAGTGGCGTGCACGGCGCACTGGTCGGGACTCGGCAAGTGGTCAAGCCGGTGGTTTTCGCGGTCATCAGCACGATGGTATTTTTTGCGCCCATGTTCTTTTTGCCGGGTGAGTGGGGGCCTGCGTCGAAAGGGATCCCGGTCGTCGTGTGTTTAGCGCTTGCCTTTTCGTTGGTTGAAAGCTTATTAATCTTGCCATCGCACCTTGCCCACATGAAACCTGAGCCCGACGTTGCTGATGCGGGCTGGTTGACGCGCACTCGTATGGCATGTGCTGACAGTCTCGCTTGGTTTGCCAATGAGCGATACCGGCCCTTCCTCGAAAAGTGCCTGCGAAATCATGCTGCTGTCGGTGGGTTCTTCTTGGTGCTGCTATGTCTTAGTCTTGCGCTGTTTGGCGGTGGTTACCTAAAGAGCGCGTTCTTTCCTCGGGTCAATTCGGATTTTATAGTCGGTACCGTGGAGCTTCCGCAGGGAGGCGCGTTTGCTGACTCGCAGGCGATGCGCGATCGAGTAGTGATCGCTGCCGAGGCGATTAAAGATGATTACAACAGTTTGCCCCGCTACCAAGACACGCCGGCTATCGACAATATTTTAGGTGTTGCCGGTGGTAATAAAGTGGACTTGCTTATTCAGACTGTGAATGACGATCTCGATACCGAGGAGATGACCAAGCAGCTCCGCGAGAGCCTAGGCGATTTATCAGACGCAAAGGATGTGCGGTTCGATTATACGATTCGCGATCCAGGAAAGCCGATTACCTTGTTGTTTGCCTCTGACAGCATAGCGGACTTAGAGGTGCTCGCCGGGGAAGTCCGGCTCGCTCTACAGCGCTATCCCGGCGTCTTTGACATCAGTGATAGTTTCGATGCGCCGCTTGAAGAGCTTGTATTGTCGCTCAAGCCCGCTGCCGAGGCGTTGGGTATTACCCTGGCGGATGTTGCTACACAAATCCGCCAAGCTTTTTACGGCGAGGAGGTGCAACGTATTCCCCGCGATGGGGAGGACGTCCGAGTTATGGTGCGATATCCAGAGGCAGAGCGGCGTGCCATTGCCAATATCAATGCGATGTATATTCGGACACGCGACGGAACCGAGGTTCCATTTTCTACGATTGCTACTTATCGCGTTGAAAGAGGTTATCAATCTATTGAACGCCTCGACCGATTAAGAACCTTGGAAGTCAGTGCTGATGTCTCTGAGGATGGCGCACCACCGAGGGCGATCGTCGAATCGGTACTCAAGAATGAAGGCCCCGCATGGCTTCAGCGTTATCCGAGTCTGACTATTAATATGGATGGCGAGCTTCAGGAGGAAATCGAATTTCAGCAGGCCATGGTTTACATGGGCTCCTTATCGATGCTTATCATCTTCGGGCTAATGGCAGTGGCCTTTAAGTCCTATTGGCAGCCGTTTTTGGTACTAACAGCTGTTCCTTTTGGCCTGATGGGCGCTATCTTTGGTCACTGGCTCCTGGGCTGGCAGGTGAGTATGTTTTCCATTATGGGGGTAATCGCCTGTGCAGGGGTGGTTGTAAACGACAATCTGGTACTGATTGATCGAGTGAATACGCTCCGAGATGAGGGTATGGAGCTGATTGATGCTTTGTTGCAAGGCGCGACCAACCGATTCCGTCCAATTGTACTTACTTCAGTAACGACCTTTGTCGGCTTGGTACCCATCATGTTGGAGACGAGCGTTCAGGCCCAGTTCCTGATTCCTATGGTAGTCTCATTGTCGTTTGGCGTGATGTTTGCGACCGGTGTAACCCTGATTTTGGTTCCGGCTCTGTACTTGCTGGGCGATGATGTTGGAGAGTTCTTCGCGACACTCACGAAGCGAAAAATTGACCGAGCAGATGCGGACTTACCGACGGTGTAAATGTCTGAGTCATTAGTGCGCTGTATGTCGAAATAAAAAAGGGGTGACGCCCCTTTTTTATTACCAGTTGTGCGCTGTCGCCACTCGATTTACGGTCCTGCAGCAATAATATCGTCACTGATATCAAACTTTTCAATATTGTCCCGGAACAGAGCGGCAAGTTTCTGGGCCTGCTCCTCGTATGCTGTGTCGTCACCCCAACTGGCTTTTGGATCAACATACTCGTCGGCAACCCCTGGAATGCTGACGGGGAAGTGCAGGTTAAGAGAGGCAATATGTTTTGTTTCGGTGTCGAGTAGTGCGCCGCTTTGAGCAGCAGCAACGACAGCTCGGGTTACGGGTATCGGAAAGCGACTACCGTTTCCGCTAGAACCACCCGAGCCGCCAGTCCAGCCTGTATTGACAAGATAGACTTGAGACCCGAAGTCGTCGATACGCCGCATTAATAGGTCTGCGTAGTCTTGTGCTGGGCGGGGCATGAACGGCGCGCCAAAGCATGTGCTGAATGTGGGATGAATGCCTGCTTCCGCACCGAGCTCCGTCGATCCAACACGTGCGGTATAACCGGACAAAAAGTGAAAAGCGGCGGCTTCTTTTGATAGCAGGCTGACAGGCGGAAGCACACCTGAGACGTCACAAGTGAGAAAAATAACGCACTTCGGCTCGCCCCCCATGTTCGTTGCTGAACGCTTTTCGACGTGGTTGAGTGGGTAGCAGCATCGGCCGTTTTCTGTCAGCGTCGTATTCGAATAGTCAGCCTGTCGCGCGTTATTCAGCGCAACGTTTTCGACAATTGCACCAAATCGAATGGCATCCCAAATGATCGGCTCGTTTTTTTGACTCAAATCAATGGTCTTCGCGTAGCAGCCGCCCTCTATATTAAAGACCGAGCCTTGTGCCCAACCATGTTCGTCGTCACCGATGAGATATCGGGCAGGATCTGCCGATAAGGTCGTTTTTCCTGTGCCGGACAGACCAAAGAATAATGTCGTATCGCCTTCGTCACCGATATTGGCAGAACAGTGCATAGGTAGGACATCTTTTTCGGGTAGCAAAAAGTTTTGAACCGAAAACATCGCTTTCTTCATCTCACCGGCGTAGCGCATTCCCGCAATCAACACCTTGCGTTGGCCAAAGTTGATTAGCACTACACCATCTGAATGCGTACCGTCACGTTCAGGGTCACAAACGAAGTCAGCGACGTTGAGGACCTTCCACTCCGGTTTGTCAGACGGGTTGTAGTTATCAGGGCGGATGAACATATTGCGACCGAACAGACTCTGCCAAGCAGTGCCGGTCATTACAGTTACCGGTAGGTAGTGATCATGGTGCTCTCCAACGTGGAGGTGCTGAACCCACTGCTCGTTGTTTGCAAGATGGGCTTTAACCCGGTCCCACAACGCGTCAAATTTTGTGGCATCAAAGGGTCGATTTACACCGCCCCATTCAATTGCGTCCTCACTTGAGGGTTCTCGAACAATATATCGATCGGCGGGAGACCTACCGGTCCGATGTCCTGTCTCGACTCGAAGCGCACCGGTATCGGCTAAGATGCCTTCTTTCCTGTCTAGAGCCATCTCAATTAATTGAGCGGCAGTTAGGTCACTGTGTTTTATAGGTGCTTTTGCAGTCTGTTCAACTGTCATTGGTATCGGTTTCCAGTGTGAGTGAGTAAACCGTGAGCCAGTTAGTGCAGGGTATGCTCCTCTGCCTGGTTCACATCGTTCAGAGCGAAGTGGTAGCTACTGCCACACATTTCGCAGTCCATTGTCACTGTTTTTTGCTCTTCGAAAAGCTCAGTGATCTCATGTTTCGGTAGCAGACGGATTGCGTTAAGGCTGCGATCTCGCGAGCAATGGCAAGCAAACTTAACCGTCTTGGGTTCAAAACGTGTTACCTGCCACTGGTTGAATAATTGGTATAGGAGTCTATCGGTGTCGACATCGATGAGTTCATGAGGTGTCATCGTATCAGCTAGCGCGCAGAGCGTTTGCCACTGGTCAAGCCTACTTGACGCTTCCACTACCAGTTGTGTCGGCAGCTGCTGAAGCATCAATCCCGCGGCACTGTCGGCACGTGTCGATAGCCAAAACTTGGTCGCAAGTTGCTCGCTCTGCTGAAAGTAGTCGCTTAGCACATCGGCCAACTCATCACGCTCAACTGCAATGATACCTTGATATCGTTTGCCCACGTCCGGCTCGATCGTCAGCGTGAGGATGCCCTGCGGTAAGTGCTCGCTTAAAGGTCCTTCCGGCGCGTCCAGATCGCCCCTAGCTAGTCCTCTGACTTCGCCCGAACTGGAGCACTCCACCATGATGAGGGATAGGGGACCGTCGCTGCGCCCTTGTAACACCACCTTACCGTCAAATTTGAGGTTGTTCGCAATCATCACCGCTGAAACCGCAAATTGTCCTAACAATACGCGGACGCCGGCACCGTAGGCATGTGATGCCAACAGGTCGTCCAGTACGTGTTTGAGTACTACGGTTTCGCCACGAACGTCCGCATCCTCAAAGAGAAAACGGTAACTCTCGTCTATAGATGTGGAGGGCAGCATCGTCTTAGTTTAACAAGCTCAGATCGTTGAGCGATGTGAAACTAGCATAGAATATTCACAATCAAGCCACTGGATAGCGGCTCGATACGTTTAGCCAGCAGCGAGCGCTTTAACTTTGGCGTTGAGGCGGCTTTTGTGGCGAGCTGCTTTGTTTTTCTTGATGATGCCTTTATTCGCCATGCGATCTATCACAGGTACTGCAGCGGACAGCGCTTCTTGAGCAGGCGCGTAGTCTCCGGCACTAACCGCTGCCAGGACTTGCTTCATTTTTGTTCGAACGAGTGAGCGCATGCTTGCATTGTGCGCGCGTTGCTTGTCGTTCTGTTTCGCTCTTTTACGAGCCTGTGGTGAATTCGCCACGAAATCTCTCCGAATTTAAAGGGCGCAAATAGTGGTTGACGTCGAAGTTGATGTCAACTGCCTAGCGTCCGTAAGGTAATAATGTTGATCTTAAAGTCCTAAAATGACTAAAAGCCAGCCGAGTGCCGCCAACAAAAGTGTCTCTTTCGCGTCGTCAATCCGAAACAAGGCGTAACCATAACCAACAGGTGGGAGCAGGAGTGAAAACATGCCCCAAGCATAGTCGTTTTTCCAGGCTGTGATCAGCAACAAGGCCCAGCTTGCCAGCAAGCAAGACACTCCCAAAAACATCAAATACGCGCTGTACGCTTCCATCTCTTCCTCTCCGCAGGTAGGGTTCACGACGGGTCGCGATCGTACCAGATTACGAGTCACAGCAAAGCAAAAATAAGTTAATAGTGGGATTCTTAATGGTTAATCGGATCATCAGGTCACTTGCACGGTGTGTTAGACAATGACAGATCGCTATGACGACATTCGGCCCTACCGTGACAGTGAGGTCAGCGAGGTTGTTGCAGCGCTGCTCAACGATGATGAGTTCATCGATACCCTGATCGCCTTGCGGACAAAATATATCGCTAAGTGGTTGCCTCGTTTTGTCCGTTTTCTTGCTCGACGGGCATTGCGTAAGCAATTATCAGGCGTCAGGACAATCGATGCCTTTCAAGCTTTGGTCAAGCCCAGACTTGATCGTGTGGTTGCTGAAACATCTATTTTCTCGTATTCGGGTGTCGATAAGTTAGATTCACAACAGTCATATCTTTTTGTCAGTAATCATCGAGATATCGTGATGGATTCGGCTTATGCCAATAGTGTTTTAGTGTCGGAGGGTCATCGAACTGCACAGGTTGCAATCGGAGACAATTTGTTGCAAAAACCATGGGTGTCTCACCTGATGCGCATCAATAAAAGTTTTATCGTTCGGCGCAGTCTCAGCGGACCCAAGCAGCAACTGGCAGTCTCAAAGCAATTGGCAAATTTTATGCGTGACGCAATCGACCAGAATCAGGGTCCATTGTGGATCGCACAGCGCGAGGGCCGAGCAAAAGACGGTAACGATAAAACCGAAGCTGCCGTTTTGAAAATGCTCAGCTTGTCTAGGGATAAAAGCAGCGAAAAGCCCGATGAAGTCTTAGGACGGCTGAAGATTGTGCCGCTCACTATTTCTTACGAAATCGATCCTTGCGATGTGCTGAAAGCACAAGAACTTATTGTTGGTGCTGCTTATGAAAAGGCGCCTTTTGAAGACCTTGATAGCATTGCTCGAGGCATCCTAGGAGCAAAAGGCCATGTGCATCTGCACTTTGGCAGCCCGCTGGATGGTCCCTCGTTATCCGTGACAGATGCAGTGGCGCTGATTGATATGTCGATGGTCGAGAATTTCCAATTATTCAAAACTAATTTTTGGGCATGTGATGCTCTTGGAATTGCAGCGCCCCCTGCGATGCAGGACCGCGCCAAGGCGAGCATCACCAAGGCAGAGTTTATGGCTCGCTTTGATGGCTTACCGGATCTTGAGCGGCAGCGGGCTCTCCAGATGTATGCCCAGCCTGTATTGAATTGGATGGCGATCCACAGCGAGGCATGATTCTTTTTGTTGAATGAATCTATTCAAGACAAGATAAAGTCGGCCCTCACCGCATTGACGAGAGCGAGAGACCTCAAGCCTCGTTGGGGGCAGCGACAAATGATTGCCGAGGTCGCCAATGCCCTCGGTGATCCCGAGGGGCCCGGTTTTTTGGCGATCGAGGCCGGTACTGGCACCGGGAAGACCATAGCTTATACGATCGCGGCGTTGCCAGTGGCTCAGGCTCGCTCTAAAAAGCTGATCATCGCCACGGCTACGGTCGCGTTACAAGAGCAGTTGGTTTTCAAAGATCTTCCAGAAATAAAACGGCACAGCGGTATCAACTTTAGTTATCAGCTCGCTAAGGGACGTGGTCGATATTTATGCCTTTATAAGCTAGATCAGCTCAGC
Organism: uncultured Alteromonadaceae bacterium; assembly: GCA_913064725.1. Classification (GTDB taxonomy): domain Bacteria; phylum Pseudomonadota; class Gammaproteobacteria; order Pseudomonadales; family Halieaceae; genus Luminiphilus. Next base: position 40,295 of record CAJYAI010000006.1, on the reverse strand, counting down.
CAAGGGGTTACTGATCAGCCGATATTATCCATGTATCCGGATGAGCTTGAGCTCCCTGAGAATGGTGAGGCAGAGCGCACGTATGATGCGATGTTGCGCGCTGTCAGCGATGATAGTTGGGATGGTGACTTAGATGCTTGGCCAGAGGTGCTCGATGTCGGTTTGGCTCGCTCTATCACAACAGATCACGGTCAGTGCCTTGGTCGGCGGTGCCCTCATATCACGGGGTGTAGCTTCTTTCGCGCCCGGGAGGGACTTGAGGAGGCCGACATCATTGTCACTAACCACGATCTCGTGCTCTCTGACTTCCGGTTGGGCGGCGGTCGAATTTTGCCCCCGCCTGAGGATGGCTTTTACATTTTTGACGAGGGGCATCAATTAGCAGAAAAGTGCATCAATCAGTTTGCGTGTTTCTCTAGAAGCGGCAGGACTCTCAACAATCTCGCCGAAGCGCAACAGTGGTTGGATAACAAACGGGAGTTTCTACTTGAGAACGATGTGCGGTCAGAGACACTGTCTGTACTCTCGGCGAACATCACCGATTTGCTGCAAGTCTCACGTGACACTTATGCGTTGTGTTGGGATGCCTTAGGTCAGAGCATGGATGGTCGGTCCGATTTGCGTTTCTCATTTGGTCGGGTTCCGGATGAGCTTAGAGACGCATCGGTCGTGCTCAGGGATCTTTGGGCTTTGCATAGTCAAAAGTTATCGCCGCTCTTGGGCTTGGTGGAGATCTTGGTCGAGGAGGCTGATGCTGATCATCGCGATACGTGGGAGTCGAGCCTTAATGATCTGCAGGTCATTGCGGCGAGAGCGGAGGGGCAATTTGCTTTATGGGATAGTTACGCGAGATCATCCGATGATGCGACCATGCCGTGGGCTCGATGGATAAAGCACTACGGGGATGAGAGCTCGATAGAATGCTACGCCAGTCCTATTTACGCACGAGATATTCTGGCAGAGCAGGTTTGGCAGCGTGTCGCAGGCGCAGTCATGACGTCTGCAACGTTAACCGCACTTGGCTCATTCGAACACCTCATGCAGCAGACCGGAATGCCCGCTAATACTAAGCTTGCTCGAGTAGAGAGCCCGTTTGAATCTTCACGGGGTCGTTTTGTTGTTCCTGCTATGGATACGGATCCGAGCCAACCGGCCGCTCATAGCGAGGAACTCATTGCTCTTTTTCCAGAGCTGCTTGAGTCCCATCGTGGCACGCTGGTTCTGTTTAGTTCGAAAAGACAATTGCAAGAGCTGGTAGAGGCTCTGCTGACTCGATTTAAGTCACGCCTTTTGGTTCAGGGACAAATGAGTAAGGCTGAAATTCTTCAGGAGCACCGCAGGCGGATCGATGCCGGCAAATCCTCAATTATTTTTGGTTTGGCGAGTTTTGCGGAGGGGGTTGATCTGCCGGGTGACTACTGCAGTCATGTGATCATCGCAAAGTTACCGTTTGCAGCTCCTGACGACCCGATCGATGCTGCTCACGCAGAGCTCTTGGAAGCGGCGGGGCGCAATCCTTTTATGGAGCTGACCGTTCCTAGCGCGTCGTTACGGCTGCTGCAGGCCTGTGGTCGATTATTGCGAACAGAGACGGATGAGGGCGTCATTACCTTGCTCGATCGTCGTGTTGTGACAAAACGTTACGGCCGAGCCATTCTTGATGCTCTGCCGAGGTACAACTTCGATATTCAGCATTAGAGTGGTGTCGTGCCCTATCTGCCCGGTCACGTGGGGCACTATCACCCGATGATCTAATCGCGTAACAGCCGTCTTGCGCTCTCTTGTTTGGCCTGTGTGGAAAGACAAAAAAAAGCCCCGCTATGCGAGGCTTCTGTCATAACCGTTGATTCAATCCCAGCTAAGCGCACCGCCAGTCTGATACTCGATGACACGTGTCTCGAAAAAGTTTTTCTCTTTACGCAGGTCCATAATCTCGGACATCCATGGGAACGGATTTTGTGCGCCTATGAACTGCTCAGGTAAACCAAGCTGATTAAGTCGACGATTAGCAATGAACTGCAGGTACTCTTCCATCATACTCGCATTCATGCCAAGCACACCGCGAGGCATCGTGTCTCGCGCATATTCAATCTCAAGCGTCGTTCCCTCAAGAATCATCTGAATAACTTCTTGCTGAAACGTCTCGGTCCACAGGTGCGGATTCTCGAGTTTGATCTGATTGATTACATCGATGCCAAAATTTAAGTGCATGGACTCATCGCGAAGGATGTACTGGAATTGTTCGGCAACTCCCGTCATTTTGTTGCGACGCCCCATCGATAGGATTTGAGTGAACCCACAATAAAAGAAAATGCCCTCAGTCACGGCATAGAAACCGATCAGGTTTCTAAGCAACTGCTGATCTGTCTCGACAGTTCCCGTATTAAACGTTGGATCCGATAATACCTGTGTCTTGTCCAGCGACCACGACGCTTTTTTCGCCACTGAGGGAACTTCTCGATACATGTTAAAGACTTCGCCTTCATCCATGCCTAGCGATTCAATGCAGTACTGATAAGCGTGCGTGTGGATAGCCTCTTCGAAGGCCTGTCGAAGTAGATATTGCCGGCACTCGGGATTCGTTATCAGCCGGTATAGGCCGAGTACAAGGTTATTAGCTACCAACGAGTCTGCTGTAGAGAAGTAACCGAGCGAACGCATAACAATTCGGCGCTCATCCTCCGTCAGACCATCTTCGCTTTTCCATGTTGCGACATCGGCCGTCATGTTCACTTCTTGTGGCATCCAGTGGTTGGCGCAGCCATCGAGATATTTCTGCCATGCCCAGTCGTACTTGAAAGGCACCAACTGGTTGAGATCAGCTCGGCAATTGATCATCGCCTTCTCATCAACTGAAATTCGAGCGGCTCCAATTTCCAGTTCTTCAAGACCCGGCGCCGTATCAATGCTAGCAACGGCCTCTGCTGCTGCCCGCACTCGGTCATTTGCAGACGATGGCGCGAGTGGCGCCTCCTCTGTCAGCGTTTCTAGGGCCTGGCTTACCACCTCTGGCGGTACCGAGGTATTTTGCTGCGGCGCCGAGACGGGTGTCTCGCCTTCTGCTACGTTGTAATCATTCCAATTAAGCATCGTTAACTCCTTTTACCTATTGGGTTACTGACAGGCTTCGCAGTCAGGGTCGTCAAGCGAACATGCCTGCGGTACCGGTGCCGGTTGCACAGGCGCCGATGTCTGTTGCGCTACTGCATTTAATTGGCCGGTATTAACCGTCGATTTTTCAGTGCCAGTAGCTGCTAATGAGCGTAAATAGTATGTTGTTTTCAGACCGCTGTACCAAGCCATCCGGTAAGTCACGTCCAGTTTTTTCCCACTTGCATTGTTGATGTACAGGTTGAGTGACTGCGCTTGGTCGATCCATTTCTGACGACGGCTTGCTGCATCAACCAGCCAGCGAGGCTCTACTTCAAAGGCAGTTGAGTACTTGGCTTTCAAATCTGCTGGAATGCGGTCAATTGCCTGCACGCTGCCATCGTAATACTTAAGATCGTTGACCATTACACCGTCCCATAGACCGTGTTGCTTGAGGTCTCGAACGAGGTGTGGATTAACAACCGTGAATTCACCGGACAGATTCGATTTGACATAGAGGTTCTGGTAAGTCGGCTCTATCGACTGAGATACACCGGTGATGTTCGCTATCGTTGCGGTTGGTGCGATTGCCATAACGTTCGAATTACGCATGCCCTGTTGTGCGACTTTATGTCGCAGTACATTCCAGTCCATGCTGCTGTCTTGATTAACTGAGATGTAATCTTGCCCGCGCTGCTCTATCAGCATATTCAGCGAGTCTATCGGGAAGATGCCCTGGCTCCACAGTGAGCCGTCATAGCTGGCGTATGCCCCGCGCTCAGCGGCCAAATCAGTTGACGCACTGATCGCAAAGTAGCTGATCGCCTCCATGGTCTTATCGGCAAACTCGACGGCAGCCTCTGAAGCGTAGGACACATCTACTTTATACAGCGCATCTTGGAACCCCATGAGACCAAGGCCAATGGGTCTGTGCTTCATGTTGGAGTTCTCAGACGTTTCGACCGAGTAGTAATTAATATCGATGACGTTGTCGAGCATCCTAATCGCCGTTGTCACGGTCTTGCGCAATTTCTCGACATTTAATACGCCATTTTCAATATGTTGCGGCAAATTGACCGAACCCAAATTGCAAACTGCTATCTCCTCTTTGCTGGTGTTGAGTGTGATCTCGGTACAAAGATTTGACGAGTGAACGACACCGCAGTGTTGCTGAGGCGACCTGATGTTGCACGGGTCTTTAAACGTAATCCACGGGTGGCCTGTCTCGAAGATCATGCCTAGCATTTTTCGCCACAGAGCTTGCGCCTTGAGTGTTTTGTGAAGCTTTAGCTCACCCGTTCGCGCCTGCGCCTCGTATTGCGTATAGCGCTCTTCAAAGGCACTGCCGTAAAGGTCGTGCAGATCCGGCACGTCGTTTGGTGAAAACAGTGTCCAGTCACCGTCTTCGACGACCCGTTTCATAAACAAGTCGGGAACCCAGTTGGCCGTATTCATATCATGCGTACGTCTTCTATCGTCGCCGGTGTTCTTTCTAAGCTCCAAGAACTCCTCGATATCCATATGCCAGGTTTCTAGATACGCGCAAACAGCGCCTTTGCGTTTCCCGCCCTGATTTACGGCGACTGCAGTATCGTTGACCACCTTTAAAAAGGGCACTACGCCTTGGCTCTTACCATTTGTGCCTTTGATGTAGGCGCCCAATGCTCTGACGGGTGTCCAATCGTTCCCCAGTCCGCCTGCGAACTTTGACAGCATGGCGTTATCTTGGATGGCGCCGTATATACCATGTAAATCGTCTGGGACGGTTGTCAGGTAGCAGGAGCTGAGCTGAGGTCGGAGCGTGCCGGAGTTGAACAGTGTTGGTGTTGAACTCATGTAGTCGAACGAAGACAAGAGTTGATAGAACTCAACCGCCCTAGCGTTCTTATCGTCCTCTCGAGTGGCTAGTCCCATCGCAACACGCATGAAAAATAGCTGAGGCAGCTCGAAGCGCACGTCATTACTGTGAATGAAGTAGCGGTCGTACAAGGTTTGCAGTCCAAGGTAGCTGAACTGTAAATCGCGCTCAGGCAATAGTGCTTCGCCCAGTAAATCGAGATCAAAGTCCGCTAGGTTCGGTGCGAGTAATTCCAGCTCAATGCCTCGGCTTATAAATGACTTAAGCGCCAGTGGGTAAAGTGACGTCATATCAGCTTGCGTTGCTGAGTCAGCGACGTTCAAAAAGCTGAGTCCTTCAGCTCGCAGGTTGTCCATCAATAGGCGAGCGGCAACGCTGGAGTAATTCGGCTCCTGTTCGATCATCGTGCGCGCAGTGATGACGAGCGATGTGCTTAATTCATGCTCGGTCACGCCATCATAGAGATTTTTCAGCGCCTCATCGATAATGGCAGCCTCACTGACATCATCGAGATCCATGCATGCTTCAGCGACGATGGTGCGGATGCGCTCTATATCGAGTGGTTTGAGATTGCCATTTGGACCTACGACGTTGATAGATCCGGCAGCGGCTTCAGCTTCTGGTGACAGTGCTGCTTTCTCTACCCGCGCCTGCCGACGTGATTCTCTGTAAATCACATAGTCTCTTGCAATGAGGTGTTCGCCAGCACGCATCAGCGCCAGCTCTACCTGATCTTGAATGTCTTCAATATGAATGGTGCCGCCCGATGGCATGCGGCGCTTAAAGGTGCCGACGACCTGGCCAGTTAACTTCGCCACTGTTTCATGAATACGGGTGCTCGCGGCAGCAGTTCCGCCCTCTACGGCGAGGAACGCTTTTGTAATCGCCACGGAGATTTTGCTGTCCTCAAAAGGTACCACGGTGCCGTTGCGTTTAATGACGCGCATTTGCCCGGGGGCTGTTGCGGCGACTCGGGCCTGCTCTGCGGCGCCTGATACGAGCGGATTTGTGGTTGTTTGATTGTTGCTAGTTTCGCTGCCTGTTTGCATTCTGCATTGCCCTCGGAGGCTGTTTTTTGTGGATTTGCAACCGTGCTTCAGTGGGGTGCCTGTTAGTGTGCTTCTCACCACATATAGGGGTTGCCTGTGCTTACAGGCCCAAGATAGGGCGGTCTGTGCCCGAATGCAAGCCCAAAAACCAGCGAATTTCTTGTGGATAAGATGTGGCGATTTCTGGAGTTAGCGCTTACTAACAAAAGAAGCCTTTAACCAAGGTAGGCGAATTACCCACAGCGACAACCACGGCATCGCATAACGACGCGTTAGACTGCGAAGTGAGGAAATAGAAAAAAAGAAGGCGAGGGGTAAGAAAAAGAAGAATAGAGGTGACAACAGTATCGAGGTAAGTAAAGAGAAAGCCTCGAGCGGAAGCGGACGGTGGGCTTTATACCGACTGCTAGGCGCCGATATTTACGACTGAAGCCGATGTTTACGACTGAAGTAGGAACTCGATGAGTGCCTTTTGCGCGTGCAGCCGATTTTCTGCCTCGTCCCAAATAATAGAATTTGGGTCGTCCATTAGGTCGGTCGTAATCTCTTCTTCGCGATGTGCAGGCAAGCAATGGAAGTACAGAGCGTCGCTATCCGCAAGGGACAGCAAGTCGCGATTTAACTGATAGGGCTCAAGCGCTGCTTTACGCACTTCGGCCTCAGTCTCCTGGCCCATCGACGCCCAGACGTCGGTTACAAGCAAGTGTGCGCCAGCAACAGCAAGCTTTGGATCGGCCTCAATTGTCACCGAGTCACCCGCGAAGGCTAGGATCTCAGCTGAGGGCTCAAACCCTGCTGGGCAGGCGATTTTGAGATGGAAGCCCAACAGCTTTGCAGCGTTAATATAGGAGTGACACATGTTATTGCCATCGCCAAGCCAGCAGACGGTTTTACCCCTCATATCACCGCGGTGCTCCAACCAGGTCTGCATGTCAGCCAAAAGCTGGCAGGGATGATACTCGTCCGTTAAGGCATTGATCACTGGTACCTTCGAGTCTGCGGCAAAGCGTTCAACATCGCGGTGAGCAAATGTTCTGATCATGACGATGTCGACCATCGATGAGATGACTTTTGCAGTATCTCCGATGGGTTCGCCTCGACCCATCTGGGTGTCGCCAGACGATAGGAACATAGCACTGCCACCCAGCTGAGTCATACCGGCTTCAAACGAGACGCGTGTTCGTGTCGATGCCTTGCTGAAAATCATCGCCATGACTTTGCCGGGCAGAGACGCATGCGGTTTGCCTTCGCGGTGCAGGCGTTTGAGTTCGGATGCGCGAGTAAGCACAGACAGTACCTCGTCACGGGAGAGATCGTTGAGTGTTAGAAAGTGTCGAGGAGTGGTCATAAATCGTCCTAATAAACTGAGTGCTACACGTCTTTTAAGGTGTTCAGCATGTCCGCAAGCGTTTCGCCGACGACTTTTGCATCAGTCTCGCTCATCACCAGTGGTGGTAGTAGTCGGATCGTGTTGCCGCCGGCTACGTTAATAAGTAGACGACGATCGAGCGCCATTCGGACGAGGTTTTCCGAGGGAACGTTGGGCTCTATGCCAATCATCAATCCGATGCCGCGTCGATCGCGAACCAACTCCGGATCAGATAGCTCGGCATCAAAGCCCTCGAAAACTGCATCGCGGATCCTATCCGCACGATCCCACAGCTGATCTCCACTCAAGGTGTTGATGACGGCACTAGCTGCGGCACAACAAATTGGGTTGCCGCCGTAGGTGGTGCCGTGGTCACCGGCAATTAACAGTCGGCTTGCGCGACCTCGCGTCATGCAAGCGCCTATGGGTAAGCCATTTCCCAGACCCTTAGCCGTTGCGAGCACGTCAGGGGTAACGCCCAATCGCTGAAATACGTAAAGCGAGCCGCAGCGACCATTACCAGATTGGACCTCATCGAAGCTTAGCAACCAGTCGTGCTGATCACAAAGCGCCTTGGCGCGCTGAAGAAATTGTAGTTCCAGTGGGTGGATGCCACTCTCGCCCTGAACGGGTTCGAGGTGAATTGCCACGATATCATCGTGCTTATTTGCTAGCTCCTCTAGGCTTGCGGCATCGTTGCGAGCAATGCGGATGAAACCCGGAAGCAGGGGTTTAAATGCGTCTTGTATGGCCTTGTTACCTGTCGCTGAGAGCGCTCCCATCGTTCTCCCATGAAACGCGCCCTCAAGTACAACGATCTTTGGGTCTGTGATTCCCTTGTTCTTCCCGTGACGTCTTGCAACTTTTATCGCCGTTTCATTGGCCTCGGCTCCCGAGTTACAGAAAAACACTTGCTCCATCCCGGTGAGTTGGCAGAGCTCTGTCGCAAGTCGTTCCTGCTGCGCAATACCATATAAATTCGAGGTGTGAAGCAGCGTCTCAGCCTGTTCTTTAATGGCGCGAGTCACATTGGGGTGTGAGTGGCCAAGGTTGGTAACGGCGATACCCGATAGTGCATCTAAAAATCGCTGACCTTTATGGTCTATTAGGTACGCGCCTTCACCAGCAGCAAAGGTAACCGGTAATCGACCATAGGTTGGCATAATGGCGGACATGACTCTTACCTTTTTTCCTCTCTTGTCGTTTAACGGTCGATGATGCGTCGGTTTCTGGTAAACTCGCAGCGACAGCAATTACATTACAGCGCCTTGCAACGCGGAGACCAGCCATGGACATTATGGAGACCATTAAGGATCAGATCGAGAACAATCGCGTGATCCTTTACATGAAAGGCTCACCCAATCAGCCTCAATGTGGATTTTCCGCTCGAACGGTACAAGCCCTCATGGGCTGCGGTCAAAAATTTGCCTATGTGGATATTCTCAGTAATCCAGAGATCAGGGCCAACTTGCCAGCCTACGGTAACTGGCCAACCTTCCCCCAGTTATGGGTCGAGGGTGAGTTGGTTGGTGGGTGCGACATTGTCTGTGATATGGACGAAAGCGGCGAACTGCGCGATCTGATCAACGGCGAGGGCAGCTCTGAGTCCTAACCTCTGAGCTTAACCCCCCGCACGGTCTTGTCAGGCCGAGGTAGGCTTCACCGTCTTCATCGCGGTTTGCAGGTAGTTTTGCTCTCCGACACGATCCATGAGTGATATTTGCGTCTCGAGCCAGTCGATGTGCTCCTCTTCAGCATCGAGGATGCGCTTGGCGAGATCTCGAGAAACGTAGTCTCCGCAGTCCTCGCAGCATTTGACCGTGGCTTTAAGATCCTCGTGCGCGACGTGTTCTAGTTGCAGGTCACACTCCAGCATCTCACGCGGTGTCTCTCCGATTCGCAGTTTTCCCAAGTCTTGAAGGTTGGGAAAGCCTTCCAAGAATAAAATTCGTTCAACGAGCTCATCGGCATGCTTCATCTCATCTATGGACTCGTGATACTCGTGTTCGGCCAGTTCCGTGAGACCCATGTCCTTGTACATTTTTGCGTGCAGAAAGTATTGGTTAATTGCAACCAACTCGTTGTAGAGGATTTTATTGAGGTGACGAATGACGTCAGGATTGCCTTTCATTGCGGAACTCCATGGGGGTGGATTGAATGGAGCAATACTACCGTGGTATCTGCGCTATTGAAAGTGTAAGTTGTTGTTTTTTATAGAAAAGATAATGGGATTGATTCGCAATCACAATCGCGTTTAGCCTTGGCGCACCGCTTGAAGTTGGCCGCCACGGGAGACTGCTTCGCTGACGAGTGACTCCGCAAAACAAGAGCATTTACCGCATTGAGTTGAGCAACCCGTTCGTCGACTGACCTCGGCCAGCGACCGCGCGCCGGCCGCAACTTGCTCGCGTATCGCTCTATCGGTAATCCCTTTGCAGATGCACACATACATATGAGAACCGTAATGCTAATGAGAACCATTGTCAACAATGATCGAGCCTCTTAGCGTATACTTGCAAGCACAACTTAAGGAGTAACAGCGTTGTCTGTCCAGGAGTACGTAAAAGAGCTCGCCGCGTCTGCTAAGCGAGCGTCGGCGCAGGTGGCTAGCTCTCCCGTGTCTGTTCGTGACAGCGCGCTGGACGCCGTAGCCGAGCAGATCCAGCTTCAGCGAGGATGCCTGTTAGAGGCTAATCAGTTAGATCTTGCTAATGCCAGCACTACAGGACTGGATTCGGCTCTGGTTGATCGTCTTGAGCTAAATGAGGGCCGTATCGATGCCATGCTAGAGTCCCTCGCCGTTGTTCGTGCGCTCCCCGACCCCATTGGTGGTATCGAAGATTTGCGATTTATGACCTCGGGTATTCAGGTCGGAAAGATGCGTGTACCACTAGGCCTTATTGGCATCATTTACGAATCGCGACCCAATGTGACCGTCGATGCCGCAAGCCTGTGCTTAAAATCAGGTAATGCGGTACTGCTAAGGGGTGGGTCAGAAGCTATTGAATCGAATCGAGTACTGGCAACCTGTATTCGTGCTGGGCTCACGCGAGCCGGCTTACCCCCTGAAGCCGTGCAAGTGTTGGATACCACTGACAGGGATGCGGTTTCAGCTATGGTTACCTTGAACGGTGTGATCGACATGGTGGTACCCAGGGGCGGAAAGGGACTGATCGAACGCGTAGCGAGAGACGCGACGGTGCCCGTATTGAAACATCTTGATGGGGTCTGTCACCTCTATATCCACGCGGATGCAGATGTAAAGATGGCCATCGATCTCGCCATCAATGCCAAGACCCATCGCTACGGTACCTGTAACACGATGGAGTCGCTTTTAATTGACCAAGACGTGGCAACACTGATTCCCGATCTTGCCGCATCTCTGCTTGAGCGCGGTGTGGAGCTTCGAGGTTGCCCGCGCGTTCAACGTATTCTTGGCGATGCTTGCATTGCTGCGTCTGATGCGGATTGGGGGACTGAATACTTAGCACCTATTTTATCGTTAAAGCTGGTTGAGAATTTTCAGGAGGCCGTCGACCATATTGCGAAATACGGCTCAGGCCATACTGATGGTATCGTCACTAACTGCCACGCGACGGCCATGCGATTTTTACGGGTTGTTGATTCCAGCTCAGTCATGGTGAATACGTCTACCCGATTTGCCGATGGCTTCGAGTATGGTCTAGGTGCTGAAATTGGAATTTCTACCGATAAGATACATGCTCGAGGGCCCGTTGGTCTGGCGGGTTTGACCAGTCAAAAATACGTCGTATTGGGCAATGGACACATTCGGCGCTGAGCCACGAGTGGGCGTCATGGGTGGGAGTTTTGATCCCGTTCATTATGGACATTTGCGAGTCGCTAGCGATGTTAAAAGGTTGCTTCAGCTCGATACGATGACACTGATGCCAGCCGCGCGCTCACCGCTAAAAACCACCAAAGCAGTCAGTAGTTCGGATCGTGTTGCGATGTTAAAGCTGGCACTGGAGGAATTTCCAGAGCTGGGCGTTGATCAGCGTGAGCTTGAACGAGAGGGCCCGTCATTTACTGTCGACACCTTGCAGCAGCTGCGAGCGGAGCTCGGCCCCGATACAGCGATCTTTTTTGTTATTGGCGATGATTTGCTGCCCTCGCTGGATCGTTGGTCGCGTTGGCAGCAGCTGACTGATTTTGCGCATCTTGTCGTCACGAGTCGCCCAGGTGCTAGTGCGGCCCTGAGTCCCGAGGTCGCCAAGTGGTGGCGAGCGCGAGAATTGTCCCTCGGTCAGATAGCTGGGCAGTGCTCAGGAACGGTGTCACGGCTTGAATCAGCCTTGGTTGATGTCTCATCGACAGAGATTAGACGGTCGATTGAATCGGGTATTCCGATCGAAAAGGTTATTCCAGAATCTGTTTTGGAGTATATTAACGAACATAAGCTTTATCTTTCTTCTCGCCAAACTGAGGCAACTCTTTGACCGTTATAGATTCCAATATCACCGACCTAGTAGTCGATGCCCTCGATGATTTAAAAGCAGTTGATACGAAAATAGTAGATGTCCGCGGATTGAGTTCCGTCATGGACTTTCTGGTCATTGCGAGCGGAAATTCATCGCGCCATATTAAATCGTTGGCGGACAACGTGGTGGTCAAGGCTAAAGCGGCTGGTTGTCCACCTATCGGCGTGGAGGGAGAAAACGCAGCTGATTGGGTGTTAGTTGATCTGGGCGATGTCGTAGTGCATGTCATGCAGCCAGCGGCGCGTAGTTTTTATGATCTCGAGCGTCTCTGGTCAGGTGAGCCTGAGGTGTCCACACAGCAGGACGTAGTCGCAGACCACTGGGCCTAGTGTATGCGAATCCTAGCCATTGGGACTCGGATGCCAACATGGGTAAGCGACGCAGCTAACGAGTATCTAAAGCGCTTGCCTCGCGAATCCTCCATAGACTGCGTCGAATTGCCAGCGTCTAAACGTAGCCGCGAGGCGCCGGTTAGCCGGATGTCGGAGGAGGCATCAGCCATCGAGCGTCGGTTAAAGCCGCATGAGCAGGTGGTGGCTTTGGATGTCGAAGGGGACCTCGTGTCAACTGAGGCGATAGCCCGGTCACTCTCCCAATGGCGCAGAGACAGCGCCAGCATCGCCTTTGTAATCGGTGGTCCCGACGGCTTACACCCATCACTTAAGGCGACAGCTGCTGCTCGATGGTCACTAGGACGAATTACTCTGCCGCATCCCTTGGTGCGTGTCATTTTAGCGGAGCAGTTGTATCGAGCCTGGTCAATCAATGCTGGGCATCCGTACCATAGAGCATAAAAAGGTGGCTTATGGCACAGTCAGAGCGGATCGAGATGTAGGACGCTAATGGCACGTCAACTCAACCAGATGCAAGATTGGACGCGCGAAACCCGCATTACACACAGGCGCGTCATGGTTTTGGCTGCCCTGATGTTGCTGATTATGGCCGGCCTTTTGTCCCGCTACTTTTATCTTCAGGTACTGCACACCAGCGAATACAGAGCCCTGTCGGATCGCAACCGTATAGCGGTGCGAACTGTATCGCCAACACGCGGCGTGATCGTAGACCGATCAGGACAGTTCCTCGCGGTCAACGAGCCCTCGTTTACATTGGCTATTACACCTGAGCGTGCGGTAGACCTAGAATCGACGTTGGCGACTCTCACAGATCTCTTGGGTCTCAGTGCTGCGGACGTTGAGCTCTTTGCTGACACCCGTAAGCGTCGACGGCCGATGAGTCCAGTCCCGCTCAAATACAGACTGACCGATGAGGAGTTGGCAATCATAGCCGTAAACAAGCATCAGTTAGCTGGTGTTTCTGTAGTCTCGGAACTGACGCGTTACTACCCCGACGGCGACCTCGCGGGACATGCGTTGGGTTATGTGGGTCGCATTGGAATAGATGATGTCGATGAATCACAAAAAGATGCTTATCGAGGCATCACGCACATTGGGAAAGTAGGTTTAGAGGCGTATTACGAGGATATATTGAGGGGCACGCTGGGCGCCAGCAGAGTCGAGACCAATGCGCGAGGCGTTGAGTTGGAGGTTATTGACCGGATAGAGCCGATTCCGGGTTCTGAGCTCACTTTGCATCTCGATATCGAGCTTCAACGTGTAGCCTCCGATGCGCTGGGGGATAGGCGAGGTGCCATCGTCGCTATCGATCCCGCTACCGGAGGGGTATTGTCGGCCGTGTCGAATCCGCGCTACGACCCGAATAAGTTCGTTAACGGTATCAGCTTTGCTGATTATGCTGCGCTGCGAGATTCGCGCGATGCACCGCTTTTAAACCGAGTCGTTCAGGGGCAGTATCCACCAGCGTCAACCATCAAGCCCATGCTCGGTCTCTCGGGGCTGAATCGCGGTATTATCGATGCCGATTCTATGGTTCCAGATCCCGGCTATTATCAATTAGAGGGTGATTCGCGTCGCTATCGCGATTGGATATTGCGTATCAGAGGAACAGGCCATGCCGATGAGATGAACCTCCGGGATTCCATTGCCCAGTCGTGTGATGTCTACTTTTACGATCTCGCGCATCGGCTTGGTATCGATGCGCTCGCTGATTCGCTGGCTGAATTTGGTATTGGCAGCACAACGGGCGTGGACTTGCCGAGTGAGAAGCAAGGGGTTTTGCCAACTCCACAGTGGAAACAACGTGTTATTGGTAGTAACTGGTACGGCGGTGAAACGCTCATTGTCGGTATTGGACAGGGGTACATGTTGACAACCCCGATACAGCTGGCAGTCGCAGTGAGCGCAATCGCGAATCGGGGCACGGCTTTCAAGCCCTCCTTTGTGGCTGCGATAGACGGGATTCCCGTCACTAATCAACCACTACTCGATATCGACGCTCCTGCCACGCACTGGAGGGAAATTATCGACGGTATGGTTGATACGGTATTTTCCGCCCGTGGAACAGCATCGGGAATGCGGTCTGGCTTGGACTACAGTGTGGCCGGGAAGACAGGGACAGCGCAGGTAGTTGGCATTGCACAGGATGCAACTTATGAGGAGGACTTGCTGTCAGAGTATCAGCGAAACCACGGCTGGTTTGTTGCCTTTGCACCCGTTGACGAGCCTGAGATTGCGGTTGTCGTGTTAACTGAAAACAGCGGCGGTGGCAGTACCGCCTACCCAATTGCGCGGGACATGCTGGATTACTGGATGAGTCGAGATGGGTAATGATTTCACTCGAGTGGCCGAGGTATCACCACGCGATCTGGGGGCTCGCACTCGCATTCTCAGACTACTTCACATTGATCTTTGGCTTGTCTTACCGCTATTAGCCCTCAGCGCAGGTGGTTTATTTGTGCTCTTTAGCGCCAGCGGGCAGTCGGAAAGCATGCTCATCGCCCAGATACGAAACTTATCTGTGGCGATGTTTATTCTATTGGTGACGGCGCAAGTCAGAGTTGACACGCTCAAGGGGGCAGCCCCGTACCTTTTCGTACTAGCGATCTTATTGTTGGTGGCCGTCGCCTTATTTGGTGTTGGCGCTAAAGGGGCTCAGCGGTGGCTTAATTTGGGCTTTATTCGCTTTCAGCCCTCCGAGGTAATGAAGTTTACAATGCCGCTGGCCATCGCATGGTGGTTTTCCAAGAAGGCTTTGCCACCGAATCCGCGCGCTTTGGTGTATGCCTTTGCCATGGTGGCACTACCGTCACTCTTGATTTTACGGCAACCCGATCTGGGCACCTCCATTCTGGTGGCCTCGGGTGGTCTGTCAGCTGTCTATATGGCGGGTCTTCAATGGCGATATATTGTCTTTGCGTCCGCGATAGGCTTGCTATCAATGTGGCCCGCATGGATTTTTGTCTTAGAGGATTACCAAAAGCGGCGTGTATTGACCTTGTTTAATCCGGAGTCGGACAGGCTTGGGGCTGGTTGGAATATTATTCAATCAAAAACCGCCATTGGTTCGGGGGGCTGGACAGGCCTCGGCTGGACAGAGGGTAGCCAGGCCCAACTTGATTTTCTACCAGAGGGTCATACCGATTTTATCATTGCTGTGCTTGCCGAGGAGTTCGGTTTTAGAGGGGTAGCCACTTTGTTTTTGCTCTACGCGGTTATTCTGGGACGGGGGCTGATGATCACCTGGGGTGCACAATCTACGTTCGCGCGCATTGTCGCGGGTGCTTTGGTGGCGTCCTTCTTTTTTGGACTGACTGTGAACCTTGCCATGGTTTCGGGACTATTGCCTGTGGTGGGGGTTCCGCTGCCCATGGTGAGTTGGGGCGGGACAGCCATGGTGTCCACGATGATTGGTTTTGGCATATTGATGGCGATTTCGACCGAGACACCCTTGACGCGTACAAGGCGATAAGGGTCACTGATTGATATGGATTTAGACGGGGGTGTTGTGATGACAGCGTTGATTAGAAGTCACCGAGTGCTAGTCGCTATTTTTATGAGTTGCGTAACGAATATGGCTAGCGCTGATTACAGCGCGCATCCAGATGCATCTGCGCTTATTGATCGTGTGGCCGAGCGGGGTGTTGATCGAGCGTGGATTCAAACTGCGCTTGCCGAGGCGGCACGCCAGGACAGCATACTAAAGGCCATTTCTCGACCTGCAGAAAAGAGCAAGCCCTGGTCGGAGTATCAAGATATCTTTCTTACTGAGCGCAGAGCCCAAGAGGGTGTTGTGTTCTGGAAAGACAATAAGGCGGTCCTGGCTAGCGTTTCGAAGCAGACTGGGG
Source organism: uncultured Alteromonadaceae bacterium (assembly GCA_913064725.1). Classification (GTDB taxonomy): domain Bacteria; phylum Pseudomonadota; class Gammaproteobacteria; order Pseudomonadales; family Halieaceae; genus Luminiphilus. Next base: position 24,229 of record CAJYAI010000006.1, on the reverse strand, counting down.
TTCCGTCAGAGGTGATCGTTGCGATCATTGGTGTGGAAACCTATTACGGTCGCATTACGGGCAGCTATCGGGTGATTGATGCTCTGGCGACACTGGCATTCGATTACCCCCGACGATCACGCTTTTTTACCAAAGAACTCGAGGTGTTTTTAGAATTAGCCTATGAGTCGGGTTTGCCGCTGACCGAGTTAAAAGGGTCTTATGCGGGAGCAATGGGTTTGGGGCAATTCATGCCATCTAGCTATCGGGCCTATGCTAAGGACTTCGAGGGTGATGGGGTTATCGATATTTGGACAAACCCTAGTGATGCCATTATGAGTGTTGCCAATTATTTTGTTGCTCACGGCTGGAAGCCGGGAGCGGAGGTTATTACCCCCGCGCGTTTTGCCGGCGATTCAGCTTTGTTCGATAATGGTCTGAAGCCAAAAATGACGGTTAAAACCCTTGCTGAAAAGGGGTTGATAGCCACTGCGAATGCCTCGTCAGAAGAGCTGGCTACCCCCATAAAATTTGATGGCAAAACGGGGGAAGAGTACTGGCTAGGACTGCATAACTTTTATGTCATAACACGCTATAACCACAGTGCGATGTACGCGATGGCAGTGCATCAACTAAGTCAAAGCCTGCGGGCAAAAATGTTGTGAGATGGTTGTCTGTTTGTCTGCTACCGCCGATCGTAGCAGGATGCTCTGGTGTTCCGCCGGTTGTCGCGGATTATCAGCCTGCGGCTATTTCACCAGACGCTGTTGTGGACGCTGTACCCACAGCCGACCCTATTTCCAGTGGCGGCAATGCCAGCCCGTATACGGTATTCGGTAAACAGTACGAGGTCATGCCATCAGCGACAGGATACCGAGAGGAGGGTATTGCCTCGTGGTATGGCATGAAATTTCAGGGACGCAAAACATCGAATGGCGAGATCTTTGATGTGTACCAGGCGACCGCAGCACACAAGTCCTTACCTTTACCTACCTATTTGAAGGTGACGAATCTGCAAAATAACGCCTCTATGATTGTTCGGGTCAACGACCGTGGCCCCTTTGTTGACGATCGCTTGATCGATGTCTCCTATGGCGTTGCAGTGCGACTTGGCTTCGCAGACCAAGGTACAACGCGAGTGCGTCTCGAGCATGTTCAGGTTCAGGGAGTGGACGATTGGCGGGAGGGCGACCAACGTGTTTATCGTCGACTGCAAGTGGGGGCTTATCAGGATCGTCAGGCGGCCGAGTTAATAGCAGCGCAACTGGAGGCTCTTCTCGGTGATGAACTGCGGGTTCAAATAAGCGAGGTGACTAGCGGTGAGGAAACGATCTTTCGTGTCCGGATAGGACCTGTAGGAACGACCGATGAGCTTGGTGAGTTACAACAGCTACTACTGAGTCATAATTTACCTTCAGGTCAGCAATTGCCCTAAGCGTATGTTGTCACGAGTTGGTACACTATCCGGGCAGTCACTGCTCACCAAGGTTTACGTAATTATGCAATTGATGTGTTTTCGTCAGGTTCTTGTATTTGGATGGACGTTAGCGGCAACTGCCGCGATGGCTGCCGTCCCGCCGGCGCCTAAACTACCAGCGGACGCTTACTTTTTGATGGATGCCACCACAGGCCAGGTCTTGGTTGATCATAATGGTGACTTGGCCTTGCCGCCCGCAAGCTTGACCAAAATTATGACGTCCTATGTTTTAGCGGAAGAAGTCGAAGCAGGTCGGGCATCGCTTGACGATATGATTACGGTGAGTCGAAAGGCGTGGTCGCAGAACCCAACATTTAATGGTTCGTCGCTCATGTGGATTGAACCGGGAAAACAGGTCAGCCTCGCGGATCTCGAGCGAGGCATCGTGATTTCGTCTGGAAATGATGCGTCGGTCGCTGTTGCCGAACACCTCGCTGGTACCGAAGCCAGTTTTGTCGATGTCATGAATCAGCTGGCGTTGGAGTTGGGTTTGACCAACACGATTTTTCGTAACCCTCATGGCTTGCCGCACCCTGAGCATCGGAGCACGGCTCGAGACCTCGCCAAGTTGTCAGTTGCTTTGATCAACAGCTATCCGGAGCACTATAAGATCTATAAGGAGCGAAGCTTTACCTACAACGGTATCAAGCAGTTCAACCGGAACAGCTTGTTGCGGTCAGATTCGACGGTTGACGGCCTGAAGACCGGCTACACCAGTGAGGCTGGTTACGGTTTGGTGGCCTCAGCACAGCGAGATGATATGAGACTTGTCTCGGTAGTACTGGGGAGCGCCAGTACGCGAAGTCGTACGTCCGAAAGCAGTAGTTTGCTGAACTACGGCTTCCGTTTCTTTCAAAATCTTCGTCCACTATCGGCGGAGGTTACCTTGGTTGAACCAAAAGTCTGGAAGGGTGCCGCCGACTCCGTTTACGCAGGTGTTCTCAAGTCTATTGTGCTGACGGTTCCTAGAGAGCGATCTGCTGCGGACATTGAAATTATCACTGATGAGCAACTAGAGGCGCCATTGTTACGCGGTGATGAGATTGGAATGGTGAGAGTCGTACGCGGTGGCGAACTCATTTACGAAACACCGCTCGTCGTGCTTGAAGACGTTCCCAGTGGTGGTTTTTTGAAGCGCTTGATTGACGCACTGATACTCTGGTTTCAAAATTTGGCGGGTTGATCCATGGCAGAGCAAGAAGCCCCTAAAATTGAGTTCCCCTGCCGTTACCCTATCAAAGTGGTCGGTAGAGCCACGCCTGACTATGCCGCAGCCATTCGCAGCATCATCGAGTGTCATACAGTGGGGTTGAGCGATTCCGATATCGAAACGAAAAGCAGTCGGTCCGGTACGTTTGACTCCATTACCTTTACTATTATGGCGACTGGAGAGGACCAACTTAATTCCCTCCACAAGGCGCTAATGGCCTCGGGTCGCGTATCCATGGTTATCTGAGGGATGGTCATTAGAGATCTTGGCCAGGTCGACTATCTCCCTACGACTGAGGCAATGAAGGCGTTTACTCGCGCCCGAGGTGTTGATACGCCCGATGAACTCTGGGTGCTCGAGCATCCGCCCGTGTTCACTCAGGGAATTGCAGGTAAGGCCGAGCATGTGCTGGCGCCCGGCGATATTGAAGTGATAAAGACCGACCGTGGTGGGCAGGTTACGTACCACGGTCCCGGGCAGATCGTGGTCTACGTGTTGTGTGATATTCGTCGAGCACGCCTGAGTGTTCGAGATCTGGTGACGGGGCTTGAGCAGGCGTTAATCAGTTTCTTAAAAGACTACGATATTGTTAGCAGTGCTGACCCAGCTGCTCCGGGTGTCTATGTGGCGGGTGAAAAGATTGCCGCCTTAGGATTGAAGATCAGCCGCGGCTCGAGCTATCACGGGTTGTCACTCAATATTAATCCCAACTTAGAACACTTCGGAAGAATTAATCCCTGTGGCTATGCGGACTTGCAGGTCACATCACTCGCTCGGCTGATGGGTGACGCCTGTCCACCACAGGCGACTGCGGCACGCGAGTTAGTGCAGCATTTACGCGCAAAACTGCCGTTTCAGTAAAACAGAGGCACTGTTAACTGGCATAATCCGCGGCGTTGACGGAGGCCCCATGTTAGAAACCGACAGTGCTATTAAAGCGCGCCGCACATTCGCCATTATTTCGCACCCAGATGCGGGCAAAACCACGATTACGGAAAAGCTCCTTTTGCTGGGGTCAGCTATTCAGGTCGCCGGTTCCGTAAAGGGAAAGCGAGGGCCCCACGCGACGTCGGATTGGATGTCGATGGAACAAGAGCGCGGCATCTCTGTCACATCTTCGATTATGCAGTTTCCGTACAAGGAGCGGATAGTTAACCTTCTGGACACCCCGGGGCACGAGGATTTTTCGGAAGATACCTATCGAACACTTACAGCAGTTGACTCTGCGCTGATGGTCGTCGATGGCGCCAAGGGTGTTGAGGCGAGAACCATCAAGCTCATGAAGGTCTGCCGGTTACGAGACACCCCGATTATTGGCTTTGTCAATAAACTCGATCGCGACGTTCGGGACCCCATTGAATTACTCGACGAAATAGAGGAGGTGCTCAAGATAGAAGCAGCACCCATCAATTGGCCGATTGGCATGGGCAAGTTTTTCAAAGGTGTTTATAACTTATATACCGACACGATCCACTGTTTCGAATTGGGTCATGGCCATGAACTACCGCCTGATCATCGAATAGAGGGTCTCGGTTCCGATGAGGCCAGAGCCTTACTTGATGACGAATACGACACTTTCTGCGACGAGATTGAGCTCGTGCGCGGTGCTAGCCACGAGTTTGACAAAGAACGCTACCTGAAGGGACAACAAGCGCCCATATTTTTTGGCACAGCACTGAGCAATTTTGGGGTCAGAGAGATGCTCGACGACTTCGTACGCTGGGCGCCAGAACCTCAGGTGCGGGCTACAGAGTCACGGGACGTCACACCGCTAGAGCAAGGTTTTTCGGGATTTGTGTTCAAGATTCAAGCGAATATGGATCCAAAACACCGTGACCGAATTGCCTTTGTTCGAATATGTTCGGGCCGTTACCAAAAGGGCATGAAGATGCGTCATGTCCGCACAGACAAAGACATACGCATAGCCGACGCGGTCTCATTTAAAGCGGGGGAACGAGACTTAGTGGAGTCGGCGGTCGCCGGAGACATCATTGGCTTACACAACCACGGGACGATTCAAATCGGTGACACCTTCACATCGGGCGAGTCACTCCAGTTTACCGGTATTCCCCACTTTGCACCGGAGCTATTTCGAAAGATTCGCCTGTCGGATCCAATGAAGATGAAGGCCTTACAAAAAGGACTTCAGCAGCTCTCAGAGGAGGGGTCTACGCAGGTATTTTCGCCTATTAATACCACAGATCTCATCGTTGGGGCTGTTGGCCAGCTGCAATTTGATGTCGTCGCGCACCGGCTTAAAGATGAATACAAAGTAGAGGCGATTTATGAGCCGGTTAACATTTATACGGCGCGCTGGCTCGATGCTGATGACCCCCGCAAGCTTGAGGAGTTTCGCAAGAAGGCATCGGAACATCTGTCCGAAGATGGCGGAGGCTACCTCACCTATTTAGCGCCCTCTCGCGTCAACTTATCCCTAATGCAGGAACGCTGGTCTGATATTCACTTCCGTGAGACGCGCGAACATTAATCAGCCACGATCGTAAATGCGAGGGCCTTTGCGGGCTCTTGCAAATGGCCATTTCGCTGTAGCGTAATGCTACTGCGCAGCTGCACCGATACATCGCCACAGCAGTTGGTATTGAGGCGAAAATGCGTCTGAGGGTTCACAGTAACGAGCTGATGTCCTTTGCAATGTCAGCAGGCTTTTTCTGGGAGCCGTAACGTGCCACGACCTCTCCCTCTCGATTGATGAGAAATTTTGTAAAATTCCACTTGATCCGCTCAGTACCCATGATGCCTTTGACCGTCGACTTTAAGTGTTTGTAGAGCGGGTGAGCGTTATCACCATTGACGTCTATTTTTTCAAACAAGGGAAACGTTGTCTGAAAGCGTGTCGTGCAAAAATCAACAATGTCGGCCGTGCTACCGGGTTCTTGGGCACCAAATTGGTTGCAGGGAAAAGCGAGAACTGAAAAGCCCGAGTCTTTGTATTCGTTATAGAGCTTCTCGAGGCCTTCGTATTGTGGCGTAAAGCCGCAGCGAGACGCTGTATTCACCACCAACAGCACCTGGCCTTTGTAGTCAGAGAGTGGTGTGTCGATTCCGTTTGAAAGCGTGGCTGAGTAATCGAATATGCTGGGCATGATGGGTTCCTAATGGGTAAGGGGTACTGGTTAAGCGAGTATGAGATGTGGCAGCGGGCGCTGCGGGCCGACACTACGATCGCAAGCAAACTACATTCGTAGATAAGTTTCCAGCTCAAATTCTGAGACGCGGCCTGCGAACTCGTTCCATTCCTGCTGCTTTGTGGCAAGAAACAACGTCTTAAACTGGTCGCTAAGATAGTGGGATAAGGGTTCAGCCTTATCAAAAGCCACGATTGCTTGATCCATCGTGGTTGGCAGTGCGGGTGCATCTATCGTCTGATCCCAAGCGTTTCCGACAATAGGTTCAGGGGCTTGCAATGAGTTCTCTATCCCATGCCAAATTCCGGCGAGCACCGCGGCCAACACCAGGTAGGGATTCGCATCAGCGCCGGCCACTCGGTGCTCAATTCGCCGAGCAGCTGCCGGACTTTCTGGAATCCGAATTGCTGTTGTGCGGTTGTCGTAACCCCATGCCGATTCTGTCGGTGCGTGATTGCCTGGTTGAAAGCGGCGATACGCATTGAAGCTGGGTGCGAACAACAGCATAGAGGCGGGAAGTAACTCAAGGCACCCCGCAACTGCATGGCGCAGCAAATCCGAGCCTTCCTCGCCCCCATTGTCAAAAACATTCACGCCGTTCTCTTCTAATAGGCTGCAATGCACATGAAGTCCATTTCCGGCCTCGTTGTCGAGAGGCTTGGGCATAAAGCTAGCAATGAATCCGTGTCGTGCAGCAACGGCGCGGATCGTGCGCTGCATACGAATCACTTGATCCGCGAGCAGCATAACGTCATCGCTGTAGGCGACATTGATTTCAAATTGGCTGGGTGCTGACTCCTTAACGATGCCCTCGTAAGGCAAGTCCTGGGTGTCAAAGGCTTGGCGTAAGGCTTCCAATAGTGGTCCGTGATAGTCGAGCTCACTGAGGGAATAGAGGTTGCCGCCAACGGTATATTGATTGCGTAGCGATAATCCAATGGCTTCATTGGTTTCGGGCTTGGGTAAGAGACTGAATTCCAACTCCACCGCCATGCAGGGCTTCATCGCCTTATCGGTGAATCGTGTCACCAGCGCCTGTAAAACTTGCCGCGGATCACCCATGTAAGGCGCTCCGTCCTTATCAAACATGGTGAGAAGCACCTGGGCTTGATCGACACCCCGCTCCGTCAGTAGCGGGCGCAAGGAACCCTCGACCAGGTGACAGTAGCCGTCAATATCGCCGTTAGCGTGTGCCAGCTCAGGAATGTCGCGGCCCCATACATCTAAACCAAGTGCCGACTTTGGGAGCTTTAAGCCCTGCTCACCAATGGCGTCAAGCTTTTGGACAGGAAGCCATTTCCCACGTGCGATACCGTTACAGTCGGTAATTAGCGCTTCCACCATGGTGATATCGGAATAGGCATTCAAAAATTGTTTGGTCGACTGCACAGCGTTTCTTTTTTTCTGGATGACGTCATATGGTGTGCGGGCGGAGGCCTTTGCTCAATGCCCAAGCTGGGGCACAGGACACCATTGTTGGGTCATTGAGAGCTAGCTCATGTAGGCTTTTAACGGATCCTCACCCTTGGCTTTCGCCACGTATGGGATGGCATTGATGAACAACGCAAACAGGTCTGCCTGACTATTCACATCCAGTTTTTTATAGATCGATTTTCGGTGCCGCCTGACGGTTTCGAGGGAGATGCTGAGCTTCTCTGCGCTGGTGTCCGCACCGTACCCTCGAAGCAATAACTCAAGTACCTCTTGCTCTCGCTCACTCACGTAGTTGGAACCAAAAGACGCAAAACCTTGCTGAATTTGGTGATCGACGCCAGGCTGCAGCATATTACTCTCTACAAACTCCTCACGACGGGTATGCAGATCGATCAGCTCGGCTAAGACCTGGCTGACACTGTATAGCCAGGCATATTCATCGTCACTGAACTCCCCTTGTGCTTTGAGCCGCATGAAGCTGATATTGACCACACTGCCGTCGCCGAGTCGAGTCACAATAATAGCCTCGTCGACCGTACCCGTGCTCGCGTAGTAATTTTGATGGTAGCTACTCTGTTCAAAATCGCCCGTCACCAATCGGGATAACCGGTAGCAATTATTTCTCGGTGAGCTCAAGGAAACTTTAAAGAACGGATCTTCCCGGTAGGGCCCCTCGAGGTACTCATCGACCTGCGATTTAAAGGCATTTTTTGGGATTTTGTGGTCTAGCAACTTGGGTGGAAGGTCGCGGTGGTATAACCAAGCTTGTGGGAATGCGACCGTGATTTGAGCCTCGATCGCTGCGAAAATTTGCTGGAAAAAGATGGGCTCGCCAACATTGGCTACTATGTTTGCCAGATCGCTATTCCAGCGTTGTAGCGCATCTACCTTCACTTATTGCATCTCTGATCCATAGCCTTAAGAGAGTGGCTTTTTTTCGTTGCAAGGTCAATGCGCAGGCGCGATACAGAGGGATCGCGACCGGGTAGTTGACGTATTCTGGCACTTGGCTTTGCGGCTACCGTGTTGCTCAAGTGAGGTCGCGTATTCTCTTTATAATGTGCTCAGCGGCCTCTGCAATGGCAACGAGTGTGGCCTCGCTATCACGGCGCCCTTGAATTTCTAGCACGCCATCGGCCAGCGATCTCTCCCCAATCGTCACGCGAAGTGGGACTCCAATAAGCTCACAATCGGCAAACTTCACGCCCGGGCGCTCCTTTCGGTCATCCATGGCAACGTTGATACCTTGCGACGATAACGCTTCGTAGAGGGCCTCGGTAGCCGATGCGACAACGTCGGACTTGTCCATTCCCAACGGAATTATGACGACCGTAAACGGCGCCATTGTTTTCGGCCATATAATGCCTCGGTCGTCATGGTTTTGCTCAATCGCTGCAGCCACGATACGCGTTATACCAATACCGTAGCACCCCATACTCATCGGCACAGACTTGCCATTTTGGTCGAGCACGTCGGCCCCCATTGCTTCCGAATACTTGGTGCCCAGCTGAAAAATATGACCTACTTCAATGCCTCGTTTGATGTCGAGAACCCCTTTGCCACAGGGACTAGGATCGCCGGCGGATACGGTGCGTAGATCGGCAATCTCAAACTCGGGTACGTCGCGATGCCAGTTCGCACCCTGGAAATGTTTGTTGTTCTCATTGGCGCCACAGACAAAGTTCGAGAGTACCGACGCGGCTCGATCGACGACAATTCGTGTCTTTAAACCAACCGGCCCAAGAGATCCAAAATGTGCCCCTGTGGCTGAGATTACAGCTGACTCCTGTGCCATTTTTAAGGGCTGACTGATGCCTTTGAGTTTTTCGGCCTTGATCTCGTTCAGTTGATGGTCGCCACGTAAAACTAAGGCGACGAGTGCGCCCTCTGCATCTTCCACAAACAGCGTTTTTATCGAGCTCTCAGGTGCAATACCGTAGTGTTTTTCGAGTGCATCGATGGTCTTCGCTTCTGGCGTATCAAATGTGACCAATGCCTCGTGTTCGACACGGTGCATTGCGGGCATAACAGCCTCTGCCAACTCGACATTGGCTGCGAAGTCGCTCTCAGTAGAAAACGCAATATCATCCTCTCCTGAGTCGGCCAGCATATGAAACTCGTGAGAGTGACTGCCACCGATCGATCCCGTATCTGCCTCCACTGGGCGATAGTCCAATCCAAGGCGGTCGAATATGGTGGAGTACGCCTTATGCATCCGCCAATAGGTTTGTTCCAAAGATGCTTGATTCTCATGGAATGAATACGCGTCTTTCATAACGAATTCGCGCGATCGCATAACACCAAAGCGGGGACGAACTTCGTCCCGAAATTTTGTCTGAATTTGAAAGTAATTCACAGGTAGCCGCTTGTAACTCTTAATTTCCGACTTCGCCAGATCGGTAATCACTTCCTCATGCGTTGGCCCCAAACAAAATTCACGATCATGTCGATCCCTCAGTCGGCACAGCTCGGGGCCGTATTGCTCCCATCGTCCCGAGGCCTGCCAGAGCTCAGCTGGCTGCACGACGGGCATCGATACCTCGACTGCACCCGCATTTTCCATTTCCTCGCGCACAACCCGCTCGACACATCTGACGACCTTTAGACCCAGTGGCATCCAGGTGTAAATACCGGCAGCTATACGCTTGATAAGCCCTGCGCGAAGCATCAGCTGATGGCTAATCACCTCGGCGTCGGCAGGCGTCTCTTTTGTGGTCGACAGAGGGAACTGTGAAAATCGCATCGACGATTCCTAGTAATAGAAGTTGAGTAATTAGAGGGCGTTTGGTTTCGCTCTTCACGGCGTAAGGTCGCAGTGTATCAAAACTCGATTTTGAGGTCGCTAGACCTTTCGCGAGATGTTCATCAATATCGTCATGGGTTTGACTTGTATTTTGTGTAATTTATGTTGTTTCATTCGAGCGTACCCGCGCCGACGATTGACCTTAACCCGCGTGCCTAGCCGACAGTGCAACCAGAAAAGATGAAGGATATGAAAGTCATAAAGAAAAAACAGCAGACGCGTCTATCAAAGCGCGACTTGTACGACAGCATTTCGACCAGGTCGGGCCTGAGTAAAAAGCAAGTCGGGCAGGTGTTTGAGGCGCTCGAGCATGTGATCGCGAAGCAGATGAGTAAAAAGGGGGCTGGTGAATTTACGCTGCCTGGTTTGGCAAAATTCACGACCGCCACCCGCCCAGCTGTCAAAGCCCGCAGGGGCATAAACCCCTTCACGGGTGAGGAAGCATTGTTTGCTGCGCGCCCCGAGTCTCGGACGGTGAAGATTCGTGCCCTGAAAAGACTAAAGGGCTTTGCCAACACGTAACAACGTCAGTAGTAGCGATGTTTACCGTTAACCTCTTGCGCTGATTAGTGTAATCTCCCGCGCTCTGCGCGATGGGTCGCAGGGGTCAGTAAACTACCTGAGAGAATGTTCGCATGCCAATTTACGAATACGCATGTGGTGCCTGCGGTAAAGCGCATGAGGCATTGCAAAAAATAGCAGATGCACCGCTGTCAGATTGTCCTGCTTGTGGCGAATCGGCGCTGAAGAAAAAGGTATCCGCGCCCGCGTTCAGGCTGGCCGGCTCGGGCTGGTATGAAACCGATTTTAAGACAGGGGCCAAAAAGAACCTCGCAAAGGACTCGGGTACCGAAACCGGTTCGCCGAAGGAATCGGCACCTGCGTCTACATCCACGCCCGCCTCTTCTGAGTAGATGGGCACAAGGTAAGAGAATTTAAATGCGTTCACATTATTGCGGTACTACAAAAGACGTTCCGGTTGGCGAGACTGTCACTGTTTGTGGCTGGGTGGATCGGCGTCGAGATCATGGTGGCGTCATCTTTTTAGACATGCGTGATCGCGAGGGCATCGTTCAGGTGGTCTTTGACCCGGATACAAAAGAGTATTTTGAGTTAGCCGATCGGGTGCGAAGCGAGTATGTGCTGCAAATAACAGGACGAATTCGTGAACGCGCGCCCGAGACGGTTAATCCGGCCATGGCCACAGGGCACATCGAGATTCTGGGCAAGGAACTCACTATTCTCAATGAAGCAGCTCCGCCACCCTTTCCGCTCGATGCCTACCAATCAGTAGGCGAGGATGTTCGGCTGCGCTACCGCTTCATGGACCTTCGCCGCGATTCGATGCAGCAGAATATGATTAGCCGGTCTCGGATTACATCGACGATCAGGCGGTATTTGGAATCGGCTGGGTTTTTAGACATAGAGACGCCAGTGTTGACGCGTGCGACCCCCGAGGGAGCTCGAGACTATTTGGTGCCCAGTAGGACAAACGCGTCCAAGTTCTTCGCCTTGCCACAATCCCCACAATTATTTAAGCAACTGCTCATGGTCTCGGGTTTCGATCGGTACTACCAGATAGCACGCTGCTTTCGTGATGAGGATCTTCGTGCCGATCGTCAGCCGGAATTCACTCAAATTGACCTTGAGCTGTCGTTCACGGATGAATCAGAGGTGATGAGACTGACCGAGGACATGGTCAAACAACTATTTACTGATCACCTGCAGGTTGAACTCGCTGATTTCCCTCGAATGACATGGCATGAGGCCATGGAGAGATTTGGGTCTGATAAGCCAGATCTGCGGATCGACCTAGAGTTAGTATCCATCGATGATCTGATGGTCGATGTTGAATTTAAGGTCTTTTCTGGGCCGGCGAATGATCAGAATGGGCGTGTGGCTGCGTTGCGGGTTCCTGGCGGCGCGTCAATTAGTCGGAAAGAGATAGATGATCTAACAAAATACATTGGCGCTTATGGAGCCCGTGGTCTGGCATGGATAAAAGTCAATGACCTTGCTGCGGGTGTCGATGGCCTGCAATCACCCATCTTGAAATTTATGCCTGAGCAAACAGTCGCACAATTGGCAGACCGACTCCAGTTGGCCGATGGTGACATTGTGTTTTTTGGGGCGGATAAGCGTCAGGTGGTAAATGATTCGCTCGGTGCGCTCCGGCTCAAAGTCGCGGAGATGTTGGGGCTGGTTGGCGCCGGATGGGCACCACTTTGGGTTGTTGATTTCCCTATGTTTGAGAAGACGTCAGCAGGGGGGCTTACCGCGCTGCACCATCCCTTTACGGCGCCGTCTTGCTCGGTTGACGAGCTAAAAGCTGGGCCTGAGAAGGCATTGTCGCGCGCCTATGACATGGTATTAAACGGTAGCGAGATTGGTGGTGGCTCCATCCGAATTCACCGCCAAGATATGCAAAAAGCGGTATTTGATGTGCTCGGCATCACCGAGGAGGAAGCGGATTCCAAATTCGGCTTCCTGTTGTCAGCGTTAAAACACGGCGCGCCGCCCCATGGTGGACTCGCGTTTGGTCTCGATCGTCTTGTCATGCTCATGGTGGGTGGGCAATCGATCAGAGATGTTATTGCCTTCCCGAAAACCCAGTCAGCGCAATGCGTTATGACCGATGCACCCGGTGAAGTGTCAGACCAGCAACTGCGCGACTTGAGTATCCGCTTGAGAACCGCCGATAAGTAATTGGTATACCGACATGACGTCAGAGTGACTTTCCCGCACAATCGCAGTGTGAGTGGAGAAGCGCAGTGACAATCATTCTTGGAATAGATCCGGGATCTCGTAAAACAGGATTCGGTCTTGTCGAGACCGACGGCGCTGGTACTCGATACCTGTCGAGCGGCGTGGTCAAGCTGCCCGTTGATCAATCACTGGCCCTGCGTTTGAAGGTGCTTGCTGAGTCGCTCAATCAGATCATTTGTGAGTACAAGCCAACACTGGCGGTGATAGAGCAGGTGTTTATGGCCAAAAGTGCGGACTCTGCGTTAAAGCTAGGTCAGGCACGTGGCGCCGCCATGGTAGTCTGTTCGCTGGCGGGTCTGGATGTGCATGAATACGCCACTCGTCAAATTAAGCAAGCGGTGGTCGGTACTGGCGGCGCAAGCAAAGCGCAAGTTCAGCATATGGTAACGCGCCTCCTAAAGCTGCCGTCGACACCGCAAGAGGATGCAAGCGATGCACTTGCTGCAGCCTTGTGCCACATTAGCGGTGATGGGGTAAGGCGTGCCACCGGCGCGCAAACCTTTGCAACCGGGCGACTGAAGTAGTGAGAGTGAATCCATGATAGAGCGGCTCCGCGGCACGTTATTGGCGAAACAAGCGCCAGAGGTCATTATCGATGTTGGTGGCGTTGGCTATGAGGTTCGCGTACCGATGACGACGATTTATCAATTACCGCCGATAGGCGAAGAGACAATACTGCTCACACATTTTGTCGTGCGTGAGGATGCCCAGCAGTTGTATGGATTTGTGAGAGAGATCGATCGGCGTCTGTTCCAAGATTTGATAAAGGTTAATGGGGTTGGCCCGAAACTTGCGCTTGCCATTCTCTCGGGTATGGACACTGAACAATTCGCTGATTGTCTCAATCGTAATGATGTTAACGCTCTAGTGGCACTGCCGGGCGTCGGCAAAAAAACGGGCGAGCGCCTATTGGTAGAAATGCGTGACAAGGCTGGCCAGTGGTTGTCTGATGTGCTGCCATCGCAGTCGATCGGAACCAAGCCGGTCGCTGTGGTTGATATCCGCGCTGAGGCCGAGCAGGCACTCGTAGCCCTGGGCTACAAGCCCACTGAAGCCTCTAGACTGGTCGCGTCTGTTGACTCGGTTGATGCAGACAGTAGCGAGGCACTTATTCGCGCAGCCCTTAAATCCGTCATGCGCTGAGAGAACAAATTTTGTTCAGGGACGTATAGGAAACATTGTGATTGAGACCGATCGTTTAGTAGCTGGGGACGTTACAGATACGCGTGAGACTGCTTTGGATCGAGCGGTGAGGCCTCAAACGCTGGATGATTACATCGGTCAGTCAGCTGTGCGCGAACAGATGGATATTTTTCTATCGGCGGCAAAGGGTCGTGGTGAGCCACTTGATCACACGCTTATTTTTGGTCCCCCAGGGCTAGGCAAGACGACGCTAGCGACCATTATTGCCAATGAAATGGGCGTTCAGCTAAAAGCCACCAGTGGCCCAGTGCTAGAAAAGGCCGGCGACGTTGCGGCTATTATGACGAATCTCGAGCCCAACGATGTGCTGTTTATCGACGAAATTCACCGCCTCAGTCCCTATGTAGAAGAAATTCTCTATCCGGCGATGGAGGACTTTCAGCTCGATATCATGATTGGCGAGGGTCCGGCAGCCCGCTCGATCAAACTCGATCTTCCCCCATTTACGCTCGTAGGCGCGACAACGCGAGCAGGCCTTCTAACATCCCCATTGAGGGACCGATTTGGCATTGTTCAACGACTCGAATTTTATGAGGTATCTGATTTAAAACGCATCGTATCGCGTGCAGCATCCATTTTGGCGGTTGCAACGGAAGAGTCCGGTGCGCTCGAAATTGCCAAGCGCTCGCGCGGCACGCCTCGAATAGCCAATAGGCTCATGCGACGTGTTCGAGACTACGCGCAAGTCAAAGGCGATGGGATCATCTCTCAGGCAATGGCTGAGTCGGCACTTGATATGCTGAGTGTTGATGAGCAGGGATTTGATCACTTGGATCGGCGGTTCCTGCTGGCGTTGATCGAAAAGTTTGAGGGTGGCCCGGTGGGCATCGATAGCTTGGCGGCGGCACTGTCTGAGGAGAGAGGCACGCTCGAGGATGTGATCGAGCCCTATCTCATACAGCAGGGACTCATTATTCGCACACCGCGTGGGCGTGTTGTTACTAACGCCGCCTATCATCACTTTGGCTTGAAGCCACCGCAGCAAACCGAACCTGTGGGCAGTTTATCGCTCAATTTAGGTGATTCCACTGATGACTGAGTATCGCTTGCCCTTGCGGGTGTACATTGAAGACACGGATGCGGGCGGAATCGTCTATTACGTAAACTATTTGAAGTACTTTGAGCGCGCCCGAACGGAACTTATTCGCGCGCTGGGTATCGATAAAACAGCTGTCATGGATGATGGCTCGGTATTTGTAGTGACGTCAGCCTCGATAGATTATGAAGCGCCCGCCAGGCTTGACGATCAGCTGGAAGCCATTGCAACTGTCGTGCGCTCCGGTGCTGCAATGATTGAATTTGACCAAGCCGTGATGAGAGCGGATGAAGTACTCGCACGCGGAACGGTGAAGGTTGCGCTGACTAATGGTGCCACTGGTCGACCAAAGCGCATGCCAAAGACATTGCGCGACAGCTTGACGGGACAGAGGTGAGATATGTTCGGGACAGATGAGGTAGTCAATGAATGAGGAACTGAGTGTTATTGGCTTGATACTGGGAGCCAGTCTCACGGTGAAGTTGGTGATGGCGACGCTGGTGGCCGCGTCCGTTACCTCATGGTTTATGATCGTTCAACGAGTCATCATTCTTCAGCGTGCCAATGCTGAGCTAGTGGCTTTTGAGGATCGCTTCTGGTCTGGTATGGACCTCGCTCAGCTCTACAGAGATGGCTCTGATGCTATCGATGCAGGCACTGATATTACCGGTGGGGAAGCGCTGTTCCGAGCCGGTTTTAAAGAGTTTTCCAAGTTATCACGTCAGCCCAACATGGATGCGGAGGCAGTTTTGGAAGGCTCCCGTCGCGCCATGCGAGTGGCTTTGATGCGGGAGAGTGATCGCCTTGAACGGCACCTACCTTTTTTGGCGTCAGTCGGCTCGACCAGTCCTTACATAGGTCTTTTCGGTACCGTGTGGGGCATCATGCATTCGTTTAGAGGCCTCGCTACCAGTTCCCAAGCTACATTGGCCGCAGTGGCCCCGGGCATCTCAGAGGCGTTGATAGCGACGGCAATGGGGTTGTTTGCCGCAATCCCAGCCGTCTTGGCATACAACCGCTTCGCCTCGCGGGTTGATGCCCTACTGAATCGATATGAGTCATTTGTTGATGAGTTTTCTGGTCTCCTGCAGCGTCAAAGCTACGCGCAACGCCGAGGAGCAAGTGAGTGAGGTCGCGTCGCGCCGTCGCCGAGATTAATGTCGTTCCCTACATCGATGTGATGCTGGTTTTGCTCGTCATTTTTATGGCCACAGCGCCGCTTCTGATGCAGGGTGTTGAGGTCGATCTGCCTGACGCTAACTCGTCGCCGGTATCCGACAGCGATGCCGAGCCGTTAATTGTCTCCATAGATGCTGAGGCGAAACTCTATTTGAACCTGGGCGCTAGCGATGATCAGATTCTGAGCATCGAGACAGTGAAGCAGCGTGTTGCTACGGTCCTCAAGCGCAATCCTCAGAAAGCAGTTATGGTCTGGGGTGACGCAGCCGTGCCCTATGGTGAAGTGGTCACTTTGATGGCTGAATTGCAAGCTGCGGGTGCGCCGTCGGTGGGATTGGTAACTGAGCCTCCGGCGAGACGGTAGTGAAGTCAGATCAACTTTATATCGTTGTGGTTCCGGCGTTTTTTGCGGTTCTCGTTCACCTGCTTTTTGGCCTTGCGATGGAAGGCGGTTGGACGAGTACGTCACCTGTCATGACAGCGCAACCACAGGTTATTCAGGCGTCCCTGGTGTCGCTCACGAAGCCAATCAAGCGCCAAGCTCAGCCAAAGCCAAAGTCAGAGCCAATAGCAGCGCCAAAGCCACAACCCGCACCAAATCCAGAGCCGATCGTCAGTTCAGAGCCACCGGCTGAGCGTCAAGAGCCGTCCGATCCAGAGCCCTCCGATCCAGAGCCTTCCAGAGAAGTGCGCTTGGCCGAACTTCAAAAGGAGTTAATGGCTGGGCTTGATGAGCTGCCCGATGCAGAGGGGGGCGATGGCTCAGAGATCGATGAGGTCCAGCAGGTAGCGTCCCTGATGCAGGCCCGAATCGCTCAGAATTGGCGTCGTCCGCCATCGGCGCGAAACGGCATGGAGGCGTTGCTCATTATTAGCTTGGTTCCGACGGGAGAGGTGGTGGGCATATCGATCTCACAGGGCAGTGGTAGCAATGCATTCGATCAGAGCGCCATTGCGGCAGTCGAGCGTGTGGGACAGTTTCCGGAGGTCACTGTGTTGCCTATTTCAGATTTCGAGCAATATTTTCGGCGCTTCCCATTGCGCTTTAAGCCAGAGGATTTGAGGTACTAGCCATGATGTTACGAATATGGGCCATTGTTGGGATGCTGGCCTTAGCTCCCGCGGCGTGGTCCCAGTTAGAAATACAGGTTACGCGGGGCATTGATAATCCTACCGCTATCGCCATTGCCCCGTTTGCCTGGGATGCAGTGGGCGCGGCCCCGGTTGATTTTGCGCAAATCGTAGATTCTGATTTGGCGCGCAGTGGTCAGTTTAGTCCGGTGAGTCGGCGCGACATGCTCAGTCTTCCTACCTCGCGCGACGATATTTTTTATCGCGATTGGCGCGCTATTGCAGCGCGATATTTAGTGATCGGCAGAGTCAGTAAAGGGGCGCAATTACAGATTGATTTTGCGCTGCATGATGTAGAACGAGGCATTGAGCTGTTCTCAGGGCAGGTTGTGGGCGTTGAGTCAGAGGCTCGCATGGTAGCCCATAGGGTGGCGGATGCTATCTACGAAAAGCTAACGGGCATACCGGGCGCGTTCGCGACCCGATTGATCTACGTCTCGGTAACCCGCAACCCTGAGGGTAAGGATTTTTACCGCTTGACCGTTGCCGATGCCGATGGTCGCCGACCTATTGTCTTGCTGGAAGGTCGGGATCCTATTTTAGCGCCGAGCTGGTCCCCCGATGGAACTGAAGTCGCTTACGTCTCGTTCGAAACCTCTCGCCCTGCTATTTATCGTCAGGTTCTGGCAACCGGTGAGCGGGAGCAGTTGACGAACTTCCAAGGTCTTAACAACTCGCCCGTATGGTCGCCCGATGGAAGATCGATGGCGCTCGTATTGTCCAAAGATGGCAGCCCAGACATCTACTTGCTGGATCTTGAGACAAAGGCATTGAGCCGACTGACGAGGCATTACGCGATCGACACCGAGCCAACCTGGATGCCCGATGGACAGTCGTTGCTCTTTACATCAGACAGAGGTGGACGTCCGCAAATTTACCGATACGAGCTCGCCACAGGAAAAATCGAGCGCGTTACTTTTGAGGGTCGTTATAACGCGCGAGCTCGGGTTGCCGAGGACGGGCGAAACGTGGCGCTTGTGCATCAGAAAGACGGTCGTTTTCACATTGCGGTTTTCGATTTGGTTTCAGAGCGACTCACTGTACTGACAGAGACTTCACTCGACGAAAGTCCCAGCATCGCGCCCAATGGCTCAGTGGTAATTTATGCAACTAAGCGCGGCGACAGAAGTGTGTTGTCGGCTGTTGCAGTCGATGGCGGTGTTAAATTTAGTCTGCCTGGGCGATCGGGTAGTGTCCAAGAGCCTGCTTGGTCGCCGATGCTGGCCCAATAAACGTGTCATTTGACATAACAGCGCGAAAAAAGGTTCGAGATATTCAACAAACGGACATATATGCGATACATTATGTACAGTAATAAAGCCACTGTGTAGGAAACACGTCATGAGCATAAGAAATACGTTGGGAAAAGTTGCGGCAGTTATTGTGATGGCGACGCTGGTAAGCGCTTGCTCAAGTAACGCAGCCAAGGAAGAAGCCGCTGCACAGGCTGCAGCTGCGCAGGCCGCCGCTGAGCAAGCCGCTGCTGCTGAGGCCGCTGCCGCAGAGCGCCGTGAAATGGAAAAAGAGCGCGCTATGATCGTGGCGCAAGAGCGCGAAGTTAAGCGTCAGCTTATGGACGCGGCTACCGCTGTGGGGAGTGTGTTTTATTTTGATTACGACAGCTCTTCATTGACCGATGATTCGCGCCTTGCCATCGATGCTCACGTAGCGTTGATTATGGCTGGCAGAGATAGTGTGCGATTGGAAGGGCATACCGATGAGCGTGGGACACGAGAGTACAACTTAGCGCTGGGTGAACGTCGTGCAAACGCCGTCCGAGACTACATGGTCGCAAGTGGTGTGCCAGCGTATCGGATTGAGACTATTAGCTACGGTGAAGAGAATCCAGTTGCATACGGATCCGGCGAGTCAAATTGGATGAAGAATCGTCGAGTGGAGATCAAGTAAGGCACTATGATCTCAAAGAGTATGATGAGGCCGGTGCTTGTTGCCGGCTTTTTTGTTTGGGCGTCAGGGCTCGGTGCGCAAGTTGACCCAGCCAAGCCCGCTGCTTTGCCGGCCGGCGTTCTGCCTCTCGAGCAAGGCGATACGTCGGTCAATAATAGTATCGGTGTTCAACCACTACCTTCGGGCGGCACCGATTCGCGTTCTTTGGCTATTCGCGTTCAACAGCTCGAAGAAGAAATTCGCCGTTTAAACGGTTTAGTTGAAGAGCAATCGAGCCTGTTAATGCGGCTGCAGGACCAATCTCTTGAGCGTTATGTAGAGATGGATCGTCGGCTCGCTGCCATTGGTACTGCTGAATCTGTCCCTACATCCGAAACAGAGGCGCTTCCGGCTGATGACGGCGTCGATGTTGCAACAACGCCGACAACAATAGAGACGCTAGGGGTTGAAGCTCAACCAGAAGAGCGTGATGCCTATCGATCGGCTTACGAGCTGGTTCGAGAGCGACGATTTGATGACGCCATCTCAGCGTTCAGTGCTTTTTTGTCAGCTTTTCCATTTGGGCAATACGCTCCCAACGCCCACTATTGGTTGGGCGAGTTGTATTTGGTCGTTGAGCCAGCGGATCCGGAGTCGGCTCGACAGAATTTTCAGTTGTTACTCGATCAGTATCCCAACGACCGGAAAGTGCCTGATGCACTTTACAAACTGGGCCGAGTACATGCATTGAAAGGCAACATGGAAAGAGCGCGAGAGTACCTCGCTCGAGTTGTTAATGAGTATGGACCGCAACAGCACCCTGCGGCCCAACTGGCTCAGGATTTTCTTGATAGCCAAGAATAACGCTAGGTCTTGTGGCACTTTTGGCAAACACCTGTTCACATCAGCTAATGTATAGCCTCAGTGGACATTTACCTTCGTTGGTTTTATCGCGATCGCACAGAATTACTGCTCTGTTTTAGCCTTGTCATGCCCTCGGCCTGGTAGGCACAAAATCAGTCGCGCGTCCGGTAATTTTCAGGGCTTGCTTTTTTGCCTGTAAACCGTAGGATACGCGCCCTCTTAATGCAGTTTTTGGGTCGTTAGCTCAGTCGGTAGAGCAGTTGGCTTTTAACCAATTGGTCGCTGGTTCGAACCCAGCACGACCCACCATCCTTTTTAAAAAGCCACCTCAGGGTGGCTTTTTTGTTTACTGCACCGACGTCCCTTTGCTTTAGCTGTAAGGCACCATATCTGCACGGCACCATATCTGCACGGCACCATGCCGCTCTGCCAACCGCATCAGGAGGGTTAAGGCGGAATGGCATGCCACGGTGATGTCGGCTTTCGCGCTTTGGGTAAAAAAATGGCGATTCTGAAATTCACACCCTAGACTCACAGTGAAACCAGAGCACACGACGTGCGGTTTTGTGAGACTGAGACTTAAAAATCCTAATGGAGCGTAATGATGAAGTATCTACTGAGTATAAGCCTGTTTTTCTTCCTAACTGCATGTGGCTCTGAAGAGATGGCGGACACCACTGTCGACACCCCTTCAGTCGAGCAAGCCCCCGCTGTTGAGATGATGCCGGAGCCTGAGGCAATGCCTGATGCCGTCCCCGCCATGGTCGAATACGTCTGGCACTCAAAGGAGGCCAACTTTTCTGATGAAGCCCTGATGGCGCACACGGAGCGCTGGGCACAAATTGTAGATGAAGCGGGTTGGGATCTTAATTTTGCCTCTGTTATCACGCCGCAGTTCGCCGACGATAATTTTGACTTCATTTGGGTCATGATATGGCCAACTCTGGAAGCACGCGATGCCGCATGGCAAAGTTGGGGGGAAACGTATGAAGCTGAGTGGTTGTCAACATCTGAAGGCATATTCAATTACGACGGTAGCAACGCCTTCGGTTGGACGCCAAACCCGATGCGCGAGCCATCGGTTGAAAACACATCTGCAACCGCATTAACAGGTTATATGTTCTGTGAGTACAACGCCGGAAAAGGCCCGAATGACCTCATGTCAGCGGGCGAGCAATTTAACGCCTGGGTCGATTCCTATGAAGAAGTAAACGGACCCGGAAGTTACTGGTGGGCGATTATGACACCGCAGTTTGAATTACCTGAGGGCACGAACGTCGATTACGCTTGGTTTAATTCTTGGGCTGATGAGAGCGAGCGCGCTGCCGGGAATGCGGCCTTTGCCGAGTCTGGACTTGCGGGCACATTTGCCGAGATAGCGACCTGCCAGGATGAAGCCATGTTTGATTCTCGCGCTATCTACGTCGCCGATACGATGTGATGTTGTCTTAGGGCCGAAAACCCGGCGCTTGCCGGGTTTTTTTTGTCTCAAGGCACCAACCCGTGCCATTTTTTTTGGGGCTTGCGCCTCGTTAGAGCGCATCCATCGTCGAGATGCACCTTGAGCAACCCAGTCAAAAATGTGGTATCAACGCGCTACAACAACACGAACGGAGAATTTTAATGACCGGTAACGTCTACATTCTCGGTGGCAGTCAAACTGATTTCTCCCGCAATTGGGCGCGCGAGGGACTCGAAGTATTCGACATGTTTGCTGAGACCCTTAATGACGCCATTGCGGATGCCCGAATCGAGCCCGCGCAGATTGAGGTTGGTCATGTTGGTAATTTTGTTGCCGACCTATTTGCTGGGCAAGGACTGTTGGGTGGATTCTTCGGTCAGGTTTATCCCGAGCTATCGATGCTTCCCACATCACGTCATGAAGCCGCGTGTGCGTCCGGGTCGATGGCTATTTTCGGCGCCATGAGAGATATCGAGGCTGGTCACTATGAGACAGCCTGCGTGCTGGGACTTGAGCTCATGCGTAACGTAAACGGCAAGACAGGCGCTGAGTACTTAGGAGCCGCAACCTGGCGAGGGCATGAGGCGTTAGTCTGTGATTATCCTTGGCCGCATATGTTCGATTTGATCACGCGTGAATACGATGATCGTCACGGTATTAGCGATGATCATCTTGTGAAGATTGCGGAGATTAATTTTGCAAACGCTAAACGCAACGGCATGGCGCAAACGCGCGACTGGCATTTTGCGGCGGGGAGTTTTAGTGATGATGACGCGCTTAACCCAATTATCGAAGGGCGAGTCCGCAAGCTTGACTGCGGTCAAATAACGGATGGGGCCGCGTGCATTATTTTGGCCAGTGAGCGAGTCGCCAAAGCGCATGCCACAAAACTTGGCCGGAGGCTGGCTGATATTCCGTGCATCAAAGGCTGGGGACATCGCTCCGCTCCCATCTCGCTGGATACAAAGCTTGCCCAGTCCCGGGGGCAGGACATTATTTTCCCCCATGCGGCGCAGACCATGACTGACGCGCTCAATCGAGCCGGCTTGCGGTCAGTCAATGAGGTGGATGGTCTAGAGACTCACGATTGCTTTACCGTTACCGAGTACATGGCTATTGATCACTCTGGACTTACTGCGCCTGGGCAGAGCTGGAAAGCCATCGAAGAGGGACGCATTACCCTTGATGGTGATTTTCCCATTAATGCGAGCGGCGGCTTAATCGGTCTGGGTCATCCTGTTGGTGCGACGGGGGTCCGCATGGCTTTGGATTGCGCTAGGCAGGTGAGTCGACGTGCGGGCGACTATCAGATAAGAGATGCTGAAAATCTACTGACATTTAACATGGGCGGTAGCACCACTACCTGTGCAAGTTTGGTGGTGGGCGTTGGTACGTGACCGACGCTTACATTTTTGATGCCATTCGGAGCCCTCGTACTAAAGCGAGAGAAACCGGCGGTCTCCACAGTCTGACTCCGTCCGAACTGCTGGCCCAGCTTTATCATGCGCTTGCATCCCGAACTCAGTTAGACCCCAATCATTTATCGGAGATTATTCTGGGCTGTGTAACTCAGTACGCAGAGCAAGCAGCTAATATTGCGAAGACGTCAGTTCTGCATGCCGGCTGGCCCGCGTCGATTGCAGGGATGACCATTAACCGCTTTTGCTCTTCGAGCATCGATGCAATTGCATTGGCTGGGTTGAAGGTGGCCGCGGGGCAATCTGCTGCATTAATAGCGGGTGGTGTTGAAATGATGTCGCGGATACCGCTGCTAGCGGATCGCGCACGGGTCTTTGCCGATCTCGATTTCGGCGCAAGTCATCGTATTTTACTGATGGGTGCAGGTGCTGATCTGATTGCGACTCGACATGGCATATCGCGCGCAGAGTGTGACGAGGTAGCTTATCGGAGTCATCAGAATGCGATTCGAGCCCAAACCCAAGGACGATTTACTTCGATTATTCCAATAACAGGTTTGCAGGCCCCAGTATCTAAAGACGAGTGCATTCGGCCCTCGCTGTCTCCCCAGCGCCTAGCGGAAATGCCCCCTGCCTTTGATGAGCTAGGAAAAGCCGGTTCTGATGCGATCCAGCTGGCCGAATTCCCAAGTTTGGATGCTATATCTCACGTTCATACAGCCGGTAATTCGCCAGCCATGTGTGATGCGGCCGCTGCTGTTTTGGTGGGCTCTCGAGCATTTGGCGAGCGGTTCGGTCTCACCCCTCGGGTACGGATTGTTGACTCCATTACGTGCTGCGCCGAGCCACTCGAAGTAGTCGGTGGTTGCGTAGCGGCAACGGCCGCCATTATGGAGCGGAGTGCATTGACCAAGGATGACGTCGATGTCTTTGAAATCCACGAGGCGTTTGCGGCTACCATCGTTAAATTAAAACGCGAACTGCGAATTGAGGAAGACAAGCTCAATGTTAACGGCGGTTGTATTGCCCTGGGGCATCCAATGGGCGCAACAGGTGCGATTATGGCGGGGACAGCGATTGACGAGCTAGAGCGGTGTGGCGGTAAGCGAGCAATTGTAGCTGCCAGTGGCGCGGCGGGGACGGGCAGCGCACTCCTGCTTGAGCTCTGTAACTAGTCAGCGCTATCGATGTCTTGGCTAACGTAGAGAATTTCTTTGGTCAGGCGCTTTTTGTA
>CAJYAI010000005.1 GCA_913064725.1 uncultured Alteromonadaceae bacterium | reverse complement strand
AGATGAATCATGAACTTCGAGTTTTCTGAAGAACAGCAGATGCTGAGAGATCAGGCGCGTAGCTACCTGACTCAGCACTGTCCCACCACCCTCGTCAGGCGTGTGCTAAACAACCGCGAGACGCACGACGCGGACCTGTACAAAGGCATTGCCGATATGGGCTGGACTGCGACGACGATTCCAGAAGAATACGGCGGCTTGGGCATGTCGCATCTGGAACTGGTGGTTATTGCCGAGGAGCTCGGTCGTGCATGTGCACCGATTCCCTTTAGCTCAACGGTGTATCTGGCATCCGAGGCAATCATGGCGTTGGGCACAGAAGCCCAAAAGCAGGCATGGCTACCCAAGTTTGCCGACGGTTCGGCAATAGGGTGTTTCGCGTTGGGTGAGGCCGGAGGGGCTGTGACACCTGATCAGCTATCGACAACGGCAGCAGGCGGTGTTCTCAATGGCACCAAAGTTCCGGTAGCCGACGGCGCCATTGCTGACGTGGCCATTGTGGTTTGCGCATCGGACACGGGGGATGGTGCAACTCTCGCGCTGGTTGATCTTAGTCAAGACGCGGTTGTTAAAGACAACGTTCAGATGATTGATTTTAGTCGCGGCCACGCGGAACTGACCTTCAACGGCGCCTGCGCTGAGATCTTGGGCGAAGAAGGCGCGGGCTGGACGGCCGTTCAGTCGCTGATGAATACAGCGGCGGTGCTGTTTGCCTGGGAGCAGATTGGGCTGGCGGACAAGGCATTGGAGCAAGCGCGCGAATACGCGCTAGGTCGATTTGCCTTCGGACGCTCCATTGCCTCTTATCAAGCCATCAAGCACAAGTTGGCTAAAATGTATGTGAAGAACACCTTGGCGCGCAGTAATGCCTACTACGGTGCATGGGCGTTGAATGCCGGGGCCAGTGACCTCGCTGTCGCAGCGGCGACGTCACGTGTCGCTGCGATTCAAGCGTCGCTGTTTGCTGCCGAGGAGAACATTCAAACGCATGGCGGCATGGGCTTTACCTGGGAGTTTGACTGCCAGTTCTACTATCGCCGCGCGAAGCTGTTGAGCCTTGCAGTCGGCAGTGAAAAACAATGGCAGGGGCGTCTTGTCGACGGTCTCGCAGCAGCCTAACGAAACTAAGAACTAAGAGAGGTTCATCATGGATTTTAACGATACACCTGAACAGGCCGCGTTTCGTAAGTCAGCCGCGGATTGGCTGGCGGCAAATGTGCCCAGCAAAGAAGAAATCAAAGGCATGAGTCGCTTAGAATTTGCCAAGATGTGGCAAAAGCGTAAATACGATGCAGGTTGGGCCTGCATTGGATGGGATCCAGCATACGGTGGTCGCGGCGCGTCAACGATTGAGCAGGTCATTTGGAAGCAAGAAGAGGGCAAGTATGACGTGCCCGCCAGCTTTTTCGTCATTGGTCAGGGCATGATGGCCCCGACACTGATGGCTTATGCGCAGCCTCAATATCTCGACCGCTTCCTGCCAAAACTTGCGAGCGGAGAAGAGATTTGGTGTCAGTTATTTTCAGAGCCTGCGGGCGGTTCTGATTTGGCGGCGCTTCGTACGAAAGCTGAAAAAGACGGCGACGAGTGGGTGATTAACGGTCAGAAGATTTGGACCTCGGGCGCGCATTACTCCGATTACGGTTGTGTCGTGGTGCGAACCGACCCCACTGTGCCAAAGCATAAGGGCTTGAGCTATTTCTTCGTCGACATGAAGGCACCGGGTATTGAAATCAAGCCCATCAAACAGCTCACTGGCGAGTCTGACTTCAACGAGGTGTATTTCACCGATGTTCGTGTGCCTGATTCTCAGCGTTTGGGTGAGGTGGGTCAGGGCTGGCAGGTGTCACTGACGACGCTCATGAACGAGCGAGCGGCCATTGGTGCAGGTAGCAGTGGCGTTAACGTTTCACTGGCAGTTCAGCTCGCTAAAGAGGTCATGATCGATGGTAAACCCGCCATCGAGGACAGTGCCGTTAAGGCACGTCTCGCGAACTTCTACGTAGAAGAAGCGGGCCTGAAGTTCACGAGCTATAGGACGTTGTCAGCGCTGTCGCGCGGTGATATTCCCGGACCGGAAAACTCCATCGGAAAGCTGGTGGGTGCACCTAAAATGCAGCAACTGGCATCATTTTGCATGGATCTACTTGAAACCTCAGGTGCCATTTGGGACAGCAAGCGGTCTAAGCTGGCGGACAACATCATCGGCTCCTACATGGGAGCTCCGGGACTTAGAATTGCCGGTGGTACCGATGAAATCATGACCAACATCATTGCAGAGCGCGTGTTGGGATTACCCCAGGAACCCAGAATGGATAAAGGCATTCCCTTTACCGAAGTGCCTACTGGCTGATGGTTCACGTCGTACTGATTTGAAAAGGGCGCTTCGGCGCTCTTTTTTTTACATTAGTGTCACATTCAACCGTCATGCTTCCAATTCGTTTTGGTTATGAAGCAATCGGAGCAGGCATGGGTGTATTCGAGCGTTATCTCTCGATCTGGGTAGGTTTGTGCATTATCAGCGGCGTGGTGCTGGGTCTTACAATGCCCGCAGTATTCCAAGCGTTTGCTGCAATGGAAGTCGCCCACGTCAATGTTCCGGTAGCGGTGTTCATTTGGATCATGATATTTCCGATGATGGTGCAGGTGGACTTCGGGTCTATCAGGCGCGTTGGCGACCGACCAAAAGGTCTCATCATTACGCTGGTTACCAATTGGGTGCTCAAGCCCTTTTCGATGGCATTCCTGGGCTGGCTTTTCTTCAGGGTTATTTTCGTTGATCTGGTTGATCCACAAACCGCGACAGAGTACATCGCAGGTATGATCTTACTCGGTGTTGCACCGTGTACCGCCATGGTCTTCGTGTGGAGTCAGCTGACCGATGGCGATCCGAACTACACGCTGGTTCAGGTGTCAGTTAACGACCTCATCATGATCTTTGCGTTCGCGCCCATCGCCGGGTTTTTACTGGGCGTAACGGACGTGACAGTCCCGTGGGACACTCTGCTCTTCAGCGTAGCGCTCTATGTACTGCTACCATTGATGGCGGGCGCTCTGACGCGAAAACTTCTGTTACGCGCGGGTGAGGCGCAACTTCAGTCCTTCTTAATGATGGTTAAGCCGCTGTCCATTACCGGTCTTTTAGCGACTGTTGTCTTACTGTTTGGGTTTCAGGCCGGAACGATCATCGCGAGCCCGCTAGCCATTGTGCTCATTGCTATTCCGCTCCTCATCCAGACCTATGGCATTTTTGCATTAGCCTATGGCGCCGCATGGGCCTGGCGCGTGCCACATGCCGTCGCCGCGCCGTGTGCCATGATCGGCACATCTAACTTCTTTGAGTTGGCGGTAGCGGTCGCCATAAGTGTATTCGGTCTGAACTCGGGCGCCGCTTTAGCCACGGTGGTTGGCGTTTTAGTCGAAGTGCCGGTCATGTTGTCGCTGGTTGCCTTTGCCAACCGAACTCGCGGGCATTTTTCAGCCTGAGTTTTTGATTGGGTGGTGTGTTCGCCATGCTTCGGGGTATGGTGAACATATGAAAGCAAAACTAGGTTCCGTCCTGAGCAGCCCTGTGGGCATTCGATATTTGAAGCTCATAGTGCTGATGATGGCAGGTGGGGCCATCTACCCCTTGCTCTACCTTCGGCAAAATTTTGAACTGACCTTGTTGTCGACGTTTGATATGACGCTCGCCGAACTCAGTATCGCGTACAGCGTGCTTGGTACGGCTTTTGTGCTCAGTTACGTTCCAAGCGGCTGGTTAGCTGATCGATTTTCGCCGCGTAGCTTACTGACCTTCTCGGTTGGTATGACCGGTGTGATCGGATTGTGGTACGCGAGTTTACCCACGGCATTTTGGGTTACGGTGATCTTCGGTTTGTGGGGGATCACCACGGGCCTGACGTTTTGGGCAGCCTTAATCAAGGGTTGTTCATTGTTAGCACCCGAGCACCTCCAAGCACGATACTTCGGACTCTTGGAGGGCGGGCGTGGTCTGTTTGAAGCGCTTCTCGCGACCATCGCTGTTGCCTGGTTTGCCTATGCAGTGGGCTCGCTGAACGCGGCAGATGAGGGGGCGATGGTGCAAGTCATCTATTTCTACAGCCTTGTGTGTCTGGTTATAGCAGTATTTTTGTGGGCGGTTCTGAAAGAGCCAGGATCGTCGGGTACAAACGCTGTAACTGATCGAGCTACCGCCTCCGCAAACCTGAGAGATACCTTTCGTGATTTGGCCAGTCTGGTCACAAATATACGTGTCTGGTTAGTCGCGGTATGCATTCTGGTGGGATACCAAGTGTTTTGGGCGACTTACTCTTACTCCGCGTTTTTGCAGACACAGTTTGGTTTGGACGCGGTTGCAGTTGCTGCGCTCACGACTGTGAGACTGTGGATGAGGCCTATAGGCGCTGTCTTGGCGGGTCTGATCGGTGATCATTTTCATCCCGTGCGGTCGTTGGGCATAGCCATCGGACTTGCTGGTTTCTCACTTGTGGCACTCTTGGTTATGCCGGCTGACTCACCCTATGCCTTGCTGTACTTCGCGGTTGCCACGTCTTCGGTACTGATCTTTGGTGTGCGCGGCATTTACTGGGCATCTTTCAATACGACGCGTGTCGAGCCGCGACGCGCCGGGTTGGCGATCGGTATGGTTTCGATGATTGGTTATACACCTGACATCTACATGCCCATGCTCAATTCTTATTTGATCACAGCATTTGGTGAGGCGTTGGGATATCAGTTGTATTTTGGGGGTGTCGGGCTGACGGCCTTTGTGGGCTCTTCATGTGCCTTCTATTTGTTGCGGTTAAGCCGCAATGACCCGCCAATCACGGAAGACCCATAGCGGCTAATTCGCGACACAATATGGACAGGCGCGGTGGCTTCGCGTCTCTGGTCTAAGCTAAAAACAGAAAACAGAAAACAGAAAACAGAAAACAGAAAACAGAAAACAGAAAACAGTTATTTCTGGGGGAAGCATGCTACCTGGCGACAAGACCAGGGTGCCGCTGCGAACAGGTGAAAGTGATTCGGAGGGATATCCACGCCAGCTTACGCTGACCGTAGTGTTTCATCCGGACCTTGGTCGCATTGGTGCCTCCATGGCACTGGGGACGTTAGATTCCTCGGGATCCTTACGTCTTGCGGCTACAACGGTGGGTCGCAATGCACCTACATTCGTAGATGGCTTGCCTTTAAGTGAGCCACATGTCAGCCGACAAGCCCTAAAACTCATGCACCACCCGCGTGGCTTGCAGCTATCTGACGCGTCCAGTGAATCTCACTTGCACATGGGTCCCGATAGATCGTCGTCAATGGCGCTCAGTCTTTCCGATCTCGAGCGTGGCATATCGATCCGATTTGGGCACGCGGTTGTCTGCTGGCTTCGCTTATCGCCTTCACCTCTTACGCCATTCGAAGGTGAGCAGGGCTACTTTGTCGGCGTGTCACCCGAGTCGCAGTCAATACGACGGCTGATTCGTGCAGCCGCAAGCTGTGACCTTCCCGTGCTACTGCGCGGTGAGAGTGGTGTTGGAAAAGAGGTGGTCGCGCAGTGCATTCATGGCCAAAGTTTGCGAGCGGGGACGCCTATGGTGTCAGTCAATATGGCGGCACTGCCGGAGACTTTGGCAGACGCTGAGTTATTTGGCACCGCGAAAGGCGCCTTTACCGGCGCGGAGCAGCGACGTGGTTATTTTCAGTCGGCAGATCGAGGTACGCTTTTCCTCGATGAGATCGGCGAATTAGCGAACGCACTGCAACCCAAGCTATTGCGGGCGCTACAAGGTGGTGAAATACAGATCGTGGGCGGCAAGCCTCAGCGTGTTGACGTGCGACTCATTGCGGCCAGCGACGCAGACCTAGACGATGTGGCGCAGTTTAAAACACCGTTATTGCAGCGCTTAGCGGGCATCACCATACGCATTCCGGCCTTATCGTCTCGGCGGGAGGATATGGGCTTGTTGTTGCTGTCGCACGAAACGACCAGATCCACTAATACAGTGTCATTGGCGCTGGAGGCGGCCCAAACCTCGGCTCATCGTGCGGCCGCGTGGGCGAGCTTCATCTATAACGCCTTAAACACTGATTGGCCCGGGAATGTCAGAGCGTTTCTGCTTGCAGCACAGCGTCATGCACTTGAGATAGATCAGCGCAGTGAGGCGTATAGCCAAAGACATAGTCACGGGGCCGGCCTTACAGCAGAGCACACGTCGGTGAGTGATGCGTTCTTAGTCAGCACACATGAAGCGTCTCATTTTGAAATAGCCGAGACAGCACGCCGCGTCGGCTTGTCGCGGCAAGCCGTATACCGGCGCCTCGAGCACATTCCCGAGATTCGTTTGGCAGGTCAATTGCCCGACCGCGAGCTATTGGTCGCGATTGATCACGTGGGTAAGGACCCCACTCAACTGAGTCGGTACTTAAAGGTGTCTCGAGCGGCCATATCCCAGCGACTTAAGCAGTTGGGGGTCCACAGATGAATTGGTTTAGCCGCTTTAGAAATCCTTGGGGACCCATGGGCACACTGAGGAGGATCGCTTTTTTAGATCGTCTGGGTCTCGGAGGGCAGGGCGAGGTGTGGCTGGCACGCGATCGGCTGCTCAGTCGATTGGTGACGGTAAAAAAAGTCGATACTCAGAGTGAGGCGGCATCACTAAACACCCTGCGCAGCTTGCGGGCGCGAGTTGATGTCGCACATCCGGCGATTCCAACAGTATTTGCAGTGATACCCGATGGACGCAAGACATGGCTCGTCGGCGAGTTTGTTAAAGGTCTTCCGCTAACAGAGCTGATCGACGAGCTAAGCCCAGAGAGTGTGTATTTAATTGCGAAAGATCTCATTAGCGCGCTTGGGTGTCTGGAGCGCCTTGGTCTCGTGCATGGCGACCTGTCACCAAACAACGTGGTGGTCGATGTTAACGGACAAGTGCGCTTGCTGGATTTCGAGTCCTGCAGTCGTGTTGGGGAGCCACTCACTGCGGGTGCCACTCTGGGGTTTTCGTCACCTGAGCGCCACAGCCGCAAGGTCAGTTTGCCGACGTCCGATACATGGTCGGTAGGTGCCTTGATCATCTGGCTGATCACCCAGTCTGTGCCCACAGTCATTTACGATGATGCGAGGAAGGCGGTTGCAGTTGATGTCCACGAGGGCCGCGCAGGCGCAGCTATGTTATCTGACTTACTTAATTTGGCATCGGCTGCCACGCGCATAGAACCCGATCTTCGTCCCTCCGCCTGCGATCTTCAGCAAACGTTAAAGTTAAGCTACCGATGGTTAGAACCCCTGAGCCGCTCTGACCTTGCAAGCTTGGTGCAACAACGGACTCCGAGTGTCCCTATGCCAAAAACAGTGTTTGATTTCCCCGAAGATGAGGCTGCGCCATCAAGTAAAATTGGACTCATCTGGGCGGTGCCCATGGCAGTCGTAGCGGTGCTGGGCATGGCTGCCTACCAGCCTGTGCACAGTTACTCGCTGCGTATCGATACAGCCGCTTTGTCGCCCACAACCGCACTGCCCTCCACCTTTGGTGAAAGCTGGTTGTCGACTACGCTCAACGCGGAGCTGCCCGCGTCTTGGACGCAGGCACAGGCTGCGAACTCTGAACGCGTCGCCCTGAGCGTGGCGTGTGATCGAGGGATATGCGAGTTATTGCTGGAGCACCAGCCTGAGGATGCAACCTGCCGCCATCACTCACCGATCGTCAATACTGCCGATGATCGAGTGTGGCATGCCGCTATATCGGATTTGGCTCGAGCGATTTCAAGCGAGTAGCGATTGACGACAACCTCGGCAGCTTGCGCTCGGTTTGAGTTAACAACCATCCGACGATGGTGTCAGCCTCGGTTCGTTGTCCATGTTGGACATCACTTAGCATCGAGGAGGTATTAGACGCGGTATCTTCTATGACCTCGCGAACGCGGTGTGGCAGCTCGCTTGCCAGTTGGCCATAGCCAAGATCTTCCAAAACCTGCGCCACTTCGCTGATGATGGCTTCTGTTTTTTCAATCAACGCGGGCTCTAACAAATCGCCATTGACCACACCATAAATCGCAGTCAGTGGATTAATGCAGGCATTGATGGCTACTTTTCCAATGAGACAGGCGTGTATATCCGTGTGCCACGATAGATCTGGTACGCCGCGATGCCAGCATTTAAGCCATTTGGGCTCGCGTTGCGGTTGGTTCGGACCAATCATCGTTTTACCCGACCCGGAGGGTATCCAAAGGTCCCGGGTGCGATGACAGCCTGCTGTCGTGGTGGCTAGAAAAAGCTGACATTGCGGGGCGATAGCTTGTATGTCAGCCACGTGCTGCATCCCGTTCATCATGGCGACCAAGACGGTTTCCGAGTTTAGTCGATGCCTGATACTGGTGAGCGCATCACCCGCACCCCAGCTCTTGGTGGTTATGAGCAGGTGCTCGATGGCCGTGGTATTACCGATCCAGTCGCAACCAAATCGGCTGTCTGCGTCATGAATGCCAGAGTGACCAGTGGCATCGGCTGCGCTACCCAATTTCAGGATACGGCTGGCAACCTCTGAGTCCCGTGACAAGAGTTTAATGGTGACGCCGCCCGATGCCAGCCGATGGGCAAATAACCCCCCGATACTGCCTACGCCGAGAATATGCCAGATGTTACTTGTCATCGGACCACGCCTGTTCCACCTGCTCTTTTGTCAGTGCCGTTGCCAATGACGCTGATAGTGTGCCATGTGTGGCCAGCGTCCACAGGTGATTTATAAGCAACTCGGCGCGACAGGCCGCCAACCATGTCCGAGAATTAAACGATTGGCCCAGCACGTTCTCAGCAAACGATATTCGGCGATGCCACTCTAAGCCCTCACTGGCGATAGCAGTATCAAAGTGTGGGTTGCCGAGCGCTGCATATTCCCAGTCAATCGCCATAGTCACGCCGTTGAGTTGCCCAATATTGGCCGTGGATAAATCGTTGTGACAAACACAAGTGACATCGCTGTCCAAGCGATCGAGTTCCCACTTGATCTTGTCCGCTCTGGGATCGATCGCTAAATGCGCGATGCCCTGATGTTGAATGACCGACCAATACCGCACTGCCACTGTATTTAGGGATAGGATCGGCATCCTATAGCAAAGCTTGTGAATGTCGTTTAATAGGCTCGTGTGTGCCCCAGTTGTGACCTCGCCGAAGGTGAGGCGCTCAGTGACAACCACCGATCCGGCCCCAGTGTCATAAACGACTTTTGGAGCGAGTCCCTGTTGCGCTGCGTGCTGCCAAATGGCTATTTCTTGGTGGGGTTTATTCATGCTGAGGTCATGTGTGGCGTGCCGCACACGCAGAACATAGCGGTCCTGGTTACGCAAAGAGTAGATCCGGTTGGCCGATCCTTCACCAATCACGGTACCGAGGACGGGCCGCTCGGTTATGGCGTCGGCGCAGGACCATCGACGCCACTCGTCGAGAGCTTGTTGAATCAAATGATCTGTGTTGTCAGCGTGCGTCGCCATGAGACATAGCCGGCAATGGAGAGGAGTACATACAGCGCGAAGAGGCCCGAGGTCAGATCTAAACCACGATCCATGAAGAGCCATACCGATACGGTGTTAATGACGATCCAATACAACCAATTTTCTAATATTTTTCGTGTAACCATCCACGTGCAAACAATAGCGGCCACGGTCGTCGACGCGTCCACAAAGGGTCTTGCAGCGTCGGTATAGGTTGCCAACAGACTACCGGTGACGACTGCACCAAGCGCGATGCCGAGAATGACTGTAAGGTGAAAGCGGAGTGGACGCGTCGTGACAGGGAGCGTTTCTTCGCTGTTATTTTTCCCCCAGAACAGCCAGCCAATGACTGCCATGACAACGTAGACGACTTGCAGTCCTGACTCCATGTATAACTGCACCTGGGCAAAAATGAGCAAATACAAGAGGGCGCTTACAATCGCTGCGAGCCAGCACAAGCGATTTTGCTGCATTGCGAGCAACAGATAGGCGAGTGCGAAGCCGACCGCTATGACCTCTGTGACATTCATGATGCTGCTGGTGGTGGGATGTCGATATGGTGCTCCGGTATGAATTTGGCCACCAACACCTGTCGTCCGAACGCCTCATAGCTCGACTCGAGGGCCTCTTGGACGCAGCGAAACACGTCAGCGCTGTCGCCAGTGATCTGTGTGCTCATTGAATTAGTCGCCACACTGCAGGTGTTATTGGCAATCAAATGTTCAATAAAAGCCCAAACGGGTGTCTCCACCTCGCCTGCTAAGGGGTAGAGGCTGAGCTCAGCGGTGATTCTCATATCTTATCCTCCAAACTGATAGCTCACAGTAGCACCCAGGGTGCGTGGCTCGCCAAACTGGTAATAGGGCTCGAGTGCATAGTCTTTGCGCGGATCATTGCCAAATGTGCCAAAGCCGCGAGTCACAGTTAGCTCATCGGTCAGGTTGCGACCCCATAAACTGACGGACCATGCCGCTCTATTCCAGGTGATATTAGCATTGAGCAAATCAGCTTCAGGTGACTGAACACTGTGTCGATCGGACAGGTAAAAGCTGTCTCGCCCGGTGCCTTCAAGACTTGCTGACAGTGCTTGGCTGATCTGCCACGCGATATTGATTCGGTATTGCCATGAAGGCGCATGTGGTTGATCACGCCCCGCTAAGTCGAGTCCGTCTACATTGGTATAGTCGTCAAACTGCGCGACGAGGTGCCCAAAGGATGCGGCCACCTGAAATGCCTGACTGGCCTGCCAAATCATGCTCAGTTCGAGGCCACGATTGGTTCCGGTGGCGGCATTGTCTGTAAAATCGGTAAACGACGTACTACCGTCAGTCCGAGGTATGACAAGCGAGCCTTTGACCTGCTGGTCGTCACGATGCATCGAAAACAGTGCAAGTGCGGTACTCAGACGTCCGTCTGCGGCTGCATAACGCAGACCTAGCTCGTAATTGAGCAGTGCCTCTTCGTCAAAGCGCGTCTGATCCGTGTATGGATCGACAGCAACTTCATCGGTCAAGGCGAGCAAGGTTGATGAGAGGGCGGCATTAACGCCACCTGCACGTACACCCCGTGAGACCGTCACATACGCTGTGCTCTCTGGATTCAATTGTTTCTCGAGTGAGACATGACCGGTCCAATATTGCGCACTAAACCGTTCTGATACAGGCGCAGAATCGCGATAGTCTACCTCTCGGCGCTCAGCGCGAGCGCCTACGGTGAGCGTCAGAGTGTCGTCAAGCGCTGTCGTTACTTGCCCAAAGACGGCTGCAGTATCCGCATGATTCGCACTGTCAAAGGGCGTGTCTAGGTAAGTGTAGTCTCGCAGCATGGACTCTTCTTCCTCGCGACCATAAAATCCTACGATCCAATCGGTTGTGTCAGGTTCTGAGGGGGAGAGGTGCCACTCAATCGTGTTGCGTTTGACAGTCCGATCGTAGGCATCAAAGGAGCTGTATTCCCAAAATGGACGAATGCCGACAAAGCTCCAATCTTCGTCATAGCTGTACATAGCCTCGGCGTCCACGCGGCTGACTTGGAGGCTGGAGGTATGCGCTGCCCCCTCGTGTCGCCACCGCATGAAAGCGGATATGAAATCTAGACTGTCCTCACCCGGGTCATCGCTCAGTGTTTCGCGGGTATTGTCTAAGGAAAAGGCATCGTAACCGTTGTTGATGGATAATCGTGTGACGCCAACATCGACCGTGTCGCGAGCGTAGCTATGACGCATGGAGATACGCGTCGTGCTCTCGTCACGGTTGCTAGTATCGCTCACGCCAAGGTAGGTGTTATCGATCCAACCATCGGACTGATAGGTTTGGTGGGCCGCACGAACCGAGAGTGTGTCAGTCAGTGCGGTATTGCCAACAACCTCGACCCGCTCACCACCGTGGCTCTCGAGCCCAAAGGCGAGTGACGCCTTGGTCTGTTTGACGGGGGTTTGTGTTTGAGCCGCAATCAGCCCCGCGAGGGCACCCGCGCCCATGATCGATCCCTGAGGCCCCCGCAGTACATCGATTCGCGTGGTGTCGAAGGTTGTCAGTGCCGCGCCCAATCCGCTGATATCAACGCCATCTTGCAGTATGACGACCGACGGATTAATGGGCTCGATGAACTGCGATCGCTCACCGATACCACGAATCTGAAAGAATCGCTGTCGCGAGGCGCCCGCAGAGGCCGAGACATTGGGAATTGCGGTGAGTACATCTTCGAAGTGTGCGGCACCACGACTTCGCATATCTGACGCATCAATGGTTGTCGAGCTGAGCCGATCTGCGTCTGACGACATGAGTGTCCCAATGACGACGACCTCTTCAACGACGCGCTCTAGCGGTTGTGCAGAGACCATCGCAATTTGAACTAAGGCTACGGCAGACAGCGCAATACAGCGTATCAGGCTAAAACGGTTAACTAAGCGTGAGAGGCGCAATGTAACAATTCCTCGTGAGTAAGCAGCATATAAGCGGCATATAGGTGGCTGGCATGTGCGCGAGGAACTGAGCGAATGGCCGAGACGATATGACTCGGTAGTCCTGTTCCTACGCCGGTACTAGCCGGTTCAGGTTCAACGGGTTTACTCTAAGAGCATCTCAGGCAGTGCCACCCCGCAGGTTGAGCGTATAGTATCAGACTTGCGTCCAAACTAGGGGTAAACTCACGGTCTGTGTCACGAAGAGACTGGTGGCCGCTGTCATTTATCTGGAACACTGGGCTTGTGAATTTGGCGAGTGGCTAGGGACAATGAGGCGTTGGTAAACTACTGTTAGGGAACGAGGCGGTCATGAGGCCGATAATCACAACTAGGTCAAAGTCATGGTAGATGAGATGAGTTCTGTCGGCGATTCAAATCAGGTGCAAGATGCGCAGTCATCACTTACTGTCGCCGAATTAACGCGGCAGCAGATAACCCGTATTGAACGGCAAGTCTTGCTTGCCACCGATTTGGCTGATCTTGTCGATCTATCGATGGCGGGTATTCGGCAGTTGTCAGGCGGTACTCAGGTTGAGGTGTGGTTGCACGACCCTGTCGGGGAGTTAGATCGTCACTTGGATGTCATTGGGGTGTTCTCGGGTGTCGTGAGGCTGCTTGAGGATAGTTACGATTTCGTGTCGCTTTACACCGATGAGCCGCAATGGAATAGGACTCCATCGGCCGAGTTCAATGAAACACCTTTGTTTAAAACTGACGCTGGTGTGGAGCAAACATTGCTTGTCCCCGTGACAGATCACGATTTATTGGTGGGTAGTGTCCACATAGCTAACCCCAGTAGTGCCGTCATGATGAGCCACCATCAAATGGCAGCCTTGCTCGATTTTGTCGCAAAAGTGCCGTTACTGATTAACCGATTGGTGGAATTCGATCGTATTCGCGATTTCGTATTGTTAGATCCAGTGACCAACGTATCAAATCGCGCAGGTCTCGTGAGAGATTTGGAGCGCGAGATCAGCCGTGCACGACGTAATCAACGGGCGCCATTGCTGGTCGTCATGAAGCTCGTGGGGCTTGATAACATGAACAACTTGTCGCAGAGGCATATTCAAAGTCGGATCCTGCGCAGCGTCGGGAGTCGGATTGCAGCTGCACTTCGTGACACGGATGCCGTCGGACGTGTTTCGGAAGACAGTTTTGGGGTGATGGTTGTCGATGCGCCAGAGGGCAACGCAGCGGCGATCGTTGCGCGGTGGGAAGCCGACCTGAAAGGCCAGCTGATTGATGATGGTGCAGGTGGCATGATCGAGCTCAATCTCGAAAGCAGTTTCCACCAGTGTCAGATGAGCGAGATGCAGGATGGTGATTCGTCTGACATAGCAGCGCGGTTATTGTCATCGGTTGAGCACGCTTTGCAGACGTCGGACTAGTTCGCGTTTAAGGCGCTTTTTTTTGCGATGGCCGTCATTTTTTCGTCACCTTTCATCGAGCATCCTCAGCTACACTAACGTGTTTATTTTATTACGGAATTCGGTATGACCCGTCCAGCATCATGGCTAAGGCAATTCGATATGGAGACGCGCCTACGCGCAGCCTATCGCTGGCTGGCTGATGAGGGGCGAATGCCACAAATCCAGCGTCTACTCCTGGTGGTGTTGGTGCTGTGGGCTCTCAACAGTGTGTCCAATGTGGTCTGGGCCTTGGTTCCCAGCCTGCCAATCGAGCAGTCGCCAGTTACGGTTATCAATCCGCCTTCTGCGAAAGCTGGATCAGCAGTGGGTGTTGAAACGATCGATGTCTCGTCCATTTTGGGTCTTAGCGTTTTTGGCCCTGCGGACGCATCAGAAACCACCGAATTGCCTGCGATTGCTGAGTCTGCCGCCCAGCGTGATGGCATTGAGAATGGCGCCAAAGAGACAAGCCTTGCGCTGACGTTAACGGGTATTGTCGCGTCGACGTCTGACGGTCTCGGTAATGCCATGATCGAGGCGCGAAACAAACAAGAGCTGTACGCCGTTGGTGATGACCTTCCGGCTAACGGTAAAGTCACACTGGCAAAAATATTACCCAAGCAAGTAGTCATTGATAACAACGGTACCTACGAGCTAATTACCCTGTTTGACAACAACGCTATCGTCGGCATTGTTGAGTCTCTGGCGGTTGAATCAGAGGCATCAGAGTCGACACCTGATGGGCCGAATGCCGCTGATACTGCGGCGTCGGCACAGGAGCGTCAGCGTTTGGTCGCCAATTATCGAGAGAAACTCTATAACGACCCTCAGTCACTTGCCGGCCTGGTCTCAATCAGTGCGGTGCAGGCGGACGGAGGCTTGAAGGGCTATCGTGTTGCGCCGGGCAGTGATGCTGCGCAATTTAAAGCACTTGGTTTTCAGTCAGGTGATATTGTTACGGCGGTCAATGGTTACGCGCTCAGCGATCCGACGAATACCGTTCGCCTATATCAAATGATGCGTGATGCGACCGATGCTGTTTTTGAGGTGGATCGAGATGGGACTCCTGTCTCGATTAGTATTAGTCTGAGCACGATTCAGTAGGAGTAACGAATAACATGCGCGCTACGCTCGTCACGGCAAAAGGATTCGCGATAGCACTCTTAGTGAGTGTCTTCTTATTGTCTAGACCCACGCTCGCTCAAGACTTTACTGTCAACTTGAAAGACACTGATATTCAGGAGTTTATCGAGTTTGTGGCGGATGTGACGGGGAGTACCATCGTCATCGATCCCTCCGTCAAGGGAAAAGTAAAAGTAGTCTCGAGTAAGCCAGTCTCTCGTGCCGAACTCTACGATCTATTTCTATCCATCCTCGATGTACACGGATACACCGCTGTCAGAAGCGGTGACGTCGTCAGAGTCATTCCCAATAAAAATGCGCGCTCCGCTCCGGTGGATGTGATCTCGGGCACCTCAATCATTAATGATGAGTACGTTACCCAAGTCATTCGTTTGGAGAATGTATCGGCAGCAAAGTTAATTCCGGTCTTACGCCCCCTCGTACCTCAACAAGCGCACATGGCCGCCTATGCGCCGAGCAATGCGATTATCATTTCCGATATCAGGGCTAATATTGATCGCATCACGCAAATTATTGACAGCATGGATCAATCGGCGGTCAAAAAAACCGAGGTGGTGAAACTGCGCTACGGCGTATCCACAGACGTTGTTGAGATGCTGAAGGCACTGGAGAAATCAAGGGCAGGTGAGGGCGCTGATGCCAATGACGAGGCGAGTTTGGTGGCCGATAAACGCACCAATAGCATCATTGTCACTGCTGATGAAGTCAGCATTGAACGGATTAAGAGCCTGATTGATTACCTAGACATACCGCTGGAGCAGAGCGGTAATGTTCGCGTAATGTATCTGGAGTACGCCAACGCCACTGACGTGGCTGAGGTATTAACACGCGTGATGCAAAACCTGACCCGGTTAGACGACGAGACAACAGGCCGCAATCGTTCAGCCAACGCGGCGAAATCCACCATCGAGGCTGATGAAGGCACCAACAGCCTTATCATTACCGCTGATACCGATGAAATGGCAGCCCTGGAGTCCGTCATCGCTCGACTGGACATTCGTCGAGCACAAGTGTTAGTCGAAGCCATCATTGTAGAGATGGAGATTGTCGAAGGCCGAGAGCTTGGGCTTCAATGGTTGTTTGCTAATGACTCGGGTCTGTTCGGCAGCGCCATCAGTTCCAGTCAAGCCCAGCAAGGGCGAAATGCTGCGCTAGCTCAAGCGATCTTGCCAGAGGATGCGGGCTCCAACGATATCAGCGTTCGAAACATAGCCGGTGCCTTGTCACAAGTGCCAGGCAGCACCTTCGGCTGGGGGGTGGTCGATCAAAATCTCACCATGTCCACCATTCTCAATGCGTTAGAGTCGCAGGGTAACGCCAATATTCTATCTACACCGAGCTTGTTGACGTTAGACAATGAAGAGGCCTTTATTACCGTTGGCCAGCAGGTGCCCTTTGTGACGGGCAGCTACACCAATACGGGCGCTGCAAATGGGGTGGCGAATCCCTTCCAAACCATTCAGCGAGAGAACGTAGGTGTCACCCTTCAAGTCACACCGCAAATCAACGAGGGTGACTCCGTCGTTATGGATATAGTGCAGGAGGTATCCAGCATTTCTCAGCAGGTTTTGTCAGCCTCAGATGTCATTACTAATGAGCGAAAAATTGAAACTAAGGTGTTGGCGAAGGATGGTGACATTGTCGTTTTGGGCGGCCTTGTAAAAGATGATATTCAAGACTCCAGACAAGGAGTGCCGATTTTATCGGGTATCCCAGTCATCGGTCGTTTATTTCGCAGCGACGTGGTTTCGGTGACTAAATCCAACCTACTGGTATTTATTCGCTCAACGATCATTCGTGACGACGAGGATCTGGCGGGTGCTACGGCTGAAAAGTACCGATACATCCGAGATCAACAGCGCGAGCGTCGCGATCAGGGGCTCATGTTCCTCGATGATGCCGTCATGCCCTTACTACCCACGTGGGAGGACCGAGTTCGCGCGCTCCCCGAGGTTTCTGAGGAGCGAGTGGATCCGTGAATACGGTGATCGATAACCTTGCGGTAGTTGATACGTTGACTGCGGATGTGGCGGTTGACGATGCGGCCGTGATGCGCAGCGGCAGTCTGCCGTTCAGCTTTTCTAAGGCCAAGCAGGTCGTTCTAGTCGAGGGTGATGCCGGACTCGTATTGAGCTACGTGGGTCGCCTCGATACCGATACCTTACTGGAAGTTCGCCGAGTGGTAGGAACCCAGTTTGCGCTCGAACAAGTCGATGAGATCACCTTTCAAGGCCGCCTTACTGGCGCCTACCAGCGGAGTCAAAATCAGGCAGTACAGATGGCGGAAGATCTGTCCGCTGATGTCGATTTGGCCCGGCTTGTGGATGAAATTCCAGATCTCGGGGACTTGATGGATGCGGAAGATGACGCGCCCATTATTCGGCTCATCAACGCTATCTTGTCGCAAGCGGTCAAAGAGCAGGCTTCGGACATTCATGTTGAAACCTTCGAAGATCGCTTGTCAGTTCGCTACCGCATCGATGGTGTTCTCGCTGAGGTGCTATCACCCAAACGCATGCTGGCGCCGTTACTTGTGTCTCGTCTCAAGGTCATGGCCAAGCTTGATATTGCCGAAAAGCGAATTCCCCAAGACGGACGCATCTCCGTGCGCATCGCCGGTCACGCTATCGATATTCGCATGTCGACTATTCCGTCGGCACACGGGGAACGCGTGGTATTGCGGTTGCTCGATAAGCAGGCAGGTCAGCTTGAGCTTGGGCAGCTGAAGATGAATAAGCAGGTGGGCGACGGCTACCGCGCGGCACTCGCTCG
Organism: uncultured Alteromonadaceae bacterium; assembly: GCA_913064725.1. GTDB lineage: Bacteria > Pseudomonadota > Gammaproteobacteria > Pseudomonadales > Halieaceae > Luminiphilus. Next base: position 60,181 of record CAJYAI010000005.1, on the reverse strand, counting down.
GCCTCACGGCATCATTTTGGTGACCGGACCGACAGGCTCAGGTAAGACGACCACGCTTTATGCGGGTCTGTCGAGTATTAATCAAACATCAAGAAACATACTCACGATTGAGGATCCCGTTGAATACATGTTGCCCGGTGTTGGGCAAACGCAGGTAAACCCAAAAGTCGATATGACCTTCGCCCGAGGCTTGCGCGCTATTTTGCGGCAGGATCCGGATGTCGTCATGGTCGGTGAGATACGCGATTTAGAAACTGCGGAGATCGCCGTTCAAGCCTCGCTGACGGGACACCTGGTGCTCTCGACATTGCACACCAATACGGCAATAGGTGCTGTGACGCGCCTGCAAGATATGGGCATCGAGCCTTTTCTGTTGTCGTCGAGCCTTGTCGCGGTGATGGCACAGCGCTTGGTTCGATTGGTCTGCACTGACTGTCGTGTCCCCGCCCAGGCGACAGCGAGTGAGTGTGAGATCTTGGGTATTGATAGCAGTGAGGGCCGGGAGATTTACCATCCAAAAGGCTGTGAAAAGTGCAACATGACGGGGTACCGCGGACGCACAGGCATCTATGAGTTGATTGAGGTCGATGAGACCTTGCGCGCTGCGATTCACGAGGGGCAAGGCGAGCAAGCTATGCTTGCAGTAGCCCGGCAGAGGTACCCGGGCATTCAGGTTGACGGTCAACGGCGAGTGCTGGCCGGAGAGACGACACTCGAGGAAGTATTGCGCGTGACGTCGGTGACATTGCATGGCGGCGTTTAAATACAAGGCTCTCGACACCTCGGGAAAGATGGTTAAGGGGGTGCTAGAGGGCGACTCAGAGCGACAGATCCGTGCGCAATTAAGAACCAAGAGCCTGCGTCCCATCGAGGTCGTGTCAACCGGTCGTCACGCAGCAAATAGCGCTAACCCGCAAGGTGCCATCAAGCGCGGATTGTTTGCGCCGCGTTTGAGCGCAAGCGAGCTGTCGCTGGTTACGCGTCAATTGGCGACGTTAGTTGCCTCGTCTTTACCGCTCGATGCCTGTCTTCAGGCCGCCGCAGAGCAAACACGCAAAGGCGTCACTAAGGGTTTACTGCTCCAGGTGCGTTCCAAGGTGGCTGAAGGACACACCTTGGCCCATGCAATGGCCCAATTCCCGCAGACCTTCGGCGATATGTATCGCGCCATGGTCAACGCGGGTGAGCAGGCGGGTCAGCTTGGCCCCGTACTCGAGCAGCTCGCGGATTATACGGAGAGTCGGCAGCACACTGCGCAAAAATTGCAAATGGCCTTGATCTACCCCTTTGTGCTAATCGGTGTTGCTATTGCCGTAGTAACCGCGTTGATGGTGTTTGTCGTGCCTGAGATGGTCGGCATATTTGCGCAGACAAAAACGGATTTACCACCCCTGACGGTGGGTCTGATCGCCACCAGTGATTTTCTGACCAATCAGGGATGGATTCTGGGTCTTGCCATTGTGGGCCTCGTTGTTGTGACACAACGGCTGCTTAAAAATCCGGTTTATAAGCGCATGTCTGACGGTGTCTTGCTCAGAGTGCCTGGTATCAGGCGGATTTTAATCGGGATGGATACAGCCCGCTTTTCATCGACCTTGAGTATTTTGATGGCGTCGGGTGTCCCGCTGTTAGAGGCACTTAAGATTGCCGGTGCTGTCATGAATAATTTAGTGCTTCGTGCAGCCAGCCAAGAAGTGGCAGGTAAGGTACAAGAAGGTTCCAGCCTCAATCGCGCCTTATCGCAGGAGGCGTTCTTTCCGCCCATGATGGTCCATATGGTGGCATCCGGAGAGACCAGTGGTGAGCTGGAGACCATGCTTGAGCGATCCGCATCTAATCAGGAGCGCGAACTCGAGGCGACGCTCGGTACGGTCATGGCGCTGTTTGAGCCCATTATGGTCGTTGTGATGGGCGGTTTAGTATTAACAATTGTGATGGCAATTTTATTGCCGATCTTCGACTTGAACACGATGGTGAGGTAGTGACGTGAAAAAGCAAAGCGGATTTAGTTTGATCGAAATTCTCGTGGTGTTGGTGATCATGGGGTTATTGATCAGCGTAGTTGCACCAACTGTTCTAAACAGTGCTGACGACGCTCGCATTCAAAAGGTCCAAGCCGACTTCAAGTCGATAGAGACGGCCTTGAAGATCTATCGTCTTGATAACTATGTCTACCCGACGACCGAGCAAGGGCTGGTGGCCTTAGTCGAGGCATCTACCCTCGAGCCTGAACCGCGCAATTTTAAAAAGGGTGGCTATCTTCCTGACGTGCCTATGGATCCGTGGGGCAGAGACTATCTTTATCTGTCGCCCGGCGAATACGGTGAGGTGGATATTTACTCACTAGGCGCCGACGGCTTGCCTGGTGGTGAAGATCAAAGTGCAGATATTGGAAACTGGGGTGAGGACGACAGCGCCTGAGAGTAACTGGAAGAGGATTGCACAGCGGTGAGTCAGCGCCAAACGGGCTTCAGTCTGATCGAGATGCTGGCCGTGGTGTTTGTGGTGGTCCTACTCACGTCCCTTGTGAGCTTGAATGTGGGCTCGGGCAGTTCTGATATTTCGCGTGAAAACAAAGTGCGCGAAGTCGCAGCGCTGTTGGGCTATGCGCTCACAGAAGCAGAATTAAGCGGCACAGATCACGGATTGCTCATTCATCGCCTGGACGGATTTGAGGGTAGTTACGGTGGGTTGTGGTTGCGTCGGTACGATCAGGGCTGGGCTGAGCCGCTGTCGCGTAATACAGCGTTTGAGGACGTGTTTTTCGAACCTGACATCGAACTCGAACTCCGATTGGACGAGCAACCACCGGTTGACATTGAGGCCCTCGAAGATGATACGAATCCGCCGCCACAGTTGATTCTCTTCGCCGGCGGTGAGGTCACACCGGGCGAATTAGATTGGATTGATCTGCGCTCGGGTGATCTCTTGTATCGACTTCGATGGGACTTGTTTGGTCGAATGACCTTTATGCCTAAAGGAATAGAGCCTGATGAAGCGCTGGATTAAGCACCCGGGCCAGCAGGCGGGCTTCACCTTGATCGAAGTGATGGTGGCGCTCACAGTGGTCGCTGTCACCTTGCCGGCGCTCCTGTTTTTACTTTCGCAGCAGATTGACGGTACCGCTTATTTGCGTGACCGCTCGGTTGCACAGTGGGTAGCCGCAGACCGTGTTGCAGAGGTGCGTTTGGTGACCGCAAAACTGAGGCGAGCTGAATCGGGTGTCATCGCCGGGGAGTCGGTCAGAGCTGGACGCACCTGGTATTGGCGAAGTGAAATTCAGGAGACACCCGTGCCGGGCTTTATGCGACTAACCGTGACCGTCACGGGTGAAGACGCCGATGATGATTCGTCTCTCTTTACGCTCGACGCGTTTTTGAATGCAGAGGTGGTCGATGGGCCGGGCTAGGACATCCTGTGCATCTGGCGGTTTTACACTGATTGAAGTGCTGATTGCTATGGCTATTACGGCCTTCGTGTCCGTGTTGTCTTATCAAACGCTATCGATAGCGTTGGTCGGCATAGAGGCTGCTCGAGCCGAGTCTGAGCGACTTCACGAAATCAACAGAGCCCTGACCGTTTTGTCACGAGATATTCGACAAATCGCTAATCGGCCTGTGCAGGACGAGTTTGGGCAGCTGGCATCAGCCGTGATGGGAGGCGAGCTCGCGCGCGACCCGCTGCGGCTGACTCGGTCAGGATGGCATAATACGACTGGCGCTCCGCGCAGTACGCTCCAGAGGGTTGCCTATCGTCTAGATGAAAATCGGCTATTGCGGTTGAGTTATCCCGTATTGGATCGAACGACGGCGATTGAGCCAACAGAAACGCTACTTATTCGTGATGTTGAGGCGTTGGAGCTTCGTTTTTTGCCATCGATCAGCGCGCTCGACGTTGATCGAAATCAGTCAATAGACCGACGACAGTGGCAAGAAAATTGGATTGCTGATGTGGGTTTTACCAACGAGTTGATAGATCCGCCTGCCGCCATCGAAGTGCGCATTACCCTGGAAGACTGGGGTGAATTGGAGCGACTGTATGTCATGCCAGCGTTCAAATAGAGGGCAAGGCGGTGCCGCGTTAGTCATTGCGCTGCTCGTTTTCGCGCTCGCCGCAGCCCTAATGGTAGGTGTGCAGCGCGATTTTAATCTCCAACTTCAGCGGTCGACCAATACCTTTTTTGCAGAACAAGGTTGGTCATTTCTTTTGGGCGCAGAGACATTGGCCGCTCTGGCATTGCGCTTTGATAGTGATCAGGACGCCAAAAGTGATACGCCGGTCGACTCTCTACAAGAAATATGGGCACAACCCCAAGCACCTTACCCGCTCGATGGTATTGGCTTTCTCAGTGGCAATATTTATGACCTTCAGGGCCGGTTTAATCTGAACGGTCTGGTCGAGCAAAATGGCAATTCTGATCGCGATCCAAATACGCCCGAGAGAGGGGGGGCAGCGCCATTGGATACTGCCGATGCGTCTAAGAGATTAAATACATCGCAGCGCATTTTACTGCGTTTACTTCTATCGATTGACGAGGCCGAGCTTAGCCAGACTGAGGCGATCCAGTTGGTCGAGCGCATAACCGATTACATTGACTCAGATCGGACTCCGCGGCTCGACGGCGCTGAAGACGAGCGGTATCTCTCGTCAGCGTTTCCCTATCGTGCAGCGAACCGGGCCATTGCCAGTGTGAGCGAGCTGCGTGCGGTTGACGGCATCACCCCTGAACTTTATAAGCGCATAGCGCCTTTTTTGAGTGTTTGGCCGGACGACGGGAGTAAGATCAATATACTCACAGCGCCCGCCGAGGTGCTAGCTGCATTGAATGAGGACGATTCGCTAGAGCCGCTGTCGCAGCAGCAGGTCGCGCAGATTATTGAACTGCGGACGAATGGGATGCTGGTCGACGTGGATTCGTTTCTTGAGAGCCCGTTATTTTCTGAGGATAGTGCGGCGGATCTGCGTGCGATGGTGGATGTTAAGTCGTCATGGTTCCTACTCGATTCACGCGTCGACATTGCCGATCGAGAACGTCGGCTGTACAGTGTGCTGCATCGACAGGGCCGCGCTATTTCCATCGTTCATCGAACCGAGGGAGAACTCTAATGAGCGGTTGCAAGTGCTTGGATAGGTGCGCTGCCCCTGTGGTCTGTAACCAGAGGTCGACTAACTGATATGCGTGTCGAAAATCCCAGCATTGTGGTGTGGCGAGCAGAGCAACCTGTGCTCTGGCGTGCGGGAGCGATAGCAGCGGAAGTCGTTACCTCAGAGACGGTGCTTCCCGAGACTGTTGTCGTTGGCCTCCCCAGTGATGACGTTCGGACAACGCTGCTCGCGGTGAGTCCTGAGGAGCGCAAGCATCTGACCAAGTCATTACCCTTCATGATGGAGGAGCAGGTGGCCGATGATGTCGATGATCTTCATTTCGTCGCTAGCGCTCTTGATGATGTCCATCATCTTGTCGCGTTTACCCGCCGTGACAGGATGTCGCATTGGGTCGCACAGCTTGCCTGTGATGACAGCCAGATCTGTTTTGCACCGGAGGCACTGTGCTTGCCACGGGAGGGAGATGAGTGTTGCGCCGTTATCGACGGTGATAACGTCGTGCTTCGCTGGAGCGCAACGGAAGGTGCGAGAGTCGATATCTCTCTCTTACCCATTGTTCTGGAATCCCTCGCTGAACCGCCCAGTCAGCTTGTCATGTATGGCACTGACCGAGCGGAAGTGCTCTCGAAACTGAACGACGAACAAACGGCGATCTTAGACTGGCGTCAGGGCGGTTGGGGCAGTATTTTGCTGCTGTCGCAGGCCACGCCTGCCATAAATCTACGAGAAGGGGACTTTGCTCCTGCATTGCCCTTGGCCAAATGGTGGCGCATTTGGAAGACGGCTGCCATCGCTGCTTTGGTTGCAGTGACGCTGCAATTCGTAAGTGATTTCAGTCAGTTTCAGTCGCTTAAAACACAGAACTTGGAACTGCGTGCGGCCATTCAAGACGCTTATCGTCGGGCCAATCCACGCGGCGCAGTCGTTGACGTCGAGAAACAATTGGATCGACAGATAAGCGAGTACACGGGTGATGACGGGGTAATAGCCTTTACACCGAGGTTGGTGAATGTCGTGATGGCGACCATGGCGCATAACGGACGCGTCACGTCGGTTAATTATAGCGGCGGTGAGCTTCGGCTAAATCTGACAGTTGCAAATTTTGCAGCGGTGGAAAAAATTCGTCAGCAGTTAGAACAAGCTGGGCTGACTGCAATGCTTGAAACCTCAAGTGCTCGAGGCGATGAGGTGAGAGCACGGCTGCGAGTTGAGGTGTCTTGATGAGAGAGTGGTTCAACTCCCAAAGTCCCCGAGACCAGATGGCCATACTGCTGCTGACCGGCTTCTTGCTGGTCTTTAGTGTGTTTCAGTTTGCCTTGATGCCAATGAGTGAGAATCGCGCGCAAATGGCGCTAAATAATGGGGCGGCTAGCGCTCAACTATCTCGCGTTGAAGCTAAGGTAAGTCGCCTCCTGAGTCTTCGTGACGCTGGTAGTACCGGTCAGAACGACAATTTGTCCTCTACTTTGAGCGCCGCAGCTCAGAATGCGGGTCTGACGGTAAAGCGGTTGCAGCCCAACAGCCGTGGTGAGGTTCAGGTGCGCTTTGAAGGCGCGGACTTCGATGCGCTTCTGCAATGGCTTCAGACAGTGGAGGGCAACGAGGGGCTTCGTATCATTGACGCCTCGGTTAGTGACGCGGGACGCTCTGGCGGGGTCAACGCAACGCTCCGTGTTCGAGGGCAGTAGACATGAGTCTCAAGCGCTCAATCGGCTTTGCCGTTTTTGTTGCCGTTGCCTTGCTGGTGAGTCGTGTACCGGCTTCGGTTATCGGTTCGATTTTACCGCAAACACTGACTGCCTCAGGCTTTACCGGAACCGTATGGCGTGGTGAAGCGGCGCATGTGCAGGCGGAGGTTCAGGGGCAGCCCTTTGCCCTAGGGCGTGTTGCCTGGACAGTGCATCCGCTTGGATTGTTAACGGGTGATGTCGTCACGATCAAGAGCCGGTGGGGTAGTCAGCGAATTGACCTCGCAGCGGGGATTGGGCTGGGGGGCTCGTTCTATCTAAATGACGTCGCGGTGAACGTCGGCTTAGACTGGGTTCGCAAGCTACTCCCGCTGTACATAGGTGGGCAACTGCGCACCGATATTGCTGAGCTCGTTATTGATGCCGATGGCAAGCCGACGGCCGCGCAAGGTCAAGTTGTTTGGGAGGACGCGACCTGGAGAGCGGTTGGCGGTGACGTGTCGTTAGGAACCTATGCGGTCGCGATTTCGTCATCAGACGACGGTATTGAAGCTGATGTGGTTACGATTAAAGGTGCACTTGTTATCGATGGCTCGGTCAGCTTGACCGAGGGCCGCTATCGGTTGATGGCTGACCTATCGGGGCCGGCTGCGCGCAATGAGGCATTTCAACAAGCGATCGCACTTATCGCGGTACCCAATGGCAGTGGCTACAGAATTGAATTAAGCGGTACACTTTAAGTTGGACTAAGTCGCAAGACGCACTAAGGCGAACGACTCACTAGGGCGAACTGCTCAAGAGTCCCACAAAAAATAATAACGAGAGGTGCCTATGAGGTTTTGGCAGCTGCTGATACTCGTCACCACATTGGGAGGCGTCATGTCGACGACAGCAAACGAAAGGCCCGCCGTGATGGACGGCTTTCCACCGAGTGAAACGTCACAAGTGACCAAGAAAAATCACCGTGACTGGCCGTACAATCAATGGTCTTTTCAGAATTTTGGTGCACCGAACAACACCGTAATGGTGCCCCGCGGTGGCGAAATACACCATTTCCCGCGCGATGAAACCCGGTTATCTGAGTTCAAGATTGGTGACGCGAGTCTGGCTGACGTCTTTGGTGCAAATGCCGCCGATGCATTGGTCGTGATTCAGGGAGACACCCTCATTCAGGAGTCTTACTGGAATGGCATGGATCCGCACCGCCAGCACATTTGGTATTCGATGACGAAATCGCTGGTGAGCAGTGTGGCAGGAATCTTGATTGAAAGCGGTCAGCTCGACTTAACCAAAACCCCCGCAGATTATATTCCCGAGCTGCAGGGAAGTGCATTTGATCGAGTGACCGTGCAACAGGTGATGGACCATACCAGTGGTCTCGCGTTTGAAGAAAACTATGTCGACCCCAAGAGCGATTTTTCGCTCTACTACGCACCCGCACTCAATTTAGGCTATTTGCCCGGAGCTGCCGATTTACAGCCTGGCGAGAGTTCTATCTATGGCGTTTATGACTTTCTTACCCAGTTTGTTAAGCCTGATCTTGATACACCGCCCGGGCAGCTTTTTGACTATAACTCCGCCAACGCCGATGTACTTGGATGGATCGTCTCGAGGCTGATGGATAAATCACTCGACGAAGTCATTCGCGACGCGGTGTGGCAAAGGATAGGCGCAGAACATGATGCGTTTATCGCGGTTGATCGTGCGTACATGCCGGTCGCAACGGGCGGCTTCAACGCTACCGCGCGAGACTCGGCACGGTTTGGTGTGATGATTCGCGATAAAGGGGTCTACAACGGTGAGCGTATTCTCCCCGCGTCGTGGTTAGAGCACATGCTCGAGGTTGAGGCGAGCGATCTTAAGGCCATGGCAGCTAATGCTAACTACGCGGCAGCCGACTGGATAGCGTATCAAGACATGTGGTGGGTGCTCGATGACGCAGCGGGAGAGTTCTGCGCCGTGGGCATTCACGGGCAGGTTATTTACATCAACCGAAGCACGGATACCGTCATGGTATGGTTTTCCAGTCAGCGCGATGCGGCCTCGACACTTGCGCCTGAATTTCCTATCAAACTCAATGCAGCGCGCGCAGCAGCAAAATTTTTAGCGGAGTAATAAGCAATGGCAGCAGGAACACCGGTATGGTCTAGTCGCTTTGCCTTCATCATGGCGTCAGTGGGTTTTGCAGTGGGTTTGGGAAACATATGGCGTTTTCCTTACGTGACGGGCGAAAACGGTGGTGGCGCGTTTGTCATTGTCTATCTCTTGTGTGTTTTTGCGATTGGTGTTCCCTGTGTCATGGCTGAACTGATGGTCGGCAGGCGTGGCCAATCTAGCCCATCGAAGTCCATGGCCGCTGTTGCCGAAGAGAGTGGTCATGGTCGAGTTTGGGGCGGTGTGGGCGGCTTGGGTGTGTTCACCGCCTATACCATTTCGATTACCTATGCGGTGGTTGTCGGCTGGGTACTTTGGTATCTCATCCAGGCTGCATTGACCGGGTTTGCGGGCGTTGATGCGGCCTCATCGACACAGGATTTTGACGCGCTCTTGGCCGATGGGTCGACAATGTTGATCATGACCGTTGCAGGTAACCTGATCGTCGGCAGCATTATTTACGCCGGTGTCACGGGTGGCATTGAACGGGCGGTCACGGTGATGATGCCGCTCCTATTTGCGCTCCTGGTCGGCCTCAGCATATACAACATGTTTGCCGGAGGCTTTGCTGAGACGGTCAGTTGGTTATTCACCCCTGACTTCAGCAAGATTGATGGACCTGTTCTGTTGGCCGCCGTTGGGCAGGCGTTCTTTTCTATTGGGGTGGGTATGGGCGGTATGATGACCTATGGGTCTTACCTGCCAGCCAACTTCTCTATTACGCGCGGCGCCATGATGATCGTTATGGCCGATACGGTCGTGGCCTTACTGGCAGGCTTTGTGGTTTTTCCTATGGTCTTCAACTACGGACTCGACATTGCGGGCGGTGCTGGTCTGATTTTCCAGACGCTCCCCGTGGCCTTTGCTCAAATGCCGGGTGGGCACCTTTTTGCCGTCCTCTTTTTTGTCATGCTGTCTGTTGCCGGTGTGACCTCCATGGTGGGATTGCTTGAGTCAGTCACAAGTTGGACGGATCAGCGCACGACTCTGGGGCGGGAGCTGAGTGCTGTCGTCGTCGTCGGCTCCGTCACCTTTTGCAGTATCGCATCTGTCCTGTCGTACAATGTGTGGCAGGACTACACCCTGTTTGGCATGAACTTTAATGCCGCATCCGAGGGGCTGTATGACAAGATAACCTTGCCGCTGGGAGGCTTGTTAATTGCACTCTTCGTCGGATGGTTTATGAAGCGTGAGTACAGCTTCGCTGAACTGGCTACAGACCAGCCAATATTCTCACTCTGGCAGCTGTTACTGCGCTTCGTGGTAGTACCAGCCATCGGTATTATTCTCATAACAGGACTTTTATAAGACATGTTAGCAACTGTTACTGATTGGCTTTGGTCCTATGTCTTAATCGCTGCGCTGCTGGCGGTCGGGATTCGTCTTACAGTGAGCGCGCGCTTCGTGCAGCTGCGCTTGTTCAAGGAGATGTTTCGAGGCTTGTCAGGCGGATTCTCAGGGACCGAAAAGGGCTTATCAAGCTTCCAGGCGCTGGTTGTCAGCGTGGCGGGGCGTGTGGGTGGTGGAAATATTGCGGGAGTGGCGGTTGCGATCACGTTAGGTGGCCCCGGCGCCTTGTTTTGGATGTGGTTAATTGCGCTGATCGGCATGGCGACTAGTTTGTTCGAGTGCGCGCTGGCACAGTTGTACAAGCAGAGTGACGGGTCTGACACCTATCGTGGTGGTCCCGCCTACTTTATGCGATTCGGACTGGGTTGGACGATCATGCCCGTTATCTACTCCGCCTTGCTGCTAGTGACCATTGGCTTTGGCTTCAATGCGGTCCAGACGTATTCAGTCACCAACTCGATCGAGTCTGCCTTTGCCATACCGACTTGGCAAAGCGGCATTGTTCTGACCGCGGTCATGGCTGTCGTCTTGTTTGGCGGCATACGTCGTTTGGCAGCCGTATCGCAAGTCATTGTGCCTGTAATGGTTGTTGGATACTTTGCGCTGGCTGTCGGCATATTAATCACTAACATTAGTGAGGTGCCCGCGGCGCTCGGTATGATATTTAAATCAGCATTTGGTCTCGAGCAGATGGTGGGAGGTGGCGTTGCCGCGGCCATTATGCAGGGAGCGAGACGTGGCTTGTTTTCGAATGAAGCAGGTCTTGGCACTGTGCCGAATATTGCCGCAACTGCTGACGTCCAACACCCCGTTTCGCAGGGCTTGGTGCAGAGTCTGAGCGTTTTTATCGATACCATTGTGTTGTGCACCTGCACAGCGCTGATTATCCTTTTGTCATCGGCGTATCAGCCAGATGCTATTAACCCGCAAGGCGTGGTCCTGACGCAGCTTGCTGTGGCAGAGCAGCTGGGTGGATGGGGTGAGTCGTTGGTCAGTATTTTTCTCGTCTTATTTGCGACAACAACAATTGCCTACAACTGTTACTTGGGTGAAAACAGCATCGCGTATTTTTCAAATCGGCCCGCGTGGGCGATTCCTGCATTTCGTATTTCAGTATTGATCATGATCGCGTGGGCCTCCGTCCAGGACCTAGGAACTGTCTTTAGCTTTTCAGATCTGACGATGGCTTTGCTGGCCGTTACCAACTTATTGGCACTTTGGTACTTAGCGCCTGTTGGTATGAAACTACTCAAGGATTTTGAAGCTCAAATGCGACAGGGCATCTCGCCAGTTTTCAAGCGAGAAATCTTGCCTGAGGAGAAGATTGATGAACGTAGTTGGTCGTGAGCGATAGTAAGACGATTTTAAGACCGCACAGCAGGACCACAGTGACGTAAGCCCGCTGCATCACTTTTTACTGATAAATCGACGACGTTCGATCTCCGGACCCTGAAAATACGGCAGATTTTCCTTCAAAGCTGCAGCGGTTTGTGAGTGTCGCTATGCATCAGAAGTAGATAGATCAAAAGCACATGGATAAAAACCTATGGATCAAAGGCACATTGTTATTACCGGCCCAACCGCGGGCATAGGACGGGCCAGTGCACTCACCCTGGCGTCCCACGGCGCAGTATTGACCCTGTTATGCCGCAATCTTGAGAAAGGCAAAAGTCTGGCTCAGGAAGTGGTTGATGCAGGGGGTGTCGAGCCGACGGTTGTGGAGATGGATATGGCCAGCATCGATAGCGTTCGCCTCGCGGCGGAGCGTGTTATTGAGCTTGGTCGACCCATCGATATTCTATTGAATAATGCAGGCGTTATTAATTCTCACCGACGCGAGACGATCGATGGATTTGAGGAAACTTTTGCGGTCAATCACTTGGCGCCATTTCTCCTGACAGGACTGCTATTGCCGCAGATTCTAGCGGCGGCGCCAGGAGCTCGAATCGTCAATGTGGCGTCGGGCGCGCATCAGTTTGTCAAAGGCATGCAGTTTGAAGATATTCAGTCAACGCAGAATTACAAAACCTTTGACGTTTATGGTCGCTCGAAGCTGGCAAATATCTTATTTACTCGGCAGTTAGCAAAGCGGTTGGAAGCGCAGGGCGTCACTGTAAACTGCCTGCATCCAGGCGCTGTCTCAACCGATATTGGTAAGCAACATGGTGAGTGGATTGCGAGAGTGGTTCACCTGATTCTCAAGCCCTTTTTTCGGAGCCCCTTGAAAGGCGCTGAGACGTCTCTCTACTTGTGCACCAGCACCGACGTGGCTGACGTTACCGGCGCTTATTATGACAACTGTAAGATAAAGCGTCCCAAGCCATGGGCGGAAGATGACGAGGCGGCTGAGACACTCTGGCAGTACTCGGAGGATAGTCTCGACTTTCGCTACCCGGCGCTTCACTAAGTCATGAGCGGGCTAGTGCAGGACCATTTCCTGAGCCAGCATGACCGATCGCTTTGGTGGTTGACCGACTGAAGTCGGTCATTGATTACGTCAAACGGTGAGCTTTGTTTGGTTGTGTGGACTAAGCGGACCGCAGGGTGCGGCCCGCCTAGTTGATCGCCATTACATCGCTGCGTAGACGACTTCGCAGGTCATTGTGAAGCCGTGCTTGAGTTTCCTCATGCCTGAAAATTCGGCCATGATGGGTGCAGCCCAATCGCTGCTGGTTTCGTCGAGGAAGGCGCCCACGCGATCACCGCTGGGGCCCTGAACCACGATCATCATGTTGCCAGCCTCAGGTCCTGTCTGAAAGGCATACCCGGTGAAGCTGATGTCACCAAAACCGTTATCAGCTGCAGCGGCCTGCATACGCTGAAGTCCTGCCATGTAAGCCGCGGGCTGATCTGTCTCTACCACCACATTCCAATTCGCGAAGGTGTCACCACGCGAGTAGCTTCCTGCACTGGGCATCACCACTGAGTAGACGTCGCTTCTATTGACGACACGCGGAACATCTAATTTTTTAAGCTCACCCATCACCGTTTTGTTGTAGCTATTGGCGCCCATGGCTGATGCATGACTGTCAAACAAATGCCAGTAGTACAATTCGCCTGGGTTGTAATAACCACCAGAGGATAGACAAATACCGCCAGCGCCAGCGCCAACTGATTTGGCAATAGCTTCACCGCTGGACTTAGTCCACTCAGCATAGGCTAGGGGATCTGCGGTATTGACGGTTAGAACCGTCATCGCGGGTGTGGCCGAAGCAACGGCAGAAAATACCAAGCTCATAACAGCTGCGGACAAACTTATTTTTTTCATAACACTTCTCCGAATTGATCGAGGCAACCGTGCACTCACATTTGGTATAGACCATTTGCCACCATTCGCAAGAATTTGAGTTGGCAGCGTGCCGTAACGCACAGTTTGTGGCGATAGAAGTTGTTGTTAAGAGCCGCTCAGAGTCATCAATGTGAGGCGCGCCATGGCGGACAACACGGTCGCCGTGGTTTGCGGCAAACAGCCATGCTACACGTTACGCTTATAGCCGCGGGAGCCAAGATGGGGCCAACGGTGGCGTCCACAGAGGCAACTCCTGTGTGAGGTCAAGTCAACAGTTGAGGGGAATGCAGCCGCGATTTGGTGGGTATTGGTTAAGGCTAGACAGCGGACAGCGGACAGCGGACAACAGACCGTTAGCGAAGGCTGCTGCGGAAACGCTGCTGCGGAGAGACTGCTGCGAAAAGGCTCCTGTGGAAAAGCTCCTGTGGAAAGACTGCTGCGAAAAGGCTCCTGTGGAAAAGCTCCTGTGGAACAGGTCTTGTGGAAAGACTGCTGCGCAAGAGCGACGCCGTAGGGGGTGCGCTACGAAGAGGGCGTCATCAAAAGAATAGACGAAGAATTAAAGGAATCTGCGAAGAGAGCTCTATGACAGGACTCTATGAAACGACCCTATGAAGAGAGCGCCATAAAAATAGCTCGATCAAAAGAGCTTCATGACATGGATGCCATGATCAGGATTGTATGAATCCCCTACCGAAGGCCCACTGACCACAACGTCGCAGGGCGCGTGCGCAGAGTGTGCGCCATAAGGAAGACCTACTGACTCTCTGTCAGTTCTACGTCGAATCTGAGTGGCTTCCCAGCACGAATCGTTTCGATGGTGACCTCATCACCGACCCGATGTTTTTCCATCGCAGACAAGAAATCTTCATTACTTCGGACCTCTTGCCCATCCACGTGGGTAATGATGTCACCGAGGACGATGTCGTTTCGCCCCACCCGTTGAGCGCCGATCATGCCGGCGGCATCGGCAGGGAAGCCACGATACGTGCGTACGATCGGAACCCCCTCAATCTTATTTCGTCTGATCCATTGATCAGATGCGCGCTCTATACCCAATATGGGGCGAAGTATTTTGCCGTAGGCGATGAGTTGCGGTACCACCTCGCGAACGGTGTTGACTGGAATTGCGAAGCCAATTCCGGCGCTGGCCCCACTGGGTGAGTAAATGGCGGTGTTAACACCAATGAGTTGTCCGAGGGAGTTGAGAAGCGGTCCGCCAGAGTTGCCGGGATTAATGGCGGCGTCAGTTTGTATAACCCCCCTGATTTTTCTCCCGCTTGGCGATTGAATCTCACGCCCGAGCGCACTGACCACGCCGACCGTGAGCGTTGTATCAAGGCCAAAGGGATTTCCAATGGCGAGAACCTTTCGGCCAACCGATAGCTCTGATGAGTCCCCTAAAGGAAGTTCTACCAACCCCTTTGGTGGATCGATTAACCGTAAAACCGCCAGATCACGTTCCGGTGCGAGCCCCACGACCTTAGCGTCGAACTCCCGCTCATCGCTGAGTGTCACGGTTAGTTTATTAGCACGCGCTACGACGTGATAATTTGTGACGACGAGTCCACTGTCGTCCCAGACAAAACCTGAGCCGGCACCTTGAGGGATCTCCATCACATTAAGACTGAACATTTGTCGACGCAGGGCGGTGGAGGTGACATAGACAACGGAGGGGCTGGCATTGCTGAAAACTTCGGTTGTGTTCGCCTCGTCATCGGTGGCGAAACTCAAGTAATCAGGCGCACTGGCTGCAGTAGAGAAATAGCCAAAGAACAAAGCGAGACTGGCTAACAGCCCCGCAATAATCCTATTGATCATCTGTTTTGCAATGCCTCGATGCGCTTATCAAGCGGTGGGTGTGAGGAGAACAATTGACGCATGCTCGAGCCGCCGGGGCGAATGCCAAACGCAGTGAGCTCGCCCGGCAAATCCGAAGGTGTATTCATCTCGCTTTGCAGTCGACGCAACGCTGCCATCATATTAGCCTTGCCCGCCAGATCCGCACCTGCAGCATCGGCGCGGTACTCGCGATACCGTGAAAACCACATCACCAGCATACTTGCGAGGATGCTGAGTAGGATTTCGGCCACAATTGTGCCTACCCAGTAACCAATGCCCAAGCCACGCTCATTTTTGAAGACCACGCGATCAATGGTGTGGCCGATAACGCGGGCAAAGAACATAACGAAGGTATTAACAACACCTTGGATCAGTGTGAGAGTGACCATATCGCCGTTAGCCACGTGTCCGATCTCGTGTGCCATTACGGCCCGCACCTCATCGGGTTTAAAGCGCTGTAACATGCCGCTACTGACGGCCACGAGGGCATTGTTCCGATTCCATCCAGTGGCGAAGGCATTTGGCGCATTCGAGGGGAATATGCCTACCTCGGGCATGCCGATACCTGCGTTATCCGCCAGTTGTCGTACCGTTTGCAGCAACCACTCCTCGTCTCGATTACTCGGTGTATCAATAATCCGAGTTTTCGTGCTGCGCTTCGCCATCCACTTCGAGATGAACAGCGAGAAGAGTGACCCACCCATACCGAAGAGGGCGCAAAAAACGAGTAGTGCATTGAAGTCGAGGCCCACACCGTTCGCATCTAGAAAGCTGTTAAAGCCCAGTAATCGCCATACGATGCCCACGACGATAACAACAGCAAGGTTGGTCAAAAGAAAAAGCAAAATACGCATTCACGGTCTCCGTAGCGTTACTACCATTTATATATACGTGGTGACATTAGACTGAGTTTTCAACCGCCAGTTCCGTACTTTCATCATCGGTCTCTTCGAAACCAGGTAGGGGAATCTGACTGACTTCCAATTTTGGTAACTTACCGTTTTTTAGATGGACCTCGAGTATCTCAGCGCGAAGCCCAAAGTCTTTGGAACTTATTTCAAATAGGGTATTACTTGCCTCGTCTCGATGGGTGTATTGCGCAACACGTGATCGCTCTGAGCCGTCGACCCATTCCTTGGCGCGCCCCCAATAGTGACCATCTCGATTTTTGAGGATGTGTGTCTTTTCCACGATAGGCGACTCCGTAGCTTTTTAATCGTCGAGAAGGATGTCTTTTGCTTGATTGATTTTAGCGGCTAAGAAATCGTTGCCACCGCGATCTGGATGTAATTTTTGTATGAGACTGCGATGAGCCGCGACGATCTCTTCTTCAGAGGCGCCCTCGCTCAGTCCGAGCGTGGCAAGCGCCTCGGTGCGCGAGGCACTCGAATTGGCCTCCTGGCGTGCATCGCTCTTGGCTTCCTCAGCGTCACTTTCATGTTGTAATCGCTGGTCAAGGTAAGCTTGCAGTAGCTCAGCCGACTCGTTGTCGTCGGTTTGGTAGAGATCGAGCAGGCTCTCAAGCTCTCCCACGCTCAGCTCTGACAGTAGCCAGCCGACATGCGGACCCGCAATCACCTCGCCTTCAATCGTTCCACTCGTGTGATCGAGGGTGGCGCTTAAGTGGGTGGTTCGAATCGCCGATTGGCCTTTTTCACCCGCTTGCTGTTGCCTGAGTTTGTTGAGAAAGGGTAGCGCACGGATGACCCACGGCAGCACCTGTCGCAGAAAAACAAAGGCACCTGTGATGGCAGCCCCCAGCCAATGCATACGACCGGTCATGGTCAGAATAATAACCGCCAGTACCGCCAAGCCTATGAAAAACCGAATGTAACCCGCACGCTGTTTGTGCGGCGGTAGACTTCGCACGCGCCATAGATAGTTGATGGCAACGGCGGCTAGTGCTAGGGCTATGAGGATTCGTATCACACGCGTGGTCCTTTTGTTGCGCTTTTATCACTACATCAGCGGGTGAGCGCCCTTAGGAGGTGCCTCATAGTTTGCTGGGTAGTTTGCTTAGGAGTAGTTTATCACTTTCCTTGCCCGAACCCGTCAGTGCCTTGCGTCCGCCGGTAACAAATCGCACGGCTGAGCGGAGCAGTTCGCGCAAACGAGCGCCGCTGGCATCGTCAAGCTGGATATGAGCACCTCCCGAGAGCGCAGCCAGTGTGCTAAAGCATTGCGATGTTGCAGGGTCAGCTCCCTCTTGAAAAATCAACAAAGGTCGATTGGCGAGGCGACATTGAACTGCAAGTGCGTTAAGCACATCCGGACTTTCCTCACAGGCATCGCCGACATAAACAATCGCTTTGATAGAGGCGTTACCCTGAAACTCGGCGAGCGCATGTCTTAGTAAGCGCGCTATTTGCGTCATACCGCCTTCGCAGTAAACGTTATTCAGCGCGTCTAGCAAGGCAGCGGGCGCCGTCAGCCATGGTGTGACCTGAAAATCTGAAAGCCCCCGGAAGTAGCAGAGTTGTATGGCAAACCCTGTTTCATCGCTTGCGGCCTCAAACAGCGCTCGGTGCATGGTTCGAGCAGTGTGCCATGTGGGTTCTCTCGAAGCGGTAGCGTCGAGCGCAAACATAAGTCGAGTTTGCGCGTCAGCGACACGCTTTATAGCTCGTGCTTTACTTAAAAACTGGGCAACGTCTCGCGTTTTTGCTGCAATTTCGGTTGAGATGGCACTGTCCTCGGAACCTCAGTCAGGTGACTAGATAGTAACGAACTACAGCTCGTTAAGAAGCCCCTCGGCAGCGAGTTCTTTTAGATAATGTCGCCGGGTTTGCAGTTCTACGATCGCAGACTGAACGTCGATGCTGCTTTTCGAGCGCGTCTCAGTGACGGCGATAGCAAGCAGTTTTCGGCTTGATAAGGTACTGGCGGGCGTACCGGTTGATCGAGTTGGTATGGATACGGTGATTGGCATATTTTTCTCCCCCTCGGCTTACCATCTGTCTCAGCCGATGCATATTTTGTCTACATCTGTGACATTAGACTGCCAATATGACAAAAGTTCAGCGGTATACTCGTCTACGATGAATTTTTTATTGCTGGGGTTTCGTTATGGACATTATGGATATTAAGCGAAAACACGCCTTACCGTCGGCTACGGAGGCCTTGCCGGGGCGTGATATGCCGATGCCGGTTATCCATGACCACACAGTCTTAGGGACGCCGTTGACGGGACCTTTTCCGTCTCATCTTGAAACGGCCATGTTTGGGTTGGGTTGCTTCTGGGGTGCAGAGCGTGTCTTTTGGAGCATCCCAGGGGTTTACACGACTGCCGTAGGGTACGCCGCTGGTAAGACACCTAATCCGACGTACGACGAGGTATGTACAGGGCAGACAGGGCATAACGAGGTCGTATTAGTCGTTTTTGATCCTGCTGTCGTGACCTATGCCGATTTACTAGGCGTGTTTTGGGAGGGTCACAACCCCACCCAAGGCATGCGTCAGGGCAACGACTGGGGGACGCAGTATCGGTCCGGAATCTATACCTACTCCGACAGTCAAGCCGAGTCTGCTCGCAGCAGCAAAAGCAGCTATGATCAGCGCCTGCAAGCCGCAGGTTTTGGTGCTATCACGACCGAGATTTGCCACGCGTCCGAGTTTTTTTACGCAGAGCCATATCATCAGCAATACCTTGATAAGAACCCAGCGGGTTATTGCGGCATTGGTGGAACGGGTGTCGCTTGCGGACTGGGAACTGGTGTAGGCGCCTAAGTCAGATCTCTTGCGAGTGCGGTGCAGACCGCGGTATCGACGCTAAAGATGCGATGACCTAGCGATACCGGTATTGCACCGAGTTTGCGAGCAAGGTCTACCTCGTAGTCGATAAAGCCGCCCTCTGGCCCGATCAGAACTGTTTTGCTTGTGGTGGCATCCGAGGGAAATACATCGTGATGACCCGGGTGCGCGATCAGAATGTCGCGGCCATCTGCGATAGTGCTTAAATGATCTTCCATGAACGGTTTGAAGCGGCGGTGTTGAATGACCTTGGGTAATAGTGTGTCGCCTGCGCGCTCAAGCCCCTGAATTAACGCAACCTCTACTTTGTCCTGGTCGAGATACGGGGATTGCCAAAAACTTTTTTCCACGCGGTAGGAGTGAATGAGATGCAGTTCGCTGACCCCAAACTCAGCCACCGTTCGGAGTATGCGGCGCAGCATTTTAGGACGGGGTAAAGCAAGCACGAGCTGCGTCCGGTGGCGGGGGGGAGGCGCATCAGTCAAGTCGACATCCAGAGTGATCGTGTCGTTGCCCACCGCAGTGATACGACCAATGCCTTTGTCGCCATTGATCAGCCCAACGCGCACTGTTTGACCAAGCGTGACTTTCAAAATGCGAGCGAGATGCTCGGCACGGTGGTCATCCAATCTTACCGATCTGGCATCGATCCAATCCGGTTCCTTGAGTAGCACGATATTCATGGGCAACATCCGGTGATCATTGTGCGAGCTCAGCGTGTCCACAGGTCGTAGTTGTCGGCTTTAGTGACCTCTCGTTTGATAACATCGCCCGCCCGTAACCCGCTGCTGTCATCGACGAAGACCACTCCGTCAATTTCAGGCGCATCACCTTTCGTGCGACCGACAGCACCGTCCGGCGTAATCTCGTCAATCAGAATCTCGACTGATTGACCCACTTTTCGACTAAGTCGTTGCGCGCTGATGTCTTGCTGCAAAGCCATGAAGCGATGCCATCGTTCCTCTTTTATGGCCTCAGGCACCGGGTTGGCGAGTTCATTGGCCGTTGCACCGTCAACAGCCGAGTACTTGAAACAACCTACTCGATCAAGTTGGGCCTCCTGGATAAAATCGAGCAGCTCATCGAATTCAGCCTCGGTCTCACCTGGAAAGCCGACAATGAAAGTCGAGCGCAAGGTAATGTCAGGACAGACTTGGCGCCACGATGCGATACGATCAAGCGTTTTTTCAGATGCAGCTGGCCGCTTCATACGCTTCAACACGGTGGGGCTGCCGTGCTGTAGTGGGATATCCAGATAGGGCAAAATCTTACCGTCTGCCATCAGAGGTATGACCTTATCGACATGAGGATAGGGGTAGACATAGTGCATACGAACCCACACACCTAAATCGCCCAGTGCCGCGGCCAATGCGTGCATGTCGCTTTTGAGTGGCCGCCCATCCCAAAAGTCCGTACGGTATTTGAGATCGACACCGTAGGCACTGGTGTCCTGTGAAATCACTAAAAGTTCTTTGACACCCGATCGAACCAACTGCTCGGCTTCGCGCATGATCTCACCGACCGGTCGACTAACAAGATCGCCGCGGAGACTGGGGATGATGCAAAAGCGGCAGCGATGATTACAGCCTTCTGAAATCTTGAGATAGGCATAATGCTTTGGGGTTAATTTCACGCCCTGCGCGGGTATGAGATCGATTTTCGGGTCGGGTTTATGCTGGTTAGGCAAGACGCGTCTAACCTCTGATAAGACCTCTTCATAGGCGGCGGGACCCGTGATCCCCAAAACCTTGGGGTGGCGCTCGAGAACAAGCTCGGCTTGATCACCGCCACCCATACATCCGGTCACTAAAACGCGACCGTTTTCTTCAAGAGCCTCACCGATGGTCGCAAGAGACTCTTCCTTGGCGCTGTCTATAAACCCACAGGTATTCACAATAACAACACCCGCATCCTCGTAAGAAGGGGAGACCTCATAGCCGTCAAACCGCAGCTGCGTGAGAATCCTCTCAGAATCGACGAGAGCCTTTGGGCAGCCGAGCGAAATAAAGCCGACTTTTTGTGGGTTTGGCATTGCGTTAAATCCGACTGAAATCGAGGAGCTAGTATCTCACAGCGTCACGTTTCGTTCGCTTCCGTAGGTGCGGACCGGTAATTCTGCACGCAATCGTTTCAGTAAGTCCTCGGCTTCCTCCTTGCTTAGGAACTCGCCAAGGCTGGTGCGCGATTCGCGGTTGTGAAGCCACAAGGAGGGGCCTTCCCACTGGTTTTTAGCATTGATGACATTGACGGCTGTGTCCTCTCGCTCCCAAAGCCACGATCGTTTCGGAATAAAATACCCCTTTTCGATCTTTACGTTGCGTTCCGACACAGTCACAACCTGACGGTACTCAAGGTTCCAATTGACATAATAGAGCGCGGCTCCCAAGGCGATGAGCTCTAAGCCTGCAAACGGTAATATGGGCCAAGCACCGAGCAGCGCGAAGCCAATGCCTGCGCCTAGTGAAGGAATGGAAATAGCGATTAACGCATAAAGATTAGCGCGCCAAGTTGAACTTTTATTGGGCTTAATCACAATAACCCGCGCATCGCTCTCAAAAAAATCGTTGATCAAGCTACGTTCCTTTTCTTGTAAACACGCCGGCCGGCAGATGTTGTCATAACTCAAACGGTATAGGGCTGAACGCTGAAATCCAATTGCCTGTTGTCGGTGACCGAAGCGTGAGTCTCGTCGCGTGCAGTAATAGTCGTTCAGACGCTGCCAATGCTGACGGGTGGGCATACATATCGCAGCCAATTATGGGATGACCGAGACTTTGCATGTGGATCCGCAGTTGATGCGAGCGGCCGGTAACAGGCTTCAGACGGACGAGGGTGCGGTTGGATGCGCGCGCCAGGACACAAAAGTGTGTCAGCGCGTGTTTTCCGCGCTCATGGCAAATCATTTGTTTCGGACGATTGGGCCAGTCGGTCGCAATAGGGAGTTCGACCGATCCGTGATCATCGCTGAGCTCCCCCCATAAGATCGCTGTGTATTCTTTTTCTACCTCTCGACGTTGGAATTGACGAGCAATTTCCGACAAGCTGACTCGGTGCTTTGGAACTACCATGATACCCGACGTATCCAGATCTAGACGATGAACCGCCTGCACATCGGGGAATCGCCCCTGCAGTCGCTTAATCAGGCTGTCGTGATTTAGCGGATGACGTCCCGGCACACTGAGCAGGTGGTGTGGCTTATCGATTATGAGTAAATCGCTATCGTCGTACACAACCCGCGTGTCTTCCTGGCTGTGGGGGACCAGATAGGGCGGCAGCTCGTCAATAGCAGCCGACAAGTCGGCGGATTGGCTCACTCAACAACCCGGATCGCGAGCGCCTCTATGTAGCGATTAACGCTGTCGCTAAATCCATGACGTAGCGCATCAATTATCAGGGCATGCCCAATAGAGACCTCAAGCAAGTGTGGGATGGTGAAGTCCGGTAGGTTAGAGAGATTCAAATCATGGCCGGCATTGACGCCAAGGCCTGCCTCGTGTGCGGCTATCGCCGTGTCTTTAAAGCGTGCTAGCACGTCTTTGAACTCGCCCTTTGCGTGCGCATCGGCGTACGACTCAGTATAGAGCTCTACGCGATCGGCACCGATCTCAGCCGCCAGTGCCATGCTATCTGGCTCGGGATCCATGAAGAGGCTGACACGGCATCCCCAGTCTTTTAGCTGTGAGATGATAGGTATCAACCGCTCTCCATCTGCCTTTAGATCAAAGCCATGATCTGAGGTGAGCTGGGCATTACCGTCAGGCACTAAGGTGGCTTGAGCTGGGCGGATCGCGTCAACTAACGCCATGAAACCGGGATAATCGTCAACCCCATGTCTGTCACTGACCATGGCGTTCGAAAAGGGGTTGCCCTCGATATTAAATTCAACATTGAGCGACTTCCCCAAACTATGGCAATCGCTGACACGAATATGACGCTGATCGGGCCTGGGGTGCACCGTTATCCCACCAGCACCAGCTGCGATAGCCAGCGCGGCGAATTCGGTTGGTGAGGGTGAGGTGGTGTCGCGTGAATTGCGAATCAGGGCCACCTTGTTCAAGTTGACGCTTAAAACTGTCATGGTGAGACACGAGTGACGTTGAGCAACACAATCGGATCAATTGGCACATTCTGCAGTGGCATTGGCCCCTTATCTGACATCCCCATCGCGTTACCAGTAGGTGTTGAAGCCATGAAGTCGACGATCCGCATGCCACTAATAACCTCGCCAAAAACAGTGTAACCAGGTTTGTACGGTGTCCAATCAAGCCTAGGGTTATTGCGTTGATTGATAAAAAACTGACTTCCAGCCGAGTCGGGGTCACTGGTTCGTGCCATAGCGAGTGTGCCGCGGTCATTGTGCAGGCGATTTTTTGACTCGTTGATCACACTTCGCTCTGTCTGTTTTTGCTTGAGATCGACGTCAAAGCCCCCGCCTTGGACCATGAAGTTGTCGATGACACGGTGAAACACCAGATTTTGGTAAAAACCCTCGTCGACATGAGCGAGAAAATTAGCCACTGTTTTTGGCGCTTTATCGGCAAAGAGTACGACCGTAATGTCGCCTTCACTTGTTTGTAGTTTGACGATTGGATTTGCAGCGATTGCGTTTGCGGTGCAGACGAGCAATGAAACGGCGGCCAACAGCGTTAGTAAAGAGCGTCTATACATGTTTGATCATCTCATCGTTGTATCGTAGGAAGAGTTTGTAGTTTGCTTAGCGCCAACCACCCGGCCGACGGCGCTTTGCGGTGAGACGGGGGAGCACGAGCGCGATGACAATACCTGCCACTAAGAACAGCACGCCCTCCAGCCGTTGATTGCTCGCGACTCGATCACCCAGTCGCGCATTTTCAAGTAATAACAAATCATTCTGCGACGTGACATTCTCGATCTTGGCCGACAGCTCCTTGGTAAGCTGATCGAGTTGCATCGCATTTGATGAAATGCGCTTAATTTCAGCCAGTTCGGCTTGAGTGTCGCTTAAGACTTGCTCTGCAGATCCTGCCTCGGAGCTGATCGATGTCAGGCGCGCCTGCACGTCGTTTAATTCTGCGCTCAGTCTTTCGGCGCGCTCATTGCTCTGTGCAAGCTGCGACTGCAGCGTGTTAATTTGAGTGGCTCTCGGCGTTTCCGTTTGCAAGTACTGTGCTCTCAGATAACCCCGAGTTCCCCCGCGTGTTTCAACTTCTGCCCAGACACCATCGTCGGTTGTACCGAAATAGGTGACTGATGTACCCGATGGCAGACCCTTATTGACGATTCGGTAATCACCACCGGGGCCTGTTCTCACGGGTGTGAAAATGAGGTCCGTTATGTACCGCGTCTCGCCCTCAACTACGGCGGTGCCTGACGCATTGGCATCGTCTACCGGTTGTCCCTGCGCGGCGCTTGCGATGAAGGCAGCGACAAGTGTAATGGCCACCATTGATTGAACTATTGCTGCCTTAAAACTACCCATAGTTTAACCGCCTCCAAGCGGTATTACGGACTGATTGTGGTCTCATCGTTAGCCACTTTTTGTGCGTTTTTGATGTGTGGTCCCATGATAATACCGAGCAAGATCATCCACGGAATCGTCAATGCCAGTGGTGACCAGAGCTTATACGTCACCCAGGTGTCCATCGAATAGTTAAACCCGACGTAGAGGTTGAGAGCCCCCACCATGAGAAACTGAAAGGTCGATACGATGGTCACTTTTAGCCATGCTGACTGTGGCAGTTCAATCTCGCTGGGCAGCAGCGCTTCAAACAAACAGCGGTGTCGTACGATGTGCCAGCCTGCGCATACGGCGGCAAAAGTCCAATTTAAAACGGTTGGCTTCCACAAAATAAACACGGGATCTCTAAGTAGGACAGTGGCACTGCCAAAGACGAGTACGAGGGCCGCAACGGCTAAGAGTCGCTTTTCAACTGACCCCCAAATGACCTTCACTAAGATCACCTGCAACAGCGTCGCGACTATAAGAGCAAGCGTGGCGGTATAAATGCCGTCGAATGTGTAGTC
This sequence comes from uncultured Alteromonadaceae bacterium, assembly GCA_913064725.1. Classification (GTDB taxonomy): domain Bacteria; phylum Pseudomonadota; class Gammaproteobacteria; order Pseudomonadales; family Halieaceae; genus Luminiphilus. The sequence continues at coordinate 34,999 of CAJYAI010000005.1, read as the reverse complement.
GAACTCTGCGATGGTCAGCGTGGTTCCAGATAACTTAAAAACGACTACAAAAATAACAAGTGGTAGGAATTCAAGGAGTTGCTTCATGTCAGCTCTGTTACCATATGATTTCGTTATTAGTACGAGCCGTCAGTGCTCGGAGATTAATCTTTGTGATCGTCGACTTCCATACGCATTCTCTCGCCTCGGATGGCGCATTATCGCCCGAGCAGCTCCTCGTGCGCGCAAAAGAAGCCGGTGTCACTCGATTTGCGATCACCGATCATGACACAACTGCTGGATACGACGCGGTTAAGGATAGCAAAGAAGCGCGTGAGGTTGGATTGATTTCGGGCGTCGAGCTGTCTTGTAAGTGGGCGACCACCACGATTCACGTTATCGGACTGGGATTCGATGCGTCTGCTCCCAGCATGATGGCCATGGTAAGTCAGCTGACGGAAGCTCGACAGCAACGTGCAGAAAAAATTGCGTCGCGGCTCGAGAAGGTGGGAATTTCGGGCGCATTGCACGGTGCACGCAATAGAGCGGGTGACAGCCAGATTGGTCGTCCTCACTTTGCGGGCTGGATGGTCGACAATGGCTGTGTTTCGTCGATTACAGAGGCGTTTGATAAGTACCTGGGTGCGGGTAAGCCCGGTGATGTGAAAATGTTTTGGCCGTCCATAAGCGATGTTGTGGGCGCGATCACAGAGTCACAGGGCGCGGCGGTACTGGCGCATCCGCTGAAATACAAGCTGACAGGAATGAAGCTGCGCGCCTTAGTAAACGATTTCAAAGCAGCGGGTGGAGTGGGGCTGGAGATACTGAACGGGCGTCAACCCCCTGTGGATTTGAAGCGGCTGGTTCAGTTGGCGGATGCCGCCGAGTTAATTCCCTCGGTGGGATCGGATTTTCATCGCGATTTTGAATACGGTCCAAAGCTGGGTGTAGACGCGGACCGATTACCCGTCAATCACTATATTTGGGATGCTCTGGAGTCGTTCCAGTGAGTCAATTTTTCACTCTACACCCTCAGACCCCTCAAAGCCGCCTGATTAATCAAGCCGTCGGTATTCTGCAAGCGGGAGGTGTCATTGCCTATCCAACGGATTCGGCCTACGCATTGGGTTGCCTGCTCGACAATAAAGCGGGTGCTGAGCGAATTCGGCGGATTCGTCAGTTAGACGACGACCATAATTTTACCTTGGTGTGTCAGGATTTGTCTGAGCTGTCCCGGTTTGCGCGGGTAGATAACTCGGCATATCGTCGGATCAAGCATGCGACGCCCGGACCTTACACCTTTATTTTTGAGGCGAGTAAGGAGGTTCCGAGGCGGTTGATGAGCCCGAAGCGGAAAACCATTGGTCTCAGAGTCCCTGATAACGCCATAACACAAGCCTTGTTGGCTGAACTAGGACAGCCTCTTATGTCTGCCACACTATTGCTTCCCGGAGATGACTATCCGCTCAGTGACCCGTACGATATAAGGGTAACGCTTGAGCGGGATGTCGACCTGGTCATTGACGGTGGCTATTGCGGACTAGAACCGACCACTGTTATCGATATGAGCGGTGAGGATATTCGCCTGCTACGACAGGGCTTGGGCAGCTCAGACGGCTTGGTATAGGGCCTCGGATAAATAGGGCCTCGGATAAATAGGGCCTCGGATAAATAGGGCCTCGGATAAATAGGGCCTGGGTTAAATAGAGCCTGGATTAAATAGGGCCTAGGATAAATAGGGCCTGGGATAACGTGACTGACATAACTGAACATACAGACCCAGATGACTCGGCCCCCGTTCTTACCGAGCAGGTAGCTAGCGTCGAGACCCAGTCGGTTGTATCGCTTCGTGAATCGAAGGCGGTTGAAAAGCGAATGGGCCAGCCTCAACAGGGAGAAATGCCCTTTGCCATTGTGTTGGGGGAGGCGCTTACGGAGCTCCCGAAAGACCTCTACATCCCGCCGCGTGCCTTGGAGGTGTTTTTAGAAGCTTTTGAGGGGCCGCTGGATTTGCTGCTGTACCTTATCAGGCGGCAAAATTTAGATATTCTCGATATTGATGTTGCCAGCATTACGCAGCAGTACATGCAGTATGTCGAACTCATGGATGCCATGCAGTTTGAGTTGGCTGCTGAGTACCTTCTTATGGCCGCGATGTTGGCTGAGATAAAGTCGCGGATGCTGCTGCCTCGCTCAACCGATTCGGATGAGGAAGAGGAAGACCCTAGAGCCACTCTGGTTCGGCGCCTGCAAGAATACGAACGTTTCAAAAAAGCCGCGGAAGATATGGCGGACTTGCCTCGCGTCGAGCGTGATACTTGGGTCGGTTCGGCGGAGCCACCCATATCTGATCTTAAAAAGCCGTTACCTGACGTCGATTTGCAGGATCTGGTCATCGCATTTTCTGAGGTATTAAAGCGCGCCGATTTGTACGAAAGCCACCAGATAAAGCGCGAGTCCCTCTCGACACGAGAGCGTATGGCGGATGTGCTTCAGGCATTGCAAGAGCGGGAGTTTTGTTCCTTCGATTCCTTGTTCAAGGTCGAAGAGGGGCGACTGGGTGTCGTCGTAACCTTTATTGCGATATTAGAGTTAATTAAAGAGTCTCTCGTGGATATTGTGCAGTCTGAGGCGTTCGCACCGATCCACATTAAGGCGAGAAGTGAGTAAGGCTATTTATGGATGATCATGATCTGGTGGAGATCGTCGAAGGCGCGCTCCTGGCGGCTGGAGAACCTCTGACAAAGAAGCAGATAGCTCAACTGTTTGATGAGCTGGATCGGCCGGCGGCGAGTGATATTAGCGCGGCCTTGATTGAGGTCGGTAAGCGCTGTGAGGGTCGAGGTTTTGAACTCGCGGAGGTTGCGAGTGGATATCGATTTCAAGTGCGTCAGCACTTGTCGCCGTGGGTGAGCAAGTTGTGGAGTGAGCGTCCCGCTAGGTACTCGCGCGCCCTGTTAGAAACGTTGTCACTCATAGCCTATCGTCAGCCCATAACCCGCGGCGAAATTGAGGATATTCGAGGCGTCGCGGTGTCCAGTAATATTATGAAAAGTCTGCTTGAACGAGATTGGGTCAAAGTGGTTGGGCATCGCGATGTGCCGGGCAAGCCGGCCATGTATGCGACAACGCGCGCGTTTTTAGATTATTTTAACTTGAAGTCACTCGATCAGTTGCCGCCTTTGGCCGATGTAAAAGACCTAGAAACTATGACCAGCGCATTGCCCTTAGAGGAGTTTCACGATTCGCGTGGGGAAGAGAATGAACCTGACCAACCAGATGATCAGGGCATTGCCGTAGACTCTATTCTGGATCATGAGGCGATCGATTCAGAATGAAAAAGCGCAAAGAGCAAGTTGAACGGCCTGTTGAAAAGCCAAGTGTAAAGTACGACGAAGTTAAGCCGGATGGCGAGAAGCTGCAGAAAGTACTCGCGCGGTTAGGTCTGGGTTCGCGCCGGAAACTAGAGGAAAGCATACAGGCCGGTGAGATCAGAGTGAATGGCAAGGTTGCCAAGCTGGGTGATCGCGTCGTTACGGCTGACAAGATTAAGATAAAGGGTCGTCCGGTGGTGCTGGATGACAAAATCGAGAATCGAATTTTGCTGTATCACAAGCCCGTAGGTGAAGTGTGCTCACGCAAGGATCCTGAGGGACGTGCGACCGTATTTGATGGGTTGCCGCGACTAAAGTCTGGGCGTTGGGTCTCTGTCGGTCGGCTTGACTACAACACATCGGGTCTACTGTTACTAACAACCGATGGCGAGTTGGCTAATGCCCTCATGCATCCGTCACGGCAGGTTGAACGCGAGTACCTGGTTCGGGTTATGGGTCGAGTCGATGACGCGATGCTCAATCGCTTAAAGACAGGTGTGGATTTGGACGATGGACCGGCGCGCTTTACCGACATCCAAGAGGGCGGCAGTGACAGCGATGGCATCAATCGATTTTTCTACGTGGTCTTGTCCGAGGGCAGAAACAGAGAAGTCCGTCGGTTATGGGAGTCTCAGGGTGTCACTGTGTCGCGCTTGAAACGCGTTCGATACGGTGACGTTTTTATTCCGTCAAAACTTAAAAAAGGCCAGTGGATGGAGCTGGGTGCGCGAGACGCCGACGTGGTTTACACCATGGGTCAGCTGGAGCCCAAGCCTGTGTACCAGCCGCCCAAAAAGCTCGCTGACAAGCGAGAGAGGCAGGCTCAAAAGAGCGGTAAGCATATTGCAAATCGGGGCAAGGTCCGCGGTAAGTGAGGCTGTACTAGGGCCCGCCTCACTGCGCATTAAGCGCTTGTCCGTTTAAATGGGCGCTGGCATCACTCATCAAATAGACCCATTCACGGATAATATCCGTCGGATCTGGGTTTGTCGTTGGCGGCTCTGCAGGATAGGCAGATCGCCTCATCGCGGTGTTGACCGCGCCAGGGTTGAGACTATTCACTCGGATTGAAGACGTTGCCTCTAATTCGTCAGCGAGGACCTGCATGAGCCCTTCCGTCGCAAATTTTGAGACGGCATAACTACCCCAATAGGCACGTCCCGTTCGGCCGACCCCCGAGCTTGTAAAGACCACTGATGCAGTGGGTGCCTCATTCAGCATGGGTAGCAATACTTGAGTGAGCATAAAGCCCGCGTTGACATTAACTTGCATGACCTCGTGCCAGGCTGTGGCTCGTGTTTGCGCAATGGGTTTGCGATCTCCGAGCAGACTGGCGTTGTGTAGGAGCCCATCGAGCTTGGGTAGCGCCTCACCAAGTGACCCCGCAAGCGTCACAAAGTCGTCATGGGTGGCTTTCGCCAAGTCCATTGGCAGGAGCGCCGGCAACGGTCCATCCATTGCCACGATCTCATCGTACAGCGATTCTAGTCGGGCCTCGTTACGACTTAATAAAAGCACCTCGGCACCAGCACTCGCGAGGGCGAGGCTGGCCGCTCGTCCAATACCTTCGGCAGCGCCCGTCACCAGGATTGTTTTACCCGCTAGTTCGTGAGCTGCGGCTGACCAAGAAGCGGGTGCTATGGGCATGAGACTTGTTCCTGTATCCATTGGCTAAGTGCTTCAGGTGTTTCAATGCAGAGGTCTGCACCCCATTGCTCGGGTTCGTCGTGGTCCTCTATATAGCCGTACTTGACCGCGATGGTAAAGCAACCGGCAGCGTTACCGGCCTGAATATCACGAACATGGTCACCAACATAAACCATATCCTCGGCTGATATTGCCAGCTCCTTTGCGGCCAGAAAAATAGGTTCCGGATGTGGCTTTGCCATGACGACATCGCAAGGAGTGACCAGGCTACCTGCGGGTGGATCGAACGGCATGCTAGCCATCAAAGGCTCCGCGAACCGTCGAAATTTGTTCGTCACCACCCCCCACTTCTTGCCGTTGTTGCTTAGCACTTTAACCGCGTCTACCAGTCCATTGTATGGGGTCGCTGTTGTTCCTAAGACGGCCTCGTACCAGTCCAAGTACTGCTGACGATAGAGCTCCCAACGGGGGTCTCCCTCTTCGATGCCGGTAGCTTCTGTGACTAATCGCCCTGAGCCGTGAGAGATCAGTTTGCGCGCTTCATCAAAGGGCTTTTCGCCGCCCCCCAGTTCGATACAGAGCGTTCTGTAGGCCGAGATGAGTTCGCTTGCTGTATCGACTAATGTGCCGTCTAGATCAAATACGAAGGCCTCAAAGCCGCGATCTCTCATGCAGGCTTACTCGTTCTAATCATATAATTGACCGATACATCGCCCTCTACCAATCGGTAATGCTTCGTCAGCGGGTTATAGGTCAGGCCTATCGATGCCTCGACTTTTAGCCCCGCGGCGCGAGCCCATCGAGCCAATTCTGAAGGCTTAATCAGCTTGTTGTATTCGTGCGTGCCCTTAGGCAGTAGGTTTAGGACATATTCGGCGCCCACGATGGCAAAAAGCCAAGCTTTAGGGTTGCGGTTGATCGTAGAGAAATAGAGATCGGCGCCCGGCTTGGCCATGTCGGCACAAGCCTGAATGACTTTCGAAGGGTCGGGAACGTGCTCTAACATCTCAAGGCAGGTTACGACGTCGTAGGTTGCCGGGCGCTCCTCTGCGATCGCTTCCGCCGTGGTTTGCCGATATTCAACGTCGAGTTGTGACTCAAGAAGATGAATCCTCGCAACTGAAAGGGGCGCCTCGCCCATATCGATCCCTGTCACGGTTGCACCGCGATGCGCCATTGCCTCACTTAATAGGCCGCCGCCGCAGCCGACATCGATAAGTGATTTACCCTTTACTTCGCTAAATTGGTCAATCCAGCTGGCGCGCAAGGGGTTGATATCGTGCAGAGGCTTAAACTCACTATTCTCGTCCCACCAGCGCGACGCCAGGGCTTCAAATTTAGCGATCTCATCAGGATCAACGTTGCTATGTGTCATGGCGTGCTCGTCTATGTCGTTTGGGTGCTTGGTCATGTGGGGGCTTGACGTATACGCCAACCCTAGCCACTAAGTTTAGCGCGCCAGAGCGCTGCTGTGTCGCGTAACGCGGCAATGTCTAAGTGTTGCAGCTGTCTATTTTTGACAACATTATTTCCTGACACCCAACTCCAAGTCACCTCCGTGCCTGATGATGCGTACACAACATTCGACTCTACTTGGTGATTCGGCGCCATATTAATCTCTGAAAGATCGACCGCAATGAAGTCAGCTGACTTGCCGGGCTCCAGGCTCCCAGTCACATGATCAAGTCCCAGTGCGCGAGCGCTATCAAGCGTTGCCATGCGGATGCTTTCGCTGGCAGAGAGTGCCGTGGGGTCACCGCTGTCCAATTTTGCGAGTAGGGCGGCAGCTTGCATCTCGGCGAGACCATTGAGTCGGTTGTTACTGGCAGCCCCGTCTGTTCCGAGGGCTACATTGACCCCCGCATCTTTGAATTTTTTTACGGGGCAGGCGCCTGATGCGAGCTTCATGTTGGAGCGTGGGCAATGGATGACATGTGCGCCGTATTCAGCGACGGTCGCAATATCTTGATTCCCTACGGCTGTCATATGCACGCATTGTGTTCGTGGCCCCAAGAGTCCTATGCGAGCCAGCAGGTCGATCGGACGTTCGCCGGTGGCCTCGACCTGAGCATGCACCTCGGCGGCGGTTTCATGGAGGTGAATTTGCACCGCTGCATCTAGCTCATTGGCGAGCATTGCTGTGCGCGATAGCACAGCCTCATCAACGGTATAGGTCGAATGCGGACCGAAGCCGATGTCGATCAGATCGTCGCCTTTAAAGTGATCTCTCAGTGCCAGCCCCTTGTCTAGATACGCTTGGCTGCTGTCCGCCCACGCAGTGGGTATGTTCATGACTGGGAATACGATCTGCGCGCGCAAGCCGGCTGCTCGCAACCGCTGGGCTGCAATATTAGGGAAGAAGTACATGTCGCTACTGGTAGTAATCCCGCTCAGTAGCATTTCCGCCGCGGCGATATCAGTGCCGTCGCGGACAAACTCGGGGGAGACCCAGCGACTCTCGAGTGGCCAGATAGCGTCGTTGAGCCACGCCGCAAGGGACATGTCATCGGCGTAGCCCCGCAGCAGGGTCATGGCCGCGTGGCCATGCGCGTTGACTAGGCCGGGCATCAGCGCGTGTCCGGGAAGATCGATATGATCCACGTCCCGGAGTTCTCGCGCATCAGAGCTGGGGAGAAGTGCAGCAATGACACCGTCCCTCACCACAATGCTATGCTTTTTCAGTACATTTTCCGTGCCCGATACGGGAATGATCGCGTCTGCGTGAACCACAAAATTCGCTGATGTCATAAAACCTAAGCTTCCGATTTGTAGTGCTGCTAAACGTAGCTTTAACAGGCTGAATTTGATAGTATTTCCAGCTTATTAACTGCAGGGTTTCGTCGGCACACCCGTCGAATAAAAAAGATCATCGGATGTCAGATCAGCAGAAAAATTTAACGCCAGAAGTGCTCCCAATAAACATAGAGGACGAGCTTAAGCAATCCTACATGGATTATGCGATGAGCGTCATCGTAGGCCGGGCGCTGCCCGATGTCCGAGACGGCCTCAAGCCCGTTCACCGCCGTGTCTTATTCGCAATGAACGAGCTCAATAATGACTGGAATAAGGCCTATAAAAAGTCGGCGCGAGTCGTGGGGGACGTCATTGGTAAGTATCACCCGCACGGTGATTCGGCTGTCTACGACACGATCGTCCGCATGGCGCAAACCTTTTCCTTGCGATACCCACTTGTTGACGGTCAGGGTAATTTCGGTTCGATCGACGGCGATTCAGCAGCGGCAATGCGCTACACCGAAATCAGAATGTCGAAGCTTGCGCACTCACTCTTGGCCGATCTCGAGAAAGAGACCGTTGATTTTGTCGAGAACTACGATGGCACAGAGCACATTCCCGTTGTTATGCCCACCCGTGTTCCCAATCTGCTGGTAAATGGGTCGGCAGGTATCGCTGTCGGAATGGCAACAAATATTCCGCCTCACAACATGCGAGAGGTCATTGCGGGTTGCTTGGCGCTGATCGAAAATCCAGAGATAAGTATCGACGAGCTTATTCGCTACATTCCTGGACCCGACTTTCCGACGGCGGCCATCATCACCGGTAGGGCGGGCATTATTCAGGCGTACCGCACAGGCCGCGGACGTATCTACGTTCGCGCAAAAGCCGAGGTGATCACTGATGAGTCCAAAGGCAAGGACACCATCATCATCCATGAGATCCCCTATCAGTTGAACAAGGCGCGTCTACTAGAACGCATCGCTGAACTGGTCAAAGAAAAGAAAATTGAAGGTATCACTGAGCTCCGCGATGAGTCCGATAAAGACGGTCTGCGTGTGGTAATCGAGCTTCGTCGCGGTGAAATGGGCGATGTGGTGTTAAATAATCTCTACGCGCAAACCCAGCTTCAGTCGGTTGTGGGTATTAATATGGTGGCCCTTGTCGATGGGCAGCCCAAGCTACTTAACCTGAAAGAAATTATCGAGGCATTTGTTCGGCATCGACGGGAGGTTGTCACTCGACGAACACTGTTTTTGCTGCGCAAGGCCCGTGAGCGTGGCCACGTGCTGGAAGGCCTCGCGGTTGCGCTTGCCAACATCGATGCGATTATCGAGCTCATCAAAACATCACCGACTGCAGCTGATGCACGTGAGCGGCTGATTGCAGCCTCTTGGATGCCGGGGGATGTGAGTGCCATGCTAGAGCGTGCCGGTGAGTCGGCATGTCGTCCAGAAGAGCTCGAGGGTGATTATGGCCTGATTGACGGTAGGTACAATCTTTCGCCAGCACAGGCTCAGGCGATTCTAGATTTACGCTTGAACCGCCTGACAGGCCTGGAGCATGAAAAGCTATTGCAGGAATACGCTGATAAGGTGGCTGAAATAGCCGATCTTCTGGATATTTTGGGCGACCCTGATCGTTTGAAGTTGGTGATTCGAGAGGAGTTGGAGGAGATCGTCGAGGACTTCGGAGATGAGCGTCTTACCGAAATCACCGACTCCGCGCACGACTTGACGATCGAGGACTTGATTACCGAAGAAGATCGGGTTGTTACCATCTCGCATCAGGGTTATGCAAAGACTCAGTCGTTAACCGACTACCAAGCGCAGCGCAGAGGTGGTACGGGGCGCAGTGCAACGGCAGTGAAAGAGGAAGATTTTGTTGAACACCTTCTGATCGCGAGTACGCACGCGACTGTTTTATGCTTTTCAAATCTAGGCAAAGTGTACTGGCTCAAGGTCTTCCATATACCGTTAGCAAGTCGCAATTCACGAGGCAGACCGATGGTCAACCTACTGCCGCTAGATGAAGAAGAGCGTATTACCTCCATCCTACCCATTGATGGCTACGATGAAGATCATTTCATCTTTATGGCGACCGCGAAGGGGACTGTAAAAAAGACAGCTGCGACACAATTCGCGCGTCAGCGCAGCGTTGGATTGCGTGCGATCGAATTGGATGAGGACGATGTGCTCATTGGCACCGCAGTGACCGATGGTAACAGCGACATCATGCTTTTCTCCTCGGAAGGCAAGGCAACTCGCTTCAATGAGAGCCAGGTTAGGGCTATGGGTAGAACAGCTCGCGGTGTTCGTGGGATCAATTTAGCCGGCGAGCACCGCCTGATATCGCTGATCGTGCCAAAAGAAGGCGGGCGCATACTGACAGTCACGGAGCACGGCTACGGGAAGCGAACTGAGAACGACGAGTTCCCAGCCAAAGGTCGCGGTGGCAAGGGTGTGATTGCCATGTCTACGTCCTCGCGAAATGGATCTCTTGTCGGCGCGGTACAGGTTTGGGACGGCGATGAGATGATGCTGATATCCAATCAGGGAACGGCAGTTCGCACGCGGGTCGATGAGGTCAGTTTGTTGGGGCGCAACACTCAGGGTGTTCGTGTGATTCGAACGCGCGATGGGGAAGCGCTTGTCAGTGTAAGTCGAATAGCCGAGGATGATATTGACGCCGCGGCACCAGCTGCCGTGCTGGCTGACGACGCTGCGGGCAGTGAAAGCGACGGAATCGACGGTACAGAAGAGTGACCAGAGCACATAATTTTTGTGCGGGGCCCGCTGCGCTCCCTGTGGCCGTGTTGCAGCGCGCGCAAGCAGAGTTACTCGACTGGCAGGGTGCGGGCGCCTCCATCATGGAGTTGAGCCACAGGAGTCCAGAGTTTGTCGGGGTGGCCGAGCGCGCTGAGGCAAGTTTGCGGTGCTTGCTGAACATCAGCGATGATTATGCGGTGTTGTTTCAGCAAGGTGGAGCGTCACAGCAGTTCGCATCGGTGCCCCTCAATTTATCTCAACCGGACGACACAATCGATCAAGTAGTTACGGGGCAGTGGTCGAAAAAAGCGTTAGCAGAGGGCCAACGTCACGTTAACGTCAATGTTGCCACGACATCACAGTCGTCCAACTTTACGACTATCGATAGTGAAAGCGAGTGGCGCCTGACATCGGGAGCGGCTTACCTGCACTATTGCCCCAACGAAACCATCGGTGGTTTGGAGTTTGGGTTCATTCCCACGGCACCGTCGCCACTGGTTGCTGATATGTCATCCACTATTTTGTCGCGCCCAATAGACGTGAGTCGGTTTGGTGTCATTTATGCGGGTGCGCAGAAAAATATTGGCCCTGCTGGGCTCTGCATAGTCATCGTTCGCCGAGACTTATTGGATCGTGCGCGATCGGATATTCCGGCTATGCTGAACTGGCAACTCGCCGCTGATAACGACTCGATGTACAACACGCCACCGACGTTTGCCATTTACCTGTCAGGTTTGGTCTTTGAGTGGATTGAGTCACAGGGCGGCCTCCCGGCGATGCAGGCGCGCAATGAACGCAAGGCGAAGACACTGTATCAAGCTATTGATGATAGCGATTTCTATGCAAATCCAGTCGATATCCCCCACCGCTCGCTAATGAACGTCCCCTTTACCCTGGCTGACGCTGCGCTGGATGCCCTTTTTCTTGAAAAAGCCGAAGCCGAGCTGCTGCTTAACCTGAAAGGACATCGCTCCGTGGGCGGCATGCGCGCCAGTATTTATAACGCCGTAGAGCAGTCATCCGTTGATGCGCTGTGCGATTTCATGCATCGTTTCGAAAAAGAGCATGGGTAGCACGCGTCATGGCATCTGATGACCAATTAGCGGATATTCGAGCAAATATTGATTCGATTGATCAGCAGTTGCTGGCGTTGATCAATGCGCGTGCAGAATGCGCGCGTCGCGTTGCAGCGATTAAGTTAGAAGCAAGTCGCGGCGAGGACACGCTGTTTTATCGGCCTGAGCGTGAGGCCCAAATTCTGCGTTCTATTCAGGAACGAAATCCAGGTCCCTTACCTGCAGACCAAGCAGCACGCATCTTTCGAGAAATAATGTCGAGTTGTCTCGCGCTAGAGCGGCCCCTAACGGTCGGTTTTCTGGGGCCGGCGGGCACCTATTCTCAGGCAGCGGCGTTAAAGCATTTTGGTCAGTCTGCTATTTTAAGGGCGCAGCCGACAATTCGAGATGTCTTTCGGTTAACAGAAGATCGCGCCTGCGATATGGCCGTAGTGCCCGTGGAGAACTCAACCGAGGGTATGGTTGGACAGACCTTGGATTGCTTTCTCGAATCGCCCTTGCAGATCATTGGAGAGGTCGAGCTACCCGTTGTTCATCACTTGATTGCAGGCCAGGCTACGGATTTATCAGGCATCTCTGTTATCTGTGGTCATGAACAGGCACTCGGCCAATGCCGTGACTGGCTCGATAGCAACCTACCGGGTGTTCCCCGAGATATTTGTCGAAGCAATGGCGAAGCGGCGCAACGTGCGCAGAGTGAGCCGGGTGTTGCCGCCATTGCGGGTGATCTTGCGGTAGAGCATTACGAACTGATCAAACTCGCCGAGGCGATACAAGACATAGCCCACAACACGACGCGATTTTTTGTGGTCGGCAGAGAGACCGTGCCGGCGAGTGGGTATGACAAAACATCCATTTTGATTGCCAGCCGAAATCGGCCAGGTGCGCTGTTGAGCTTGCTGCGCCCTTTTGAGGAGCGGGGCATCAGTTTGACCCGAATTGATTCGCGCCCTTCCAAGACGGAGAAGTGGACGTATATGTTTTTTATTGAGTTTGAGGGTCACCTGTCTGACGACGTGGTCCGAGAGGTCATGGCGGCATTGGAAGAATGCTCCATTTTACTGAAACCTTTGGGCTCGTATCCAAAAGCACCCATCTAATGCCCGAATTCTCCTCAAGAACAGTTGCCATTATGGGGCTTGGTCTTATCTCAGGGTCGCTGGCGCGCGCCTTAAAGGCCAGTGCCTGGGACGGCGAGATCATTGCCTGGGGTCCACGTGAGCCCAGTTTGAAGCTGGGTCTAGAATTGGGCGCGATCGATGATTACTCACTGAGTCTTTCTGACGTCGTTGCGCGAGCCGATATGATTGTTGTGGGTGCACCGCCCGCAAGCACTGGATTAATCCTGCGGGAGATTGTCGATAGTCTAAGTGATACAAAGCACGCGCCAGTGTTAACTGATTTGGCCAGCATTAAGGGCCATGTGATCGACACTATGGCTCGTGACTACGCGGGTTTTGTGCCCGGTCATCCCATAGCAGGTTCCGAGCACAGTGGCGTCAAGTATGCAGACGAGGGTCTCTTTAGAGGGCGAGAAGTCATTCTCACGCCTCTGGAGACGACTGATTTGGCAGCGGTTAATGAAGTTGAGGCCATGTGGCAGTTAACCGGGGCCTATTTGAGTCAAATGGCGGTCGACCAACATGATGCACTGCTCGCGGCCAGCTCACACATGCCTCATATGGTCTCGTATGCGCTGACGCGAGCACTCGAGAAAGATCCCTCGGATCCAATGACGCACGGTGGCGGGGCACTGCGCGATATGACCCGAATTGCCGGATCTGATCCATTGATGTGGACAGACATAGCGCTGACTAATCGTGAGGCCCTGTTACTCGCGATTGATGCCTTTGAAGTCGAGGTAGCTGCGCTTCGCCAGATGGTTGCTGACAGCGATGGTGATCTTATGAATGACTATTTCTCAATTTGTCGCAGGCATCGCAGGGAGCACGATCATGTTCTCAACCCTATGACTCAGAACGATACGGACAGTACAGGATGAAGTTTATTGTCGATCCAGGTGGCTCGCTGTCGGGGACGATACGAGTACCCGGTGACAAATCGATGTCGCACAGAACCGTTATGTTAGGTGCGTTAGCCAACGGCACAACAAAGGCCTCGGGATTTTTGGAGGGGCAGGACGCGCTGTGCACTGTTCAGGCCTTTAAAGATATGGGCGTCACGATCCGAGGACCGATCGACGGATATATTGAGATCGATGGTGTTGGTCTGCATGGCCTCAAGGCACCTGAAGCGGTGCTTGATATGGGTAATTCAGGCACCAGCATTCGCCTGCTGAGCGGTTTAATGGCGCCTCAGGCGTTTGATACAACTATGACTGGCGATGTGTCCTTGCAAAAACGTCCAATGGGGCGTGTGACGGTTCCCCTGGAGCAAATGGGTGCGGTAATAGAGAGCGATGGCGGGAAGCCACCCCTGCGGATTAAAGGGAGCCAGCGGCTAAAAGGTATCCATTACGAGATGCCTATTGCCAGTGCTCAAGTAAAGTCATGCGTATTGTTGGCAGGTTTGTATGCTGAGGGTAGGACGTCCCTTATCGAACCGGCGCCAACACGCGACCACACGGAACGCATGTTGCGGGGATTTGGTTACGACGTAGATTGTGAAAATGACGTGATCAGCATTCAAGGTGGAGGGTCTTTGCAGGCCACGACCCTCGATATTCCCGCAGACATATCATCGGCCGCTTTTTTCTTGGTGGCGGCCACCATTTCTAAGGGTTCGGACGTAACCCTTGAACACGTTGGAATGAATCCAACACGCTCGGGTGTCATCACGATACTCACGCTCATGGGTGCCAACATAGACGTTTTTAACGAACGGGAAGTGGGTGGCGAGCCAGTTGCTGATTTGCGAGTGAGATCGGCGGCGTTGACAGGCATCGTTATTCCAGAAGAGCTCGTTCCGCTTGCGATCGATGAGTTTCCGGTGTTGTTCGTCGCGGCAGCCTGTGCCTCAGGTAGAACGGTTCTGTCTGGTGCGGAAGAGTTGCGGGTAAAAGAAAGTGATCGTATTGCGTCGATGGCGGAAGGCTTGACGCGCTTGGGTATTGAGACTGAGGTCTTTGAGGATGGCATTATCATAGCGGGTGGCGAGATGACGGGTGGTCAGGTGGATACCTTCCACGATCATCGTATCGCCATGTCATTCGCCGTGGCTGCCTTGCGCGCGACGGGCGCCATTCAGATAAATGACTGTGACCACGTGGCGACATCGTTCCCGGGTTTTGCCAGTCTCGCACGACGTGTTGGATTTGATATTGTCGAGGCGTTCGATTAACGATGGTACCTGTCCTATGTATCGATGGACCGAGCGGTTCGGGTAAAGGCACGCTGGCCCAACGCCTGTCTGAGATATTAGGTTTTCATCTATTGGACAGTGGTGCACTTTATCGAGTCGTCGGTTACGCAGCCCTAGATAGCGGCATTGACTGGCAAAACAGCGTCGCCGTAACTCAGATCGCAAGGAGTCTGGATGTAGAGTTTATGCCATCGCAGCAGGGTGTCAGAGTCATTTATCGAGACGTCGACGTTACCGATCGAGTGCGGTCTGTCCTGGGCGGCGAAGGTGCTTCAGCTGTGGCCGCAATACCCTCGGTGAGAGAGGCTTTATTGGATCGCCAACGCGAATTGGCCCGAGCGCCCGGGCTGGTGGCTGATGGCCGCGATATGGGCACAGTCGTATTTCCGCAGGCACCGTTGAAGGTGTTTTTAGAGGCATCAGCCCTGGCGCGTGCGCAGCGACGGCAAAGCCAGTTGCAGCAGCAGGGCGAGGATGTTAGTCTGCCGCGCCTTTTGGAGGCCATAGAGGCGCGCGATAATCGCGATCGAACACGATCGGTATCGCCGCTCGTTCCGGCGGAAGACGCGGTCATTGTCGACAGTACTGACATGGCTGTGGACGCCGTCTTGGAGCGGGTTATGTCCCTTGTTACCGCCAGAGGAATTGTGCGCTCAGTCGATTAGAGGTCCTACCCCTAGACTCAGTGTTTTTTTAACCGACCCAGCTTGGTAGGTAGGCTGGTGCTGCGATGTTTGCAGCGATACTGCAGGTACAGTCAATGAGCGAATCATTCGCCGAGTTATTTGAAGAAAGTCTTAAGACCGTAGACATGGAGCCCGGTTCGATCGTGACCGGCGTTGTTATTGATATCGACAACGAGTGGGTAACAGTTCACGCGGGTTTAAAGTCAGAGGGAGTCATTCCTCGCGACCAATTTATGAACGCCAATGGCGAGTGCACCCTAAACGTGGGTGACGAAGTCCAGGTAGCGCTTGAAACGGTTGAGGATGGTTTTGGCGAGACTAAGTTATCTCGCGAGAAAGCGAAGCGTGCTGAAGCGTGGACAACACTTGAGGCCGCACATGTGGCGCAAGACGTGGTTATTGGAGTCATTAACGGTAAGGTCAAAGGTGGATTTACCGTCGACGTCGATTCCATACGCGCATTTTTGCCGGGTTCACTGATCGACGTACGTCCGATTCGCGAGACCGCCCACCTCGAAGGCAAAGAACTAGAATTTAAAGTGATCAAGCTCGATCAAAAGCGCAACAACGTTGTTGTCTCGCGTCGTGCGGTCATGGAAGCAGCAAACAGTGCCGAGCGCGACGAGTTGCTCGAGAACTTGCAAGAAGGCCAGAGCGTCAAGGGTGTGGTTAAAAACCTTACCGATTACGGCGCGTTTGTTGATTTGGGTGGAGTCGATGGCTTGCTGCACATCACAGACATGGCATGGAAGCGAATCAAGCATCCGAGCGAGGTCGTGGAAGTCGGTCAAGAGATGGATGTTAAAGTCCTTAAGTTTGACCGTGAGCGCAATCGTGTATCTCTCGGACTCAAGCAGTTGGGTGAGGATCCATGGGTGGAAATCACCAATCGTTATCCTGAGGGTAGCCGCGTGAATGCGCGCATTACGAACCTCACCGATTATGGTTGTTTCGCTGAGATTGAAGAGGGTGTAGAAGGCCTAGTTCACGTATCAGAGATGGATTGGACCAACAAGAATGTTCACCCGTCGAAGATTGTGCAGTTGGGCGATGAGTTGGAAGTGATGGTGCTTGATATTGACCAAGAACGTCGCCGTATCTCTCTCGGTATTAAACAGTGCCAACAGAATCCTTGGGACGCTTTTGGTTCGCAACATGCCATTGGCGACAAGATCTCTGGTTCCATCAAGTCAATCACGGACTTCGGTATCTTCATCGGCCTTGCAGGTAATATCGACGGGCTGGTTCACTTAAGCGACATCAGCTGGAACGAGACGGGCGAAGAAGCGGTTCGCAACTACAAGAAGGGTGACGAAATTGAAACAGTCATTCTGAGTATCGACCCTGACCGTGAGCGCATTTCTCTCGGTATTAAGCAGCTCGAAGAAGATTCATTCTCGATCTATGTTGGTGAGGCTGATAAGGGCACCATCGTCACTGGCGAAGTCACCGAAGTTGATGCGAAAGGCGCTGTCGTCAAGCTCAACGAAGAAGTCGATGGTTACCTTAAGGTCGCTGATCTCAGCCGCGAGCGTGTCGAGGATGCGCGTTCAGTGCTGAGTGTCGGTGAGAAGGTTGAAGCTAAGATTGTCGCCATCGATCGAAAAACGCGGTCAATTGGTTTGTCGATCAAGGCCAAGGACATGGACGACGAGAAAGAAGCAGTTCAATCTTTGAAACAGCAGGATAACGCAGCATCGCCGGGTACGATTGGTGATTTGATTAAGGCGCAAATGAGCGACCAATAAGCTCAGTCTGACAGCGTAATCCACAAAAAACCGGCTTTGCCGGTTTTTTTTTTTGCTTTTCGCGGCGCCAAAAAAATGACACATTAAGGGTTATGAAAGCATACAAATGTTTTACTAAGGCAATTATTTTTAGTGTGGGGACAGTATCTGCCTTCTCAGTCCACGCGCAGGATATTAACGCCAATTGGTTTACCCATTTTGAGTTCGATACCTCTGATGCTGCTGAGGCTTCAGATCGAGAATTCGAGTGGGGTGAGTCGGCATTATTTCTAACGGGCAACATAGGAAGGTGGTCTTTTTTATCGGAGGCGACGTTTCAGGCTGAGAAATACCGCGATAAGCAGTTTACCCTGGAGCGCATCCGCGTCCGGTACGAGTTTGATCGAGACAATGCGATCAGTTTTGGAAAAATGCATACCCCGGTAAATTACTGGAACGACAACTTTCATCATGGTCGGTATTTTTTTCCAACGATTAACCGGCCAGCCTCGTTTGGACGCTTCATTCCAGTTCACGAAATCGGTATTCGGCTGTCGGGACAAAGCCCTATGGTTGACGGCGTGGGATATGACCTGGTTGTTGGAAGCGGACAATCTGCAGGAAACGACGTTTTCGCCGACGGCATTCAATCCTATACCGCGAGTTTTAGTTGGTTGCCAACTACTGGGTCCAAAAGCGTGTTCAGCTACTATCGGGATACGATTCTTGATCACGAGGAAAATCCCTTCCACGGCGGTCATCATCTTGGGGGTCAATCAGGTGTAATCCACGACTCTGCCTCATCCGCAGGTGACGTGCGCTCTGAGTCAGGTGAGGACATCGCTTACGAGCTGCTGTCGTGGTCCCTGCACCACGAGGGCGACATGTGGCGTTCTCTCACCGAGCTGTCGTCAAATAGGACAGATCAAGGTGATTGGAACTGGGCCGGGTTTCAGTACCTGGGTTATCACCTAAATGATGCTCTTTCTGTTTACACGCTATTCGATTACGTCAACGTGTCGAGAGATGAAGTTCATTTTACGCCCGGGATTGTACAGCGATACGGTATCGGTACCGAGTGGTTTGTGACCCGTGGTGTCGCACTGAAAGTGGAACTCAGGGAAGAGCAAAATCGGTCGACACAAGTCAAAACAGAGGGCTCTGTCTTGGAAGTCCAACTATCGCTCGGATTTTAACGTCGTATATGCCCCGACATCTGCTCACATTACTGACTACGATCGCGCTCACCGTGACGCCTCCCGCAGCCAACAGCACCTGGGCGGCTGATCTGTTTATTGTTGTTAACGCGCCTTCAGGATCTTCGGTAGATCAAGGCGCGCTTGAGAGTCTTTTAACGGGACAGCGTCGGAACTGGGATAAGGGCGATCCAGCAAAAGTGATCCTCCCCTCTCGTACATCACCGCACTTTGATACCGTGGCGCAACAGCTATTTGGCGCTTCAGGTCGGGTTATGCAGCGCTCGTGGTTTCGTTTGGTGTTCAGTGGACGGGCCAATGCGCCTGACTACGCCGAAAATAACGAGGCTGTGATAGAGCGTGTTGCAAGTCAGCTCGGTGCCCTAGGTGTCGTCGTTGCCAGCGCGGCGCCAGAGGTCTCCGAGGAACTGATGGTGATTAGCCTCAGGTGAATAAGTCAGTACTCTATCAAGTGGCGGCACTAATGTTGTTAGTGACGAGCTTGGTGGGCTTATTGATGCTGTATGTTCTGCCAAATCGTCAAGAGGCGGCCCTTGAAAAGAGCATGCGCGATGAGCTGTCGAGTCTGGCGGTAGCTTACTCTTTAAGCGTTCGATCGGCTTTAGAACAGGAAAATTTATCGGCTTTATCTGACCTTAATGAGCAAATTAAGACTGACGCGCGCGCGCCCATCATTGCCGTTTTAAGTGACGAAGCGGACCAGCGACGCATTTTTGCGGCCTTTCCGTCGAGCGAGGAACTTGCTTCTGTCGCAGAGATTTATAGTCCTCGCTTTCTATCGGCTGAACGAAATTTCACGAGCGATATTTTCGATGGTACGGTAGTGGTCATGTTTGAGCGAGGTGTGCTCAAAGCACGATTGTGGTCTTTGAATCAGCCATTGTATTTCGCATTTGGCGTGATCTGTCTTCTTCAATTGGTATTCGCCAGACAACTATCGACTCGCGTACTACTGCCGATCATTGAGGCGGCTGGGCTGGCAGATCGACTTGGAGAGGGTAACTATTCTGATCGATTGTTTAAGAGGTCGCGTGATGACGAGATCGGAAAGCTTGCTGCCAGTTTGCGGCGTTTAAAAACGAAACTGCGCTTACAGGAGCGGGAGAACAGACGATTATTCCTGTCACTCGAAGAAACTGTTGAAGAGCGGACGTTGGAGCTTCGCGAGGCTCTGAAAGCAAAGGATGCGTTTACCGCCAGCGTGAGTCACGAGCTCAGAACCCCACTTCATAGCATCATTGCCTCCTTAGATTTGATGTCCGTGCAAGGAAATATCGACGAGTCAGACCCTAAATACCTCTCTATCGCTAGGCGCGGCGCACAGACCTTATTACTGCTGATAAACGAGCTCTTAGACTTTCAACGCTGGGAGCACGAGCCGATCATGCTGGTTACTGAGCCTACTGATTTATTTGAATTTCTCAGTGATATCGCCACGACCACGGATATTTTGTTCGACGATTCTCCAATCAAATTCCATTCGGCGATTGATGAAGTTAAAGATTTTCGTGTCCAAATCGACGGTCAACGTGTTGGCCAGATCCTCCTAAATCTGCTCGGTAATGCGCGCAAATTCACTCGTCAAGGCGAGGTGAGTCTGGAAGTGTCAGTGCTCAGTCAGTCAGTTTATAACGTGGAAATTTTATTTGTGGTGGCCGACACCGGTATCGGAATAGCGCCTGAGCATTTAAGTAAGGTCGGTGAACCATACTTCCAAGCAGCAGAGGGTCTCAACCGGAAGTTCTCTGGTACCGGTCTGGGACTGAGCATTGTTAAGAGGTTGCTGGAGACTATGGGTGCTCAGCTCAATATCTCGAGCGTTGTAGATAAGGGAACTACGCTTGATTTTGCACTGAACTTTGCAAAGTTACCCGCCGAGGATGACGTGTTAGTTGCCGGCGCTATTGTCGACGACGATGCGATGATGCTGGAACGAAAAAAAACCCTTGATATTTTATACGTCGAGGACAGCGTCACGAACCGGATGGTAATGTCTGCCATGATGGAGCGCCTGGGTGTTAATCTCACTATGGCGTCCTCTGCTGAAGAGGGTCTAAATATCCTCAAGGCAACGCGGTTTGATGTATTGATCACAGATATTCAGATGCCCGAGTACTCTGGGCTCGACTTGCTCCAGTGGATACGTAATACGCCCATTGCGTCCAGCGACCTGCGCGCTTACGCATGCACAGCTAATGCTGGTAGCGATGCTATTGAGGAATTCGAAGCGGCGGGGTTTGCAGGTGTTTTGACCAAGCCGCTCGATCTGCAGTCGCTCGAAAAATTCTTGGCGCGCCTCTGATCATCTGCTACGCCCAGCTCATCGCCTATAAAGTTGATTGAAATGAAAGACTTGTGTGTCGGGTGTTGGAAGTGGACAATGGTCGCCAGAGGGGGTGGTAATGACTAGAAGCGAACTCATTGAATTAATGGCATCACAGCAAAATCAGCTGACATCTAAGGATGTTGAGTTGGCGATAAAGCTAATGATTGATCATATGGCCGAGTCGCTTGCTTCAGGCGAGCGCATCGAGATCAGGGGCTTTGGTAGTTTCTCTTTACACTACAGAGAGCCGCGTCGAGGAAGAAACCCAAAAACGGGCGATGCTGTTGAGCTCGAAGGAAAGCACGTGCCACATTTTAAGCCAGGAAAAGAGCTGAGGGAACGCGTAAATCGTTCAATCAAGGCGGTATTCTAATGCTCAGCTGGCTCCGTGCCGCGCTGACCCTGACGACGCTTTGTCTATCGATCTTTTTGGGCGCAATCTTCGCAAGTCAAAACACCGGTCTGATCCCACTTGTCCTGTTTACAGTGACCCTGCCCGAGCAGTCGGTGGCGGTTTGGCTACTTGGCTTTTTAATTCTAGGTGTTGTTGTCGGCAGTCTCATAAGTTCGACGCTTGTGATGACACAGCGCGCGTCGTTGATGTCGCTCAGGCGGGAGAATTCGAAACTGCGGCAGCGCTTGGATAAAGACGTGTCTAATGGCTGAGCCGAGTACGCTCCTCCTGGGGTTATTGTTTTTGGCCGTAGCAGCAGGATGGGTGCTCGGCCGAAGTGCATCGGCAAGCGATAAGGGGGAGGATAAGAGCCCACCTTCGCAATATTATCTTGGCCTGAACTTTTTACTCGATGGCGAACAGGAATCCGCGCTGAAGGCCTTTAGCGATGCGCTGGCTGTGAACGCTGAAACGTTTGAAACCCACATCACATTCGGCAGTTTGCTCAGGAAACGAGGTGAGGTGGACAATGCCATCAAAATTCATCAGTCACTGTTGTCCCGAAGCAAATTACCTGACGTTCAGAAGAACCAAGCTCATCTTGAACTTGCCAAAGACTTTATCGCAGCAGGCTTATTAGACCGTGCAGAGCAGCTGTTAAAAGATCTGATCGAGTTGTCGGTGGATCATCAAGCCGATGCCAGGGTGTTACTCATCGAGGTATATGAAGCGAGTCGTGATTGGGTGCAGGCGCGACAGCTCGCCGAATCTCAGCTTGTGGAAGTCTCTTCTCAACAGGAACCGGCCGCCGTCGCCAGAGCCTCTGCCATCCGAGAGAAGTTGGCGCATTACTGTTGTGAGGCCGCCGAAGACGATGATATGCGGGGCGACACCGAGTCCGCTGGGCGTTTGGCGACTGAAGCATTGAACTGGTGTGACGATGCTGTCTGGCCTCAGATTATTTTGGCAAGGCTGGATCATAAGGGCGATAAGGCACAGGAGGCGTATGATCGACTAATGCGTCTAGCGCAAGCCTCGCCTGATCGATTGCCTGAGTTTATTCAGGATCTGCTGGTGGTCAGCGATGAGATTGACCGTCGCGATGATGTGACAGACCTTCTGTCTGCATTACTCGAGCATACGCAGGATCCACAAATGAGAGTCATTGCTGCTGAAGAATATCTAGCCCGTGGACAGCAGGCGCGAGCGCTCGACGTTATCAAACAGGGCTTACTGACCCAGCCGAGTCCAAAGCTGTTGAGACAGGCGATTGAGCTTTTAGGTGAGGACGTGGTGAGCCCCGAAGTTATTGCAGGTGCCCAGAGGCTGGCATCGCGCCAGTCCGCTTATCTGTGCGGTGTCTGTGGTTTTCACGGACCGAGCTTCTACTGGCAATGTCCGGGTTGTAAAAGCTGGGATACACTGCACCGCCCCAAACAGTAACTCCGGTGCTCGATGAGAATGATATGTTAAGTCCGTTAATTGTCGCCCTTGATTATTCGACGCTGGATGACGCCATGGCTTGTGCGCGTCTGCTCGACCCCGCAAAAGTGCGCGTAAAAGTAGGGAAGCAATTATTTACGAACGAGGGTCCGAAGGTCCTAGATGCACTGCATGCACTTGGCTTTGACGTGTTTCTTGATTTGAAGTTCCACGATATTCCCAACACGGTTGCCGGCGCAGTGGGAGCGGCGGTAGACCTCGGTGTGTGGATGGTAAATGTGCATGCCGTAGGTGGCCGTCGCATGATGGAAGCCGCGGCGGAGGCGGTCGAGCGCAGTAACAATCATCAAACACAGCTGATAGCGGTAACGGTTCTGACAAGTATGGATAGTGGTGACCTATCCGAACTCGGAATTAATGAGCAACCAGCAGACTATGTTGCGCGTCTAGCATCCATCGCACAGTCGGCAGGGTTGGATGGAGTGGTGTGCTCCGCGCAAGAAGCACGGTCTTTGCGAGCGCAGTGTGGTGATAAATTCACTCTAGTCACGCCTGGTATTCGTCTACCCGATGACGACGCAGGTGATCAGCGACGGGTCGTTACGCCATGGGATGCAGTAGCGGGAGGGTCTAACTATCTCGTTGTCGGTCGCTCAATCACGGCCGCAATCAATCCAACAGATGTCATCGACAGCATCATAAGTCGCCTCACCCGAGCCTAAGCCACCGTTTTACTGCCTGCCTCTTCACTGATGATGCAGCAAACTAACCAAACTCCTAGTCTGATGTTGAGCGCAGACAGCTCGTTGAATAAAAGCTCGTTGAATAGGAGATACTTTATGCAGGCAGTGCAGATGTTAAAGCGGGGTTTAGACAAGGTGGGGTCGTTGTGGCTGGTGTTAGTCACGGTCCTTGCACTTACGTATTTTTCGGTCAGTCAGGTAAACGCAGTCGAGGCGGTAAATATCAACACTGCTGATGTTGCCACCTTGGCGTCTGAATTGGTGGGCGTTGGGCCAGAGATCGCGAAGCGTATTGTCGAGTTCCGTGAGCGTCATGGTGCTTTTAAGAGCGTTGAGGCCTTAGTCGATGTTCGCGGTATTGGTCCGGCACTACTCGAGAAAAATCTATCCATTTTGACCTTAGAGTGAGAAGGGCTAAGTAAAATTTGGCGGGGTCACGATAATATCCCTGGCGACTTCTGATAGTATCCTCCCCGCCAACACGGGGGGTGGATACATGGATTACGATGTCTTCAATGGCGATGCGGATGGCATTTGCGCCCTGATTCAATTGAGGCTCCATGACGCGCGTCCAGATGCAATATTAATCACTGGTGTGAAACGGGACATTCAGCTGTTAGAGCGCGTCCCTTCAGACTCAGTGGGACGTGTTACAGCGCTCGATATTTCCTTCGATAAGAACCGTGATGACGTGTGTCGACTGACTGAGGCTGGCGCAGAGCTCTTTTTTTGCGATCACCACTACGCGGGCAATGTACCAATGACTGCGAATCTCGATACGCTTATCAGCCCTGCGTCCGACGTGTGTACGAGTGCCCTTGTGAACGGACGTTTAAGAGGCGCCTTTGCCGAGTGGGCCGCTGTCGGTTGCTTTGGCGATAATCTGGATACTACGGCGGACATAATTATAGGGAACCTATCGACAGCGGTTGATCGCGATGCGCTCAAGCGATTGGGGGTTTGTGTTAATTACAATGCCTATGGCTCACAGCCCGCGGATCTTCACTTCCACCCTGCAGCGCTCTTTCAACGGATGCAGCAATACGCGTCTCCCTCCGCGCTGCTTGAAGATGACGCTGATCTCCTCGCTACCCTAACGCGAGCCTATGATTCAGATATGCATGCGGCGATATCAGCGCCGCGCGTGATAGACGAATCAGAGCTGGTAATCGTTGCCCTACCTGATGCTCCATGGGCTCGGCGTGTCAGTGGAGTCTACGGCAATGAGCTGGCCAACAAGTCGCCGGATACGGCTCATGCGGTGCTCACCGATGTTGCCGGAGGCTATCTCGTGAGCGTGCGAGCTCCTCTTACCAATCGGACTGGAGCGGATGAGGTGTGCCGGCAATTCGAATCGGGCGGCGGTCGAGCAGCTGCTGCCGGCATCAATCTGCTGCCGGAGGGTGACTTGGGTCGATTTATCGACGCCTGTCGAGCTCAGTATGGCTAGACTACTCTAATCCCTCGTCCTTAGGAGAGCTTTGATTCGATTCTCGCCAAGGCTTCTATGATGGTGTCGTGATCCGCGATCGAGGCGCTGGGCGGCTGTTTATCCGAATCGGCATCGACGCGATGTAGGTTGAACAGTCCAATGACATTTTCAACTACCGATTTATCGAGGCCTTGTGCGCGCAGCACCAAGGTTCGAGCGGAATATTCAAGGCTGCCGTAAAATACGTCACGCATTTGCCAGATTGGTGTGTTTGCCTGGAATTCCTGTTGATTGATGCCTCGCTGCATAATGGCATCAAATACGCGGACATACTCCCGCACTTGCGGCAGCTGGCGACCCGGTTCGTCATGCCGCATGCCAGCGCGGGACGTGATTTCAACGAGTTTAAAGTCAGTGATCAGGGATTGCAGGTGATAGTGCGCCAACTCGCGCAGTTGCTCCGTGGCAGTGGTATTGTCGGAGATCGCAGCGATTGCTCCTAGGGTAAGTTCTCTCCAAAAACGATCGACAACGGCCTCAAGTAGATCGTGCTTATTTTTGTAATAGAGATAAACCGTTCCCTCGGCGACATCCGCTCGACGCGCTATTTCTGCCATGCGCGCACCGTCGACACCCGACTCGCCTAGAACAGCGGTAGCCGCAACTAAAATGGCTTCTTCACGCGCTTCTAGTCGCTGCCGTTGAGTGTCTGCCATAGCCTCTGCTTCATCATGTCACTTCGTTGCTCGTTTAATGCGGTTTAAGCGCTTGCCGCCACATTTTGTTGCGCCTATAGTGGTGAGTATGCCTCATTAATAATGAGTCGCAATCATTTTAGCGCGGGAGATCACCACACACGATGAGCAAGACAATCAAGATAGGGGGTGCGACCGGCTTCTGGGGTGAGACAGACATGGCTATGTCTCAGTTTTTCTCAGAGGGTGATCTGGATTACATCGTGTTCGATTATCTCGCGGAAATAACGATGTCTATTTTAGCTCGAGCCCGCGCTAACGATCCAACGCTGGGCTACGCGACAGACTTTGTATCGGCGATGGTCAAACCTAATCTTCAGCGCATTGCAGACTCGGGTGTAAAACTCATTAGTAATGCGGGTGGTGTCAATCCAGAGGCCTGTGGTCAAGCGCTACGTGATGTTATCGATGCGGCAGGCTTGAATCTAAATGTCACGGTCATTACTGGCGATGATTTGATGGCAGATCTCGACACCTTGGTTGCAACGGGAAGTACCGAGATGTTTTCGAACGAGGACTTCCCGGCGTTGGACAAGATTGCTAGCGCCAACGCGTACATAGGTGCTTTTCCTATCGCCGCCGCGTTGGACGCGGGTGCGGATATCGTTGTCACAGGACGTTGCGTGGACAGTGCAGTGACACTGGGTGCCTGTATTCATGAGTTTGGTTGGTCTGCATGCGACTTGGATAAACTTGCCGCGGGCTCGGCTATCGGACATTTGATTGAGTGTGGTCCTCAAGTGACAGGGGGCAACTTCACCGACTGGGAGCTCGTCGCCGACACGCTGCACAAAGTGGGATATCCGATAGCAGAAGTATCGGCGGATGGCTCCTGCGATATTTACAAGCCCGCCGGGACGGGAGGCATTGTTAATCGCGGCACTGTTGCCGAGCAACTGCTCTACGAGATTGGTGATCCAGCCGCCTACGTACTGCCTGATGTCATCTGTGATTTCACGGAGATTCAGCTAAACGAGGTTAGTGAGAACCGCGTTCAGGTGTCAGGCGCCAAGGGGCGCGGTGTTCCCGCCACTTACAAGACAAGTATGACCTGGGCTGACGGCTGGCGAGCGGGCACAACGTTTTGGTGTGTCGGACGACGAGCCGCCGACAAGGCGCGTATTTTCGCCGAGGAAGCGCTGGCGCGAACCCGTGCCAAACTACTGGCCATGGGCGCCCCTGATTTTGATGACGTGGCGGTCGATATTATCGGCGAAGAGAGTTTCTGGGGCGCACATGCGACGGCATCTCCAAGCCGTGAAGTCGCGCTAAAGGTTGCGTGTAGACATCAAGATGCGCGGGCTGTCGGTCTGCTGCTGCGCGAGTTATCGGGAGTGGCTCTTGGTGCGCCTGCCGGCATGGCGTTTTTTGCCGGAGCTCGTGCTAAGCCCTCGCCGGTTATTCGATTGTTTTCGACTTTGGTTGATAAGACGTTGCTCAACCTCAAACTGATTGACCAAGCCGGGCAGACTGACTTTGAGCCACCGACGACCCCGTCGGCTATTTCCCCGTTTACTGAGGCACCTATCCCCGCTCAAAAGGCCTTAAATACTGAACTGGTCGAGGTACCTTTGGAGCAACTGGCCTGGGGACGTTCTGGTGATAAGGGTGACAAGGCCAACATAGGCATTATTGCGCGGAAGCCAGAGTACCTGCCGTGGATAGCGGCGAGGCTGACAAGCGATTATGTCGGCGATCGGTTCGCGCACTTTATGACATCTCCCGATATTGACCGTTACTACATGCCGGGCTTGCCAGCCCTGAATTTTCTATTACACAACGCATTGGGCGGTGGCGGTATAGCCAGCCTGAGAAATGATCCTCAGGCAAAAGCGTATGCACAGGTCTTACTCGACACACCCATTGCGATCCCACAACAACTTTTGGAGGCCTGATATGGCAGTGCTTTCGTCAACGGTTCAGCCCGCAAGCGACAGCTTTAAAGAAAACAGATCCAGCATGTTCGAACTGATCGAGCATTGGCGATCACTCGAGCAGCGCACCATTGATGCGTCCAATAAGCGATTGAAAACCTTTAGAGCACGCGGGCAATTGTCGCCTCGGGAGCGCTTAGAGCGTCTGTTGGATCCAGGGATGCCATTCTTGCAGATGCACTCGATGGCCAACTACTGTGTCGAAAATCCGGATCGCGATACGAGCGTGCCCGGTGGTTCGGTCATTGTCGGTGTGGGTTTCGTCGAGGGTGTGCGGTGCATGATATGGGTCGACGATTCGGGCATCTCGGCAGGTGCCGCGACCGAGTCGACCGGTTTCGTATCGACTTCCATTCTCGAGATGTGCATGCGCCAGAAGCTTCCCGTTATCCACTTAGTGGAGTCTGCTGGCGCTAACCTGCTGAAGTACAAAGTCGAGTTGTGGTCACGCTTCGGTAACGTATTTCGGGATCTGGCGCGATTGTCCGCAGCTGGCATTCCCACCATGGTAGTGCTGCACGGCGGGTCTACTGCGGGTGGCGCGTACATGCCCGGGATGTCCGACTACGTCATTGGCGTCAAAGAGAATGGAATGGCCGCTTTGGGCGGTGCCGCATTGGTTAAAGCCGCCACCGGAGAAGAGGCAGACGATCGCGAACTAGGCGGTACCGAGATGCACTCAAGCGTATCAGGGGTAGTCGAATATCTGGTCGAGGACGACGCTCACGGCATCTTGAAAGCACGCGAGGTGATGAAAAGCATTGATTGGAATAAGCGTGTCACCACCGTGGTTAGAAGACCTTACGAGCCACCACGATTCCCTGCCGAAGAGTTGGCTGGCGCTATTCCTGTGGATCCTAAAATCCCCTATGACTTCCGCGAGGTATTAGCCCGGCTGGTCGATGATTCCTCGGTCGAAGAATTTAAATCTCGCTATGGTGTATCTACCGTATGTGGTTACGCCTCTATAACAGGGATTAGTTTTGGCTTTATCGGCAACAACGGGCCGATTGATCCAAATGGTGCAACGAAAGCCGCGCAATTTATTCAGCTGTGCGATGCCGCCGATATGCCTATCCTATTTTTTAACAACACCACGGGCTACATGGTTGGTACGGAATACGAACAGGCCGGCATGATCAAGCATGGGTCGAAAATGATCCAAGCGGTATCAAATGCGCGAGTGCCAAAAATTTCGCTCTACATTGGCGCAAGCTTTGGTGCTGGTAACTACGGTATGTGTGGCTGGTCTTATCAGCCCGACTTTTTGTTCGCCTGGCCCAATGCCCGAACGGGTGTTATGGCAGGGCAGAGCGCCGCCGATACGATGTCCGAGGTCGCTCGGGTGGGTGCGGCCCGCAAGGGCCAGCCGGTACCGGAGGATCTTCTTGAGCAGCAGGCGGCAACGATTCGTGCGCATTTTGATGCGCAGGAGGATGCCTTCTTCACGTCAGGGCGCGTCCTCGATCATGGCATTATCGATCCTCGTGATACCCGCAAGGTGTTGGCGTTTTGCCTTGAGACGGTACTCGAAGCACGCACTCGTGAAACACGAGCCAATGCCTTCGGCGTGGCGAGGATGTAATCATGGCGACACTCCCCAAGACACAAACACTGGCGCTCGATTTCGAACAGGGTTGGTTGACGGTTTGGTTTAATCAGCCTGAGCGGCGAAACCCGTTAACGGATGAGGCCGTAGATGATCTCGCGACTGTCATCGCGAGCATCAAGGATCAACGGGATATCCGTGGCATGACGATCCGTGGCAAAGGTGGCTTCTTCTGCGCTGGCGGCGATTTAAAGGGATTTAACGCCATGGCCAGCGGCGCAACCGACGAGTCGATGCGAATGAGTCGCCGAATTGGACATGTTCTAGCCGAATTAAATGCGCTGCCTCAGGTGACGGTCGCTGTCATTGAGGGTGCTGCCATGGCCGGTGGTCTCGGTGTGGCCTGCTGCTGTGATGTAACAGTGGGCATGCATGATGCAAAATTTGGATTTTCCGAGACTCGTATTGGCATCACACCGGCACAAATTGCGCGCTACGTGCTTCAGAAATGCGGGTATTCGACCGGACGCCGACTCATGTTGACGGCCGCCCGATTTAAGGGTGAGGAAGCCGGTAGGCTCGGTGTTCTGGATTTCGTGGCAACGGAC
Source organism: uncultured Alteromonadaceae bacterium (assembly GCA_913064725.1). Taxonomy (GTDB): domain Bacteria; phylum Pseudomonadota; class Gammaproteobacteria; order Pseudomonadales; family Halieaceae; genus Luminiphilus. The sequence continues at coordinate 5,287 of CAJYAI010000005.1, read as the reverse complement.
ACCACCGAACTGGAACAGATAGAAAAACGCGTGAAGCAAGATGTACTTGAGTGCGCGCCGGGAGCGGTAGCAGCCTGTAAAGCATTAATCATTGGCATGCCGCAAACGCCTGATGAAGACAAAGTAGAGTTTGCCGCGACCAATTTCAGTGATTGTCTGCAGGGTGACGAGGGGAAAGAGGGGGTGGCTTCGTTTGTCGAAAAACGTAAACCCACTTGGCATACGGAGATGGAGTCATGAAAGCACTCACAACCATGTTAGTGGCTAACCGGGGTGAGATTGCCGTTCGGGTGATGCGCACAGCCAAAGCCATGGGCATGAAAACGGTGGCGGTGTACTCGGAGGCCGATGCCAACGCACAACATGTCCGTGAGGCGGATCAGTCGGTTTGTATTGGCCCTGCGGCCGTTGCCGAGTCGTACTTAGGCATCGAGGCCATTTTGGATGCAGCTCAGCGCACGGGTGCCGACTGTATTCACCCCGGGTACGGATTTCTATCCGAGAACCAGGTCTTTGCTTCTGCCTGTGAGGCACACGGTATTGAGTTCATTGGGCCGCCTAATGGTGCGATTGAGGTCATGGGCGACAAGGCGCGCGCAAAGAGAGCAATGATCGAAGCTGGCGTTCCCTGTGTGCCGGGTTACCAAGGCGATGATCAGTCTCTGGTTACATTGGTTGCTGAGGCGAAGAGTGTAGGTCTGCCCGTTATGGTCAAAGCTGCTGCAGGTGGCGGCGGACGTGGCATGCGCTTAGTTCATGAGGCGTCCGAACTTGAGTCTGCAATAGGCCTTGCGCAGTCCGAGGCACAAAACGCATTTGGCTCAAGCGAGTTAATTATCGAAAAAGCTGTCGTTCGTCCGCGTCATGTCGAGATTCAGGTATTTGCTGACAAAGCGGGCAATACGGTTTACCTAGGCGAGCGTGACTGCTCCATTCAGCGCCGACACCAAAAAGTAGTGGAGGAGTCACCCTGTCCTGTAATGACAAGTCAGTTGCGCGAGGCGATGGGTACTGCCGCCGTCGAAGCGGCAAAGGCAGTCGGTTATGTCGGCGCTGGGACCGTGGAATTTCTACTGGATGAGGCGGGTGAATTTTATTTCCTAGAGATGAATACGCGCCTTCAGGTTGAGCATCCGGTTACCGAGATGGTGACGGGTTACGATTTAGTGGAATGGCAGATTAGGGTGGCTCGTGGTGAAGATCTTCCAGCGGAGCAGGCCGATATAGATCTGTTTGGTCACGCTATTGAAGTTCGCCTGTATGCAGAGGATCCATCGGCTGGCTTTCTGCCTAGCACAGGGCCCATCAAGCTTTTTGCTACGCCTGAAGGTGAGGGTGTTCGGATTGATTCTGGCGTTGAAACCGGCGACGAGGTTACGCCGTTTTACGATGCGATGGTCGCCAAACTCATTACCTACGGTGAAACCCGCGAAGATGCTCGACTGAAGATGCGCAGTGCACTGCGCGATACAGCACTCTTTGGGCCGCTTAACAATCGTGATTTTCTGCTCGACGTGCTGGATAGGCCGGATTTTATTCACGGCGCGGCGACCACTGCTTTTATTGACGATAATTTTGGTGATGCATTTTTGCCGCCAGGAGTGTCAAGTTCCGATCTCGCAGTGGCAGCGGCAACTCAGCATGTGCTTGCCATGGAACACCACCACAGCCAGTCCGCATCTGTGAACGAAGAGTTACTTGATTGGGTCTCCATGGGACGTGTTACCGATACGCGTCGCTATGATCTGGGAGAGCAAACATATGATGTGTCTCTGGTACCACTGAGCGTTGGTGAGTACGAGGTTACGGTAAACGATCAGACACATCATGTGCGCATTACCGACATGGGTGACAGCCATGTGATTACTGAGATTGACGGCTTAGCGCACCGTTATCATTACCATGACGAGGCACCCGCGACCCTGTATCTATCATCAGACAATCTGTCGATGATGCTAGCTGACAGTACCCGTATTCCACCAGAGGCACAGGACGCAGCAGGCGGTGGCACCATTACCGCCCCCATGCACGGACAGCTGCTGTCTATCGATGTCGCGGCGGGGGAGGCTGTCCAAAAAGGACAGCGAATAGCCGTATTGGAGGCAATGAAGATGCAACATGAAATTATTGCACCGGGTGACGGTTGTGTTGTGGAGGTTGCCGCTAGTGCAGGCAAGCAGATTGGTGCTGGAGACGTCATTATGATGTTGGAGCTCGATGAGTAACGGGAGGGCGGCGTTAGTCACCGATCGCAATAGAAAAACGAAAAAGACTGTCTCGTAATGCCGCGCGCAGCGAGCCGTCCGAAAACGGAGCAACAGACAATGCAGCAAGCAACTGACTTCCGAGAGGAGAGCCTGACCTTACTCGCCCTTATCGCCGATTTGGATGACGTCGGCTTTGAGCAGGTGACGCAATTTAAGTCATGGACGATTAATGACGTGATTCGCCATCTCCACTTCTGGAATAAAGCCGTACTGGTTGCGACAGGGGGCGAGACCGCCTTTGCTGAATTCTTCGCAGGTGTTGGCGAGCATATGAGTCGAGGTGGAACGCTTCCCGAGTTTGAGAGGGACTATTTGCAGGGACTTAGTGGCCCTGCATTGCGCGATGCATGGGCTGCACTGGTCGACGATGCCGCCTCTGCGTATTCGGCACTCGATCCGAGTTCGAGAGTGCCGTGGGCGGGCCCTAGTATGAGTGCGCGCTCTGCCATCTCAGCACGTCAAATGGAGACTTGGGCCCACGGGCAAGAGGTCTTTGACGTTCTGGGTATAGAGCGTCAGGAGAATGATCGTATTCGAAATATTGTGGTGCTGGGTGTTAACACCTTTGGTTGGACCTTTGCTGTGCGGGGTGAAACACCACCCGAACTTATGCCTTACCTCGAATTGTTATCGCCCAGCGGTGATATCTGGACTTACGGTGAGTCGCAAGCGGATAACTGCATCCAAGGCGCTGCAGTCGACTTTGCTCGTGTGGTTACCCAGACCCGCAATGTGGCGGATACCGAGCTGAACGTCGTCGGGGACGGCGCTGCGAGTTGGATGTCGAAAGCACAATGTTTCGCCGGTGGCGCCAATCCACCGCCAGAGCAAGGTTCTCGCTTCAAAGCGGTCTGATTATTCTTGAAAGTACGGGTCGTACAGTCAGCGTCTGATGATCGCCCCTTATGGATAGATGATTGTCTGTACAGCGTTGAGGCGTGGGCCGCGACCAACCAGTTTGAGTATCGATTTCTTGATGATCACTTTTTTGAGATCTTGCCTCATTGGTATCGGCAAAAGGTAGCAGGGCGGGGGCCCATACTGGCGGATCTAGCGCGTTTGCTTCATCTGAAGGCGGCGCTTGAGGAGGGTGTCGATCGCGTTTTGTGGTGTGATGCGGATACATTGCTGCTGGATCAACAGTGGCGCCCATCGTTGACTCCACATACCTGTTTTGGCGAGGAATGCTGGCTTCAATACGACAAGACAGGTCGCCTCGAGGTGCGCCGGCAGCCCCACAACGCGTTTATGTTTTTTTCACAAACCTCACCCGTGCTCGACTTCCTGCGTTACGCCACAGAGTCCATTATTCGAAGAGCGGATCCAGCACATATTGCCCCGCAGATGGTCGGTCCCAAGTTGCTAAAGGCCTTGCACAGTATTGTTGACTTCGATCTTGAGCCTTCGGCGGGTGCTGTCAGTCCAGTATTACTGGATGCACTCTTGCGAGCCGATAGTCAGGTGGTTGATGTGTTCAGACGTCGCATAAAGTCACCGCCTAAACTCGTCAATCTCTGCGCGAGCTTGTTAGTGGACAAGGCGATTGATGTGCACGAGCTTCGCAGGATAATAGGCGCTCAGTTTTGAACGTCATTCCGGTGTTGCGGCGTTCGCCGGGCAAAGCCTGCGCTGACAAAGGCTATCTGTCATAGTGGGCGGTCCGGGTGAGAAAAAAGGGCGGTTTCGCTGATGACAGATGACGCTATTAAAGTCCTTGTTACAGAGGATATTGCAACGATAACAATCGATCGCGGCGATGCCAGAAACGCCCTGAACCGGGCCGCAATGAGCCAGCTGCGGGATGCAGCGGTTGCGATCTCAGACCGAGAGGATGTGCGCGCTGTGGTTATAACTGCAGTGGGGCCTGATTTTTCTGTCGGTGCGGATTTGAAAGAAGTGTCCGGGATGAAGTCTGACGGCTCACTGTTACGAGCACGGCGCGACGCAGAATTAGGGCAAAAACTGCTGACGGCGATTAAGGATATTCACCAACCGACGATATGCGCCCTGCGCGGGGTCGCCATGGGTGGCGGTGCTTGTATCGCGGCTGCCTGCGATTTTCGCATCGCCACCAGTGACGCTCGACTCGGTCTTGGCGAGGTCAAGGTGGGTATGAATTTGATGTGGAACGCTCTGCCTTTATTCATTGAGCTGGTTGGCTTATCTCGCGCAAAGCAACTGGCGATGTCCGGTGACCTTATGACGATCCAGCGATTGGAAGACTGGGGTTTGATTGACGAGGTATGTACCAGTGAAGAACTTGAAAATACTGCTATGCGGTGGGCTAGACAATACGCTGACCTACCACCCGTAGCGGTGCAAATGATTAAACGCAGTGCTAACCAATATGCGCTTGCACTCAGTGAGGCCACCATGCACATGGATCACGATCAATGGGTGCTTGCCGCACGAAGTGATGATTTTAGAGAGAGCCTGTCGGCGTTCATTGAAAAACGTCCAGCCAAAACAACGGGACATTAAAGCGCCGTTAAGCCTCCAACAAAGGAAGTACCTTATGCGTAGCAACCTCGTTTCTGGTTTTTGCGATCCCCGTTTTGCGGATGTAGAGACACAGTTCAGTCAAGCACTTGATAGTGGTTTTGAAACCGGCGCGTCTATAGCCGTTGAGCACCAAGGCCAAATGGTGGTCAACCTATGGGGTGGTCACAAAGATCGAGCGAAAACACAGCCGTGGCGTGAGGACACGCTGGTGAACGTCTTCTCGACGACAAAAGCAGTTACCGCGACCTGCCTATTGCAACTCGTTGAGCAGGGAAAGCTAAGCTTGGATGACCTCGTTGGCGATCACTGGCCTGAGTATGCATGTCATGGCAAAGAAAAAACCAAGGTGAGTGATTTTCTATGCCACCGAGCGGCTATGCATGGTTTTCAGGGCGGCGTCCCTAACCTTGACTATCGAGACTGGGAGGCTTGGACTCAGGCTTTGGCGGCTCAGAAGCCGTTTCGAGAGCCGGGCTCGACGCAGGGCTATCATGCACTGACCTACGGCTGGTTGGTCG
>CAJYAI010000004.1 GCA_913064725.1 uncultured Alteromonadaceae bacterium | reverse complement strand
TGACGGCCGTTCAGTGTGACTAGGTTGAAGTCAGCACCAAAGCCACGAACTGTCACACGGGCACCCTCACCACGGTCGCGGTCAATGGCCACGCCTGTGATGCGTTGTAATGCCTCTGCGAGGTTTGTATCGGGGAAATCGCCAATGTCCTCAGCCGTAATCGCATCAACAACTCCAGTTGCATCGCGCTTGGTGTCCATCGCGCGCTTCAGGCTAGAACGGATACCTGTGACGACGACTTCTTCCATGACCTGATCATTTGCGGTCTCGTTCTGCTGAGCAGCAACTGGAGCGACGGCAACGGCGCCCAGGGCGACAGAGACAGCGAGCGATACGCGTTTTTTAGCAAACAAGTGACGATCCATGTTTGGATTAACCCCGACTAGTTATTAATTAGAAATACTTATCAGACGCTAACATCCCACGAGCGGTAGCGGTAGGACAGTCGGCTTGAGACAAGTCGGGATATCGGTGCGGTAAATGGGAAGCTAAATACAGGCTTGCAAAGCTGTAGGCAGGACCCGTGGTGTAGCTTTTGTAATGTTGACGCTGGCTCGCCCTTACTTGGATCTTACATAACGGGCGATAGGCCAGTCCGCTTGGCCTTTCTAGGCGACCTTACCGTCGCAAAGTCACTGCCCATGAGGGATAAGCCACAGTATTTTACAACGCAGTTTCATACGTGGATTAGTCTGTAATGCCTGCGATTGGGGTTTTGGGTCAGTAACCGCGTTTTCGAGTTCTGCTTCAATGCAGATAGAGTAAAGATAGCTTTCGGTGGGTGGTATATGCGGGAAAAGTCAGTGGTCTTAAGTGGTGTTATGTTGATGTCGGCACTGACTTTACTGGGGTGTCAAAGATCCCAAGACCTGTCTGGAGTAGATTCGGCCTGCGCGATTGATGCGACGGATGGACCCTCAAGAGCGGCCTGCGCCCAAGCTATAGTCAGTCAAATGTCAATTGAGCAAAAGGTTGCTCAAATGATTCAGGGGGAAATCCGTGATGTGACCTTCGATGACGTACGTCAGTATGGTTTAGGCAGCGTGCTCAATGGCGGTGGATCATTTCCTCAAGAAAATAAGTATGCGTCGGTTCAAGATTGGATTGATCTTGCCGATGGCTATTACAGCGCCTCGACAGACGCATCGGGCGGAAGCGCAGGCATTCCGATTATTTGGGGTACGGATGCCGTCCACGGTCATAACAATGTGATGGGCGCCACGCTCTTCCCGCACAATATCGGACTGGGTGCTGCCCGTGATCCGGAACTCGTCGGGAAAATTATTAGTGCGACGGCACGTGAGGTGAAGGCCACAGGGATTGATTGGATTTTTGCGCCAACGGTGGCTGTAGCCAGAGATGCACGCTGGGGGCGCACATACGAATCCTTCAGCTCAGACCCATCGTTAGCCGCTAGCTTTGTCGCTCCGATCGTCGAAGCAATGCAGGCAGAGGGCGTGGCCTCAACCGCGAAGCATTTCATTGGCGATGGCGGCACATTGCGCGGCGATGACCGAGGTGAGACAAGCCTGCCTCTCGATGGCCTAGTGTCGATTCACGGTCAGGGTTATGTTCAGGCTATTGATAAAGATGTCATGAGTGTCATGGCCTCGTTTAACAGCTGGTATGGAAAGAAAATTCATGGCAGCAAGGCGATTCTGACGGATCTATTGCGCGAGGATCTCGGCTTTGACGGCATGGTGGTCAGTGACTGGAACGGGATTGGTGAGGTATTAGGCTGCACGAATGATAACTGCGCACAGGCCATCAACGCAGGTATTGATATGGTGATGGTGCCATCCGATTGGAAATCGCTCTACCACACCATGCTGCAGCAAGTTGACGATGGTGTCATTTCGGTTGAGCGCATCGATGAGGCAGTTACCCGCATTTTGGTCATGAAGATGCGAGCGGGGTTATTTACCCGAGGTCTGCCGTCTACTCTGGCTGCGCAGTATGATAACCAGATCGGTCATGCCGAGCATCGCGCTATTGCGCGCGAGGCCGTCAGAAAGTCGCAAGTATTACTAAAAAACGATAAAGGGCTGCTGCCGCTGTCGCCGGGGGGACGGTATCTGGTAGCCGGTCCCGCTGCCGATGACATCGGCTTACAGAGCGGTGGATGGACTGTAAGTTGGCAGGGAACAGGTAATACCAACGCCGATTTTCCCGGTGGAACGTCAATTTACGATGGCTTACAGGCGCAAGTTGAGGCGGCGGGTGGCTCAATTGTATCGGACATAAACGCAAACGTTGATGCGGCCATAGTCGTGTTCAGTGAGACGCCTTATGCAGAGATGCAGGGCGATATTTATTCGGTTGCGTGGTTTGATCAACGAGGCGAACGCGATCTCATACAAGCGTTGTCCGATCGGGGAGTTCCTGTCATTGCCGTCTTTTTGACGGGGCGACCGATGTGGGTGAACGATATTCTAAATGATGTTGATGCGTTTGTTGTCTCGTGGCTTCCCGGCAGTGAGGGCGTAGGTGTGGCCGATATGCTGTTGCGCGACCCATCGGAAAGCGTGCAGTTTGACTTCACGGGAAGGTTGCCGATGCCTTGGCCTGCATTGGATGTCAATGTTGCTGATCGCGATCTCCCGGTTGATGAATTTTTATTTCCGCTTGGCTATGGCTTGTCGGTTGAGGATCGGGTCGTCTGGTCAGATGTCTCTGAGCGCCTCATCGGTGCGGATAATAGTCTCGATCAAGAGGTGTTCAATGGTGGTCCTCGCGGTAACTGGCGTCTGTACACGGGCGATAGTAGCGACTGGGCTGTTGAGGCAACATCGAGCGTGTCACAGTCGTCTAGCGGTAGTGTTAAAATCAAAGGGATTGATAGACGCGTTCAAGAGGATGCCCGTCGCCTAACGTTTACCAGTGCATTAGCCACAGAAGAAGGTCGGCTATCGCAAGTCTATATGCAGTCGGAGTATCCGACGGATTTAACAGACTTGAACGAGGCCGGTGGCGCATTGGTCATCGACTTTCGTGTAGTGCAAAAGCCGACCGATAGCGTGTCGCTGCGTATGGACTGTAAGTATCCCTGCTCGGGAAGAGTTCGTTTTTCCAAGGTCTTACTCGACGCGCCTGCGAGCGAATGGACGCGCAAATCAATACCCACTGCTTGTTTTGTCAACGAGGGTCTAAAACTCGATCGCGTTGATACGGCGTTTGTTCTTGCAACCGAGGGTGATATGACCCTTGATATATCAGAAATCAAATTGACGACGATGCCAGAGATCTCGTCCATCGTCTCTTGCGCTGATCTCGTTAATGATAAAGAGTTTGCAAGTCAGTAAAAAAATAAGAGGAAAGGCATATGACAACTGTCGATATCGTGATCGTAGCGCTCTATGGGATAGGCCTATTTGGATTGGCGCAATGGGTATCTCGTGACTCGGGACACGCTAAAACGACAGAAGATTATTTTCTGGCCGGTCGAACACTGCCTTGGTGGGCGATTGGCGCCTCGCTCATTGCGGCGAATATCTCAGCTGAACAAATAATTGGACAGTCAGGGCAAGGCTTTGTCGTCGGTTTGGCCATCGCGGCCTACGAATGGCAAGCAGCCATTGTTCTGCTCATCGTCGCCAAGTATTTCCTCCCGATCTTTCTGAAGCGAGAGATCTACACGATGCCGCAGTTCCTCCAGACGCGCTATGGGACGGGTGTGAAGTCATTGATGTCGTTTTATTGGATCGTGCTCTATACCGCGGTCAATCTTACCGCAGTGCTCTGGTTGGGTGGTTTGGCAATCGAGAGTGTTACGGGTGTCAGCGTCATGACCGCCATGACAAGCCTCGCCGCATTTGCCGTTTTGTACTCGCTTTACGGCGGTCTTAAGGCAGTCGCGCTGACCGATATTATTCAAGTGGTCATTCTCATCTTAGGCGGCTTTGCCATTACATGGCTGGCCCTAGACGCCGTCTCGTCGGGTGATGGTGCTATCGCGGGCTTGGCGCGTCTGAGCGAGGAAGTGCCCGGTCATTTCGAGATGATTTTGGACGATTCGCATCCGAACTACAGTGATTTGCCGGGTATTTGGACCTTGTTGGGTGGTTTGTGGGTCCTGCACTTCTCTTACTGGGGCTTTAACCAATACATCATTCAGCGTGCCTTGGGGGCCGAGAGTCTCGCCGAGGCACAGAAAGGCCTGGCCTTCGCTGCATTTTTAAAGCTGCTGATACCCGTCATCGTTGTCGTTCCGGGTATTGCCGCGCTGGTGTTAGCGCAGGACGGCGTACTGGCGGCTGAGGTGTTGAACGATAAGTCTGATCGGACCTACGGTGAACTCATGACTCTGGCACCGGCGGGTCTGCGTGGTCTCGTCTTTGCTGCTCTGATTGCGGCAATAGTCTCTTCACTTGCTTCGATGATGAATTCAATAGCCACAATTTTTACGATGGATATCTATCGGCAGTATTCTGACGCCCGTCACAGTGAGTCGCATTACGTGATGGTGGGACGTATCGTCGCGTTTGTGGCTATGTTGATGGCGCTTGTTTTGGCGCGGCCTTTTCTTGGAGGAATGGAGAGCGCCTTCCAAACAATTCAGGAATACACAGGCTTCATAGCGCCGGGTGTTGTCACTATCTTCCTGCTGGGCTTCTTTTATCAACGCGCTAACGAGGCAAGCGCATACGCTGTCCTCGTTGGATCAGTTGCAGCTAGTCTGGCCTTGAAGGTTTTGATGCCTGATATGCCCTTCGTTCTGCGTATCTGGTTGGTGTTCCTTGCTAACATTGTGCTGGGTGTCGTTGTGGCTAGATTAACCAGAGAGCCAGAGGCCGGGCAGCCTGTTTTGCTGAGCGACATTCACTTTGGGACGACGCAGGGGTTCAACGTCTCCGCGATAGCGATAGGGCTAATACTTGTCTTAATTTATGCGGCGTTTTGGTAACGGGAGCAGGGAAAAGAGCGCTTTTCCGTGCTGTCGTGCTGACAAAAAAAGGCCCCTTTTGGGGCCTTTTTCAGTTAACAATGAGCAAGCGTTACTTGAGACTCTTTTTGGTCAGAAAGCGATAAATCTTATCTTTCATCCCCGTGTAGGGGGGAGCGAGGAACTTATTCATGGTGAAGTTCGCTTGATGGAAGACTGGGCGCATCTTGGAGCACGAATTAAAGCCCTCTTTACCGTGATAATGACCCATACCGCTGCCCCCGACGCCGCCAAAGGGTAGGTCATGTTGCGATACGTGAAGCAGAGCATCATTGATGCTGACGCCCCCCGACATGATGCGCTCGATATACAAGTCAGCGAGCTTTTTATCGCGCGTGAACGGATACATGGCCAACGGTCGATCGCCTGAATTGACGTGTGCTATGACATCGTCTGGTGACTCGTACGTCACGATCATTAGCAAGGGACCAAAGGTCTCACGGTTTCGGATCACCATTTCTGGGGACGTATTGACGATGAATTGCACCGGTACCTTTCGGGTCTCCGGATTGGGCGCTTCCCCCGTAGGGTTGATGATGGTCGCACCATAGTTGCGTGCATCCTCGAGCGTTGCCATCATCCGATCATAAGCTCTCTGATCAATCATCGAGGTGTAATCATCACTGTCGATGGTTGGCACGTTTGACTTGAGCCACTCACTGCAGCGTTCGATAAATTCATCGGCCTGCGATGCATGCACCATAACGTAATCGACGTTGACGCAAATTTGCCCGGCATTGAACTGCTTGGCGAACATGATCCGTTCGGCAGCTTTGGCAAGATCATATTTGGGATCGATAATAGCGGGAGACTTGCCGCCCAGCTCCAGAATGACCGGCGTGAGATTTTCCGCCGCAGAGGCCATCACTTTCTTGCCGGTAGCTCCTGACCCCGTAAAGATGATGAGGTCAAAGGCGAGTTTTGAAAACTCAATGCCCACGCCACCTGTTTCCTCCAAGAAGGTCAGCTTGTCCTCGGGGAGGTATTGCGGCGCAAGTTCCCGCAGTAATCGCGTTAGATGGCGGCTGTTCTCTGACATTTTCACCATGACACGGTTGCCCGCGGCAAATGCAGTTGCGATCTGAGAAACAGCGAGGAAAACAGGGAAATTCCAGGGTACGATCAATCCGACAACGCCCAAGGGCTGGGGGATGACGGTATTGCTGGCGAAAGGAAACATGGTGGCATCGATGTGACGCTTTTCAGGTTTCATCCAGGACTTTAGATTTTTCAGGATGTCATCAATGCTGCCACCGGTGCCGATGAATTCAGCAAACATGGTTTCATGCTCGGATCGGTGACCGTAATCGCGCGAGATAGCCTGCGAGATTGACTCCGTATTGTCTCCGATCAAGCGCTTTAACTGCTTCAGATCATGCTTGCGCTCGGCAAGGCTGGGAGAGGGTGCTTGGTGATAGGCACGGCGCATCTCGTCTAGCTTCACCTGCATCGACGTACGGATAGCCTCGGCTTGTTCGACGGATTCGGCGATAGATGGATTAATGTCTGCTATCGAGTTCATTGTGGCCTCGTTATTGTTTAATTAAGCAAAAACAGTAACGCCGTGGCGTCACCAATGCAATGTACTTTTGATGGTCTGCCGTACGCTTCTACGCGAGCTCTAACGCACTTCTCCAACGTCAATTAGGCTGGGTGCCGACAGGTGATTGCCGCGTTGAGATGAGGTCGTTATGCTTTGACGAAAACAACGATAGAGAGCTTCAGGATGAACGACCGAGTTTTGATGTCTACCGAAGAGGGTGTGTGTCACGTCCGTTTGAATCGGCCCGACAAGATGAATGCACTTGACCCAGCCATGTTCGACGGTATCACCGCGGCGCTCGCCGCGCTTGCAAGGGACACGAGTATTCGAGTGATTGTTCTTAGCGGTGAGGGCAAGGCGTTCTGTGCGGGCCTCGATCTGGGGAGCTTTGGACTGAGTGATGATGCCCCCACTGATCTGGTGCCTCGCACTCACGGGAAGGCGAATGGGGTTCAGCATCTGGGGTGGGGCTGGCGACAGCTACCCGTCCCCGTCATCTCAGCATTGCATGGTGTTTGTCTCGGCGGCGGAATGCAGCTTATGGCGGGGTCGGATATTAAAATTATCCATCCAGAGACTCGTTGTGCAGTCATGGAAATGCGGTGGGGCTTGGTGCCCGATATGTCCGGTTATCCGCTCTGGCGAGGGAATGTTCGCGACGATATTCTTCGGCGGCTTGTCTATACCAATGAAATATTCTCGGGTGTTGAGGCTCAGGACTTCGGCTTCGCGACGGAAGTCAGTGAGGATCCGCTGAGTCGCGCAATGGCGCTAGCGCATGAGATTGCGGGCAAGAACCCGGAGGCAATTCGCGCGGCCAAGCGAATCTCAAATAGCATGGCTGATGCGACTGACGCCGAGTTACTCCTTGCAGAATCCGTCGAGCAAACAGAGATCATCTACAAGCCAAATCAACTGGAGGCTGTTGCCGCCTATTTTGAAAAGCGGGCGGCTAATTTTAAGTAGCTAGCGAACCCAAAAACAAAATGGCGGATGGCGCCTTTTTAGTGCAGCTCTCACTGCAGACTATTGAGAAAAGCTGTCGAGAAGAGCTTGTCAGAAGCGTTTTTTGCTAAGAACGTTGAAAAGAGCTCGCAGTCCTACTCGGGAGTCACACTACGCTAGCGCATCCTCAAGTTTTCGCTGATCAGCGACAAACCTCCGAATACCATCTGCTAGCTTTTCGCTCGCCATTCCGCTCTCGTTGTGATCAAACCGAAACTCAGCTTCTTCTATAGGCGTTGGGGCCGACGTGTGGTCGCTGGGGCTCAGCAGCGCGCGTGGCAGATCTCCGTCGCTCTGACCCAGCTCGTTAAGTAAGTCGGGTGCGATGGTTAAACGATCGCAACCCGCGAGAGCTTCAATTTGCCCTGTGTTGCGGAAGCTGGCGCCCATGACAACGGTTGAGTAGCCATGTGTTTTGTAATGGGTGTAGATACGTCGTACTGACTGAACGCCTGGATCTTGCTCTGGGCTATCGATGGTGATGTCGGTATTTGCCTTGTACCAGTCTGTGATGCGTCCAACGAAGGGAGAAATCAGAAAAACGCCAGCATCGGCACATGCCCGCGCCTGCTCAAAGCCAAAGAGCAGGGTGAGGTTACAATGAATACCCCGCTTCTCAAGTTCGGCTGCGGCACGAATACCCTCCCAGGTGGATGCAATTTTAATCAGCACTCGGCTGGAATCAATTCCGACTTTGGCGTATTGATCGATCAGACTTTCGGCTTTTGCAATCGTCCGATGAGTGTCAAACGACAAACGAGCATCGACCTCTGTACTAATGACGCCAGGCACGAGCTGAACAATTTGAGAGCCAACGCGAACAGCAAATGCGTCGGCCGCATTGTCGGTTCCTTTGAGCGATGCCACGTCATCGGCGAAGCGACTTAGCCCAGCTGCTTTGAGTAATAGCGAAGGATTTGTCGTAGCGTCAACTGGCTTGAGTTCCGCGATTGCGTCGATATCGCCTGTATCGGCTACTACGGTGCTCATTTCGGCGAGCTGATCGAGTTTACTCATGGTGTCTTCCGGCTGGTTGGGGTTGGAAAAAAGGAAAAATGGGAAAAAGGGGAAAAGATAGGTGAAGTCTATCTCATTGTAGATGCAGTCCTGTAGTATTTATAGCTCCCGGGTCACTTCAAGAGACAGCAACATGCCACACATTCACCGCCATGTTTTTTCCGGAGAGGGGCGCTTCAATCCCGAAACACTAGGTCACCTTGATGAGGCGATTACCAACGCTATTGAGGACGACGAGTGCCAGGTGCTTATGCTGGCAGGCGAGGGGAAGAATTTTAGTCAAGGGCTCGATCTTGATTACCTGATGGCCAGTGGTGATAAAGAGTTTACGGAGTTGTGCATGCGCGTGCTGGCGCGCTTACTCGAGGCGCCTTTCCCGATTGTGTCGCTAGTGACCGGTCATGCCTTTGGACTGGGGGCGATGATCGTACTGGCATCAGACTACAGCGTTATGCGTGAAGATCGAGGTTTCTTCTGTTTGCCCGAAGTCGATCTATCGATGACACTCACAGTGAGAATGAATGAACTTGTGTGTAGCAAGCTGAACCCCAAGGCAATCAGAGCGGCTTTGCTGACGGGTGAGCGATTGACAGCTGACCGAGCACTGGCGCTTGAGGTGATTGATGCGACTGCCCCCTTGGAGCAGTTAGAGGAAGAGGGGCTCAAGCTGGCATCAGCTATGATGGGGAAAAATCGTCGCTCCTTGGCGGGACTGAAGCGCGGCTTTAATCAACCGATTATCGAGCTGATTGAGTCGGACGAGCCCGACGGTCCGATAACGTCGCCTGGATTCGCCTAGCTATTGCGTGGTGTGGGCGTTGGCTAGCCCGACAGCCCTGGCGATAGATACAACTGCCGAGCTAGAAAATTGATCCAAGCACTAACCGGCCGCGAGCGCGTCTAGCAGCATCTCTGTGTCTGTCCAACCCAAACAGGCGTCAGTGATGCTTTTCCCGTAGGTGAGCTTATTGGGCGCCGCGATGGGTTGATTGCCTCCAACTAGGTGGCTTTCGATCATCACACCCCGGATGGGACAGTCTCCAGAGCGACGTTGATCGACGATGCTCTGACATACGCTAATCTGTTTTGCATGATCCTTCTGACTGTTGGCATGACTGCAATCGACCATGAGACCGGTGTTTAGGCCTGCGTTTTCCAGAAGAAGTTCCGCCTCTCGAACACTAGCGGTGTCGTAATTCGGTTTTAGACCGCCACGCAATATCAGATGACAGTCGGCATTGCCCGTGGTTTTCACAATGGCCGCTGCACCTGTCTTTGTTACCGAGAGAAAGTGGTGGCTGGCTGCAGCTGCTCTAATGGCATCGACAGCAATCTGAATGTTACCTTCAGTGCCATTTTTAAAGCCAATTGGGCAGGAAACGCCTGATGCAAACTGCCTGTGGTTTTGACTTTCTGTCGTTCGAGCACCGATGGCGCCCCATGACATTAAATCGGCAATGTACTGGGGAGAAACGGCATCTAAAAGCTCTCCGGCCGTGGGCAATCCCATGTTATTAATTTTGAGCAACAGCTCGCGGGCCAGCGCTAAGCCCTCGTTTATCCTGAAGCTTCCATCAAGGTATGGATCGTTGATGTAACCTTTCCAACCCAAGCTGGTCCTTGGTTTTTCGAAATAGGCTCGCATCACGATCTCGAGCGTGTCGGCGTACTGCACGCGCAATCGCATGAGTCTCGTCGCATATTCGCAAGCGGCATCGGCGTCGTGAATAGAGCAGGGGCCAATAACCACAAGTAACCGGTCATCGTTACCGCGCATGATGTCAGCGACTCTGGTGCGGGTCGTCTTTATCAGTGCGGTTGCCGGTTTTGACACGGGATAGCGGGCAATAACTGTTTTGGGCGCAATAAGACTATCGATACTTTCGATTCGGACGTCGTCGATGGCAGACAGGTCTGTCGGGGACACGATCACTCCTTAGCGGGTATTTACAGACTTGCGGTGGCTTATAGTAATGCCTTTAAGCGGCTAGTACTGCCTTTAAGCGGCGGGTGCGCGCTTAAAGCTTGATAGACCCCAGGCTTGGCCTCGGGCAAATAATGGTTGCATCACCCGTCGGCAAGCGAATTTAGAAGCATCTCACTGTCCGCCCAGCCGAGGCAGGCGTCGGTGATACTTTTGCCATAGACAAGATCATCGCGCGCAGCGATGGCTTGGTTGCCTCCCACGAGGTGACTCTCAATCATGACGCCGCGTATGGGCGAGTGATCAGCGCGTCGCTGATCCGCGATGCTTTGACAGACGCCGATTTGTTTCGCGTGATCCTTCTGGCTATTGGCATGACTGCAGTCGACCATGAGCCCTGTATTTAAACCGGCATTTTCTAAAAGAAGCTCCGCTTCTCGGACACTTGCCGCATCGTAATTGGGCTTGAGCCCACCGCGCAAAATAAGGTGGCAGTCGGCATTTCCAGTCGTTTTAACGATGGCCGCTGAGCCAGTTTTTGTCACCGACAGGAAGTGATGACTTGCGCCAGCGGCTCGAATGGCGTCCACCGCAATCTGAACGTTACCCTCGGTACCATTTTTAAATCCAACGGGGCACGAAAGGCCAGAGGCTAGCTGCCGATGATTTTGGCTCTCCGTAGTCCGAGCGCCAATGGCTCCCCACGACATGAGGTCGGCCACATACTGAGGCGTAATGGTGTCGAGAAATTCACCTGCCGTGGGCATGCCCATGTCATTAATGGTCAGCAGCAACTCTCTGGCGAGCGCTAAGCCTTGGTTGATCTCAAAGCTGCCATCGATGTGAGGGTCGTTGATGTATCCCTTCCAGCCCAAACTCGTTCTGGGCTTTTCAAAATAGGTGCGCATGACGATTTCGAGTTTGTCAGCATGTTGCTCACGGAGACACATCAGGCGCCGCGCGTAATCGAGCGCCGCCTCCGAATCGTGGATCGAGCAGGGGCCTATAACCACGAGAAGACGCTCGTCGTCACCGCGCATGATCGCTGCAATCTTGGCGCGCGTGGATCTAATTAACGCGGTCGTCGTCTCGGAGACAGGGTAGCGACTGATAATTTCGTTGGGTGCAACGAGGTCATTGATGCCATCGATTCTTACATCGTCGATGGCAGATACGTCTGTAGGGGGCACAACAACTCCTCAGAAGGCGGATATACCGGTTTGGCTGCGTCCCAATATTAACGCATGAACATCGTGTGTGCCTTCGTAAGTATTTACCACCTCGAGGTTGAGCATATGCCGAATGATGGGGAAGTCACCCGATATGCCGTTGCCACCTAGCATGTCGCGTGCATCGCGTGCTATTTGCAAGGCCTTGCCACAGGAGTTTCGTTTAATCAGACTGATTAGGTCAGGTGAAATTGCACCATCGCTCATCAAGACGCCCGCTCGATGACAGGCCTGCAGGCCAATGCCAATTTCTGTCTGCATGTTGGCGAGTTTCAACTGAATCAACTGCTTACTCGCTAACGGCACATCAAATTGCTGCCGATCCAATGTGTACTGCCGCGCCGTCTGCCAACAGGTCTCCGCGGCGCCCAGCGCACCCCAAGCAATACCGTAACGAGCGTTATTTAGGCAGCCGAACGGCCCTTTAAGTCCCTCGACGTCGGGTAGATGATTCTCAGTAGGAACGAAAACATCGTCCATCACTATTTCGCCCGTTATAGAGGCTCTCAATGCCAGCTTGCCCTCAATTTTCGGCGCACTCAGTCCAGCCATACCTTTTTCAAGGATGAAGCCGCGGATGATGCCATCATCTGTCTTCGCCCAAACCACGAAGACATCAGCAATTGGACTGTTACTGATCCACATCTTGGAGCCAGTCAGTCGGTAGCCACCGTCTACGGCACGTGCGCGTGTTTTCATACCACCCGGGTCTGATCCATGATCTGCCTCGGTCAAACCAAAACAGCCAATGAGGTTTCCGGTGGCGAGACCGGGGAGAAAGCGCTCCCGTTGAGCTTCCGTACCGTAGGCATAGATCGGATACATGACGAGTGAGGATTGCACGCTCATCATGGAGCGATAGCCAGAGTCAACTCGCTCAATCTCGCGAGCGACAAGTCCGTAGCAGACATAGTCGACACCCGGACAGCCATAGCCAGCAATCGTAGAACCCAGCAGCCCCATGTCACCCATCTCGCGAAAGATGTCCACGTCCATGCGCTCGGTCGCGAAGGCGGAGGTTACTCGAGGGGCGAGTTGTGATTGAGCGTACTCTCGAGCCGATGCCTGCACCATCCGCTGTGTGTCTGTCAGTTGTCCATCCAGTTCAAATGGGTCTTCCCAATTGAGCTTTGTCCAGCGAGTTTTACCGCTCATAAACATGTCCCCAATGTATCGGTGTTGAGCTTGCCTGTGTTCGGAGTATCAAAAAAACCCAACGGTAGGAGACACACGCGTTAACGGCAACCCCCCTTTTGTGGAGGTTAAGTCGTTTCCTGAAAGATTTCCCTACCAATGAGCATGCGTCGCACCTCTGAGGTGCCGGCACCGATCTCGTAGAGTTTGGCATCTCTGAGGAATCGTCCGGTGGGGTAGTCATGTGTATAGCCATTGCCGCCCAATATCTGTATTGAATCCAATGCGGCTTTTGTCGCTGCCTCAGCCGTATATAAGATCACGGCTGCAGCATCTTTACGACTATCCTCGCCACGATCGAGCGCTCGGCCGACCTCATATAAATAGGCACGACAAGCCGCGGTCGATGCATACATATCAGCTAATTTGCCCTGGATCAGCTGGAATTCACCGATGGGCTGATCAAACTGCTTTCGCTCGTGAACGTAGGGGACAACGGTATCAAGACATGCTTGCATGATGCCCACCGGCCCGGCTGACAGCACCGCGCGCTCGTAATCTAATCCAGACATGAGAACAGCTACGCCTGCATTGACCTCGCCCAGCACGTTCTCGATCGGAACCGGACAGTCCTCGAAAATGAGCTCCGCTGTATTTGATCCGCGCATCCCCAATTTATCGAGCTTTTTACCCTGTGAAAATCCAGGGAACGATCGCTCCACGATAAATGCGGTGATGCCGCGTGATCCAGCGTCAGGCTGAGTTTTTGCATAGACAACAAAGGTGTCGGCGTCAGGTCCATTGGTTATCCACATTTTAGTGCCGTTCAGGATGTACTGATCATCCTGACGATCCGCTCGAAGCGTCATACTGACTACATCAGACCCGGCATTGGGTTCGCTCATCGCGAGTGCGCCGACCTGTTGTCCCGAGCAAAGTCCGGGGAGATAGGTCTCTCGTTGGTGCTCCGTACCGTTACGGTAAATTTGATTCACACACAAATTTGAGTGGGCCCCGTAGGACAGACCAACAGATGCGGATGCTCGACTGATTTCCTCGAGTACGATGATGTGCGCCAAGTAACCTAGACCTGATCCGCCAAAGCGTTCATCGACCGTGATGCCGAGCAAGCCCAACGCGCCCATTTTTTGCCAAAGGTGATGCGGAAAGTCATTGTTACGATCGACCTCATCAGCGATCGGAGCTAGCTCCTTCAACACGAACTGCCGGGTCGTCTCACGAAGCATGTTGAGTTCCTCACTCAATCCATGATTCAAGCCTCTCAGCGGGTTGGTCATTCCGTGATCTCCTGTGTGGTTCCGACAGCTTATGTTTAACGAGGGACCTGTCAATGACTATCTCGCTCAAAAACAAGGCTTGTGATGTGGTCATTATATCAATCATGAAGCTGGCTAAACTGAGACGATCTGGAGGCAATCAACGCCGATTTCTCTCGATTAATAATCAGATTGTCATAGCAATTATCGACTCATCTAACTCGTCCGGACGATCTTGCCATTACCCCAAAAGGACGCGCTTGCCGTAACGCGCTAGTGTTACGATTCGCTCATCGATGGAGGGGGATGATTTTGGATACTCGCGCGCTTAGAAATACATTGGGTCAGTTTGCCACTGGTGTGTGTATTTTAACTACTGACGATGATGAGCATGGTGCGATTGGGATGACAGTCAACTCGTTTAGTGCCGTCTCTCTGGATCCCGCGCTTGTGCTTTGGAGTATTCAAAACACATCGGACTGCTTCTCAGCTTTTACTACCTGTGATCGATACGGCATTTCAGTATTGGCGCAATCGCAAGAGGCACTGTCTAATCGCTATGCGCGGTCACTCGATCACAAGGTCGATCCTGGGGATTGTGTGGTCGATAACTTTGGTGTCCCGTTGATCAAAGGCGCGCTCGCTACTTTTTCGTGCCGACTAACCGCACTGCACCAGGGCGGAGACCACCATATCATCGTCGGTGAGGTCGCCGCGTTTGCCAACGTTGAAGGCGATCCCCTCGTTTTCTTTGCTGGCGGCTACAAGCGCCTTGATTAAAAGAGCCTTTATTGAAAGAGCCTTGATTAAAAGAGCTTTGATTGAAAAGGGTCTCTATTAAAAGAGCCCGGATCAATATCCCCTCAGTAAAATCACATGCCGTTGGGGTAGGGCGTCAGATCCGTGGTGCCGGATGCGCGAACCTGAGCCAGTGCTTCGCTGTACGCCAGTAATTGTCGCATGCAGTAAAGGCTGCGTTCGCTTATGTAGCTGTGCTCGTCTTTATCGTTTGTTGCATCGTCTTCGTTCATTACTACTGAGCAATTTCTGACGATCAGGTGCTCAGGTAGGTAACAAATACGATTATTCTTGTAGCTACTTGTTCTGAGCTCATTGATTGGGTAGCTGCCACCAGGACCAACCGACACGCCTACGGCCAGTGCTGGCTTGTGCGCCACTGTTCCGCCCCCACCACAAACCAGGAAAAAGTTTTTGAGTGTTGCCGGAACCATGCCGTGCCACTCAGGTGCGATGACGATAAAGGCATCAGAATGGCCGAGTCGCTCATTGAGTGCTGGCACAGCTGCCCAATGTGGCGCATCACTTCCAATATCCTCATCCCAGAGGGGTAGGGGATCTTTTCCTAGATCGCAGGTCCAGCAGTCATGATTGCCTAAGCTCTCGATTTGACCCTGCAGGAATCGACCGATTTTGCCGCTCTGTGAGTCTTTCCGGTGGCTGCCTATGATAATTGCAATACGCATGGCTTTGTTTTAACCCTTGTCGAATATGTCGAATATGTCGAATGTGTCGAATGACGCCACTAAGACTACGAAGACCAATGAGGCCACTAAGGCGATTAGTGTTACATGATACGGCTGGTCTTAGGTCATAGCTAGGCACTGTTCCCAAAAGGCCTCTGCAGCAGGCGGTATCCGGCTGTTGTGCCGCTTGATCATAAAAAATCGACGGGGCATACGCGCTGATGGTTCAACCTCGAGTGCGTTCAGGGTCTGATCCGCTAACTCTCGCTCAAGCACCCGGCTAGATAGGCATCCGATACCCACTCCCCGCGCTACAGCGCGCTTGATGGGTTCGTTATGCCGAAATTCCATGGCGATGTCGATGGTATTTAGGTCTTCGTCGAACGTCTTATTAAACATAGAGCGAGCACCTGATCCAGGTTCTCGGAGAACCCATGTGGCCGCTGCTAGGTCATCGCGCGAGACCAGTGACTGATTCGTCAGCGGGTGTGTTGGGCTGGAAAAGATGACGAGTTCGTCCTTGAGCCAAGGCTCGCAGCAGATGCTCGTATCAGTGACTTTGGATTCGACTAAGCCAAAGTCAATGTCACCGCGGATGACCTTATCGGTGATTCCTGGCGAATTATCGCTGGTAATTCTGATATCAATATCCGAGTACAACTCTTGGAAGTCGACCATGGCATCGACAATGACATGATTGGCAATGGTAAAACTCGCACCTATCTCAATCGTTCCGGAAACCGGTGATCCAAGAAGCTGCTGCTCTAAATTATGAGCCTGTTCAAGCAAAGCAAGTACATCGGGTAGTGCAGAGTAGCCCACCCGATTGAGTCGGAGCTGCCGACCAACACGGTCAAAGAGCTGACTGCCAATCTGAGCTTCAAGTTGTTGCAAAGCCGAGCTGACAGCAGATTGTGATAGAGACAAAGCGCTCGCTGCAGCTGTCGTTGACTGACGCTCGCTTACCGTTTTTAGGACCTGCAGCTGCTTTAATGTAAATCGCATATAAACCTTAAAAATAGGTAGATATAAGAGATTTAAACCGTTTTTATAGATTGATGCTATCGAATAAACTATGAAAGTGAATAAAGGAGCAACTATGACGGACCAAAAAGCGACCAATATCCATTGGCATGAGGGAGAGATAACCCGCAAAGAACGCGGCTCGCTGCTGGGGCATGGTGGAGCAACCTTGTGGTTTACGGGGTTATCAGGTTCAGGGAAGAGCACCGTTGCGGTTGCACTAGAGGGCGTGCTACACGACATGGGAGTGCTTTGCTATCGCCTTGACGGCGATAATGTACGCTTTGGTATCAATAAAAATCTGGGTTTTAGTGAGGCCGATCGCACAGAAAATATTCGCCGTGTAGGTGAGATTTCCAAGTTGTTTGTGGACTCTGGCGTGCTGGTGTTATCGAGCTTTATTTCCCCCTACCTCAACGATCGCGCTTTAGTCAGGCAGGTACATGAACAGGCGGGCATGGACTTCATCGAGGTCTTTGTCGACTGCAGCCTAGAAGCCGCAGAAGCCCGAGATCCGAAGGGCCTCTACAAAAAGGCACGCGCTGGCGAGATCAAGAACTTCACGGGCATTGACGATCCCTACGAAGCGCCCAACGCCCCGGAGATCCACCTAAAAACTGATCAGCAAACCCTAGAAGAAGAGGTCGAGCTAATTATTGCCACGCTGCGTTCGCGTGGTCTCATCTCATAATCAAGACAGCGAGCCCGCAATGACTCTTATCAAGCCCCATGGTGCCGATGCACTGAATCCCCGTATTGCATCGGGTCAACGCTTAGCCGATTTGCGCGAAGAGGCCGACGGTCTTTTGTCGATTACTGTGTCATCGGCCACCGCCGCTAACGCGGTGATGCTAGCCGCAGGTTACTTCACACCGCTGGAGGGCTACATGAACCGAGCTGATGCGCTGAGTGTTGCCAAGACTCTGAGCACCACACAGGGTTTATTTTGGCCCATTCCTGTGCTCAATCTTGTTGAGAGCTTCTCAGGAGAGCCGGGTGATCGTATTGCATTAAGAGATCCAAATATTGAGGGTGAGCCGGTTATCGCCGTAATGGACGTTAGTGCAGTTGAGTCGCTGTCTGATCACGATATGGCTCTGATGACTCTAGAGATCTTCGGTACTCAGGACCCTGAGCATCCAGGTGTTGCCACATTCAACGGTCAGGGTCGGATTTTGCTGTCTGGTCCTATCGAGGTTTTGAACTACTCCTATTTTCAGTCGGACTTTCCCGATACATTTCGGACGGCTGTCGAGATTCGCTCTGAAATTGAATCACGCGGTTGGCAGCGCGTCGTAGCATTTCAAACACGTAACCCGATGCATCGGGCTCACGAGGAGCTATGCCGCATGGCAATGGATGATCTCCAAGCGGATGGAGTGCTCATTCATATGCTCTTAGGGAAGCTGAAAGCGGGTGACATACCTGCAGAGGTTCGTGATGATGCCATTCGTACGATGGTAGACCACTACTTTCCAGCAAATACGGTCATGGTTACGGGCTATGGCTTTGACATGCTGTATGCGGGGCCCAGAGAGGCTGTCTTGCACGCCGTTTTCCGACAAAACGCCGGGTGTACGGAACTCATTGTAGGACGTGATCACGCTGGAGTGGGCGATTATTACGGTGGTTTCGACGCCCAAACGATTTTTGACGAGCGTGTGCCTGAGGGGTCGCTGGAAATACAGATTTACCGGGCAGATCACACGGCCTACAGTAAAAAGCTAGACCGAGTTGTGATGATGAAAGACGCGCCGGATCACACGCCAGACGACTTTGTATTGCTCTCGGGCACTAAGGTCCGCCAAATGTTGGGGCAGGGTATTGCGCCACCGGCAGAGTTCTCTCGTCCCGAGGTGGCGAAGATCTTGATGGACTACTATCAATCGCTCGACAGCTAATCAGCCTTGTTGATACTGGCGTTTGGCAATTAATAGCAGGCGTTCTATACCCTCGCGAACCGTGTGTTCGTCTCCGGCATAGTTGATACGCAAGCATTCATTGGCGTGCTGCCATGTTGTCTCCAAACCTTGAAAAAAATGGTGGCCGGGTACCGTGACTACCCCCTCTTGCGCCGCACGTCGATAAAGTTCATGGGTTCCCCCCGGGATGCCTTCAAACCAGGTCCACAAGAACATGGCACCGTTGGGCTGATGAAAGCGTATTGGCAGATCGCCCGCGGCCGCTAATAGGGCGTCAACCGCCGCGACCTGTTTATTTAGATAATGTGGTTTTATGACGCGCTCCAATAAATCGGTAAGCGTATTGCTCTGCAAAAGTGGGAGGACCAACTCAGGTCCGGTTCTTGCGGGTGCCAGTCCGTTGATGGCATTGGCATTTCTAATCAGACGGGTTACGTCAGGAGTCGCCACAATGATGCCAGTTCGCACGCCTGGTAATCCAAGCTTAGAGAGGCTGAGACATAGAATCGTGTTGTCATCCCAAAAGGGTGTGGCTTCGGTATAGATCATTCCCGGAAAGGGAAGTCCATAGGCTCCATCGATGATGAGCGGTACACCCGCCGTCCGGCAACGATCGGCTACCTGAGATAGTTCGGCGTCTGAAATGACATTGCCCGAGGGGTTGGTTGGTCGGGACAGGCAGACGGCCCCTGTGGTCTCGGGCTCTACTGTGAACTCGGACAGGTTTACACCGTATTTGAACTGCCTATCCCCAAGCAGGTCTATTCGCGCTGCGGTTGATTTTAAGATCCCTCGCTCCTGTCGAGACATGTCGTTATAGCCGATGTATTCCGGCGCAATGGGTAGGGCGATATGTCGCCAGCTGCCGTCTGCATACCGTCCGGCAAAGGCATTAAATAACACCTCAAAGCTGGCTTGACTGCCATTTGTGATGGCGATGTTGTCCGCGGTCAGCGGCCTTTGGAACAGAGACGATAGCTGCTCCGCGAGGCACTGCCTAAACGCCTCGTGCCCCTGTGGCGAATCGTAATCACCGATCATCCTGGCGAATCGATGACGATCTGATGCAAGAGCCAGTGCGCTCTCTCTCAGCGCGTCCTGAACTTCTGGGATATGTGCTGGGTTGCCGCCACCGAGCGGGTACAGCGAGCCGTCTTGAGGCGGCGCCACACTCAAATCCTCCATTAGCTGGACGATGCCGCTTTGGCTACTGTAATGTTTAGCGTAATTTGAAAAGTTCATGTCTTTCGAACACCCCGAAAAGCGATCAAGTCGCGTCCTGGTCATGACCAGGCACGCGCTATCGCCACATAACAAGAGATAAGGTTGAATGATAACACCGCTCGTCATGGGTAACTGGAAAATGGCCATCGATCTCGATGGTGTGGTCTCGTTCAAGGCGATGTGGTCTTCGAAACGGCTATTGAAAGGGGTTGAGGTTGCGATAGCACCGCCGGTGCCCTATTTGGCACTGATGACTGATCTCCCAAATGTCTCACTAGCCGGTCAGGATGCATCTACCCAATCAATTGGCGCTCGCACTGGTGATGTCTCAGCAAAGATGCTCTCTGATTTTACCTGTCGCTATGTCATCGTCGGGCACTCGGAACGACGACAAAACTATGCTGAAGCCAATGAGCAGATCGCTGAAAAAGCGCGACAGGTACAAGCTCTGGGTATGACACCCGTGGTCTGCGTAGGTGAGTCTGCGTCGGAACGCGAGGCAGGCCTAGCAGAGGATTTTGTTACTCGACAGGTTATCGACAGTTGCGTTGGATTAACCTCAGATCTTGTCATTGCGTACGAGCCGGTTTGGGCGATCGGTTCGGGTGAGGCTGCGTCGCCAGAGATAGCAAGCGCAATGCACGGTCGCATCAAAGCGGCGCTTGCTGAATCGCTTGGAGATATTCGCGTACTTTATGGTGGCAGCGTCAGCGTGACCAATTGCGCGAGTTTCTCTAAGGCACCTGAGGTCGATGGTTTACTGGTCGGTGGCGCATCGCTCGAAGCGGAGTCTTTTTGGCAGATTTGCGCAAGCGTAGGGGAGAGCTCTTGATGTCAATTGCGGGAAATACCCCAGTGTTGGTTGCTGCCAGTCAGGTCACGGACCGCCTGGGCGATACGTGGGAGAGACTTGGACCAAGTGTTTTGGCGGCAAAAGCGGTTATCGACGTATTGGAAACGGCAGGTACCGAGTGCGTTGCAGAGCATGTTGACCATGTGATGGTGATGCGTACCTTCGTCGATTCGGTTCCTGACCGCATCAAACCGCTGCTTGCGCCCTTCGGATTTAGTGACAAATTTGCGCGATCGGTCGCGAACCGTGCCGGTTTGGAGGCGGCCAAGGCTATCTACGCGACAGCAGGTGGGCAGAGTCCCCAGCAATATACAGCGCGGGCTTGCAGTATGATCGCACGTGGTGAAGCCCAAGCCGTCGTGCTCTGCGGTGCCGAGGCTATTGCGACAATGCGTGCGCATCAACGGTCAGGAGAGACTTTGGATTGGGCTGAGCAAGTCGAGGGAGCCCAGTCCGATGATGGTATGGGGCTAGAAGATCAGTTCGTGCCTGCCTTAGCCGCTCATAAACTGATTGCGCCAATTGATATCTACCCGCTTATGGAGCACGCCAAACGCCAGAGGCGCGGCATGTCCCGAGATCGCTACCTCCGGTACTTAGGGGAGGTCATGACCCCGCTGGCTAGGGCAGCCCGAAGTAACCCGTTTACCATGTTTGACAGCATTCCTGCCGATGACGATATCGCCATCGAGTCGGCAGGTAATCGTAAAGTTGGTGATCCCCATCTTAAAGCGATGGTGGCGAAAGATGGGGTCAATCAAGCCGCGGCAATTCTCATTATGAGTTTCGACCTCGCGAAAGCGCTTGGATTGGATGACAGAGCGGTTTACTTGCGGGGTTTTGCCGAAGCGGCAGAGCAGCCTCTGCTCGATCGCTGCGACTTATCACTATCGCCAGCCTTGAGGTGGACCTATGACAGTGCCCTTCGTGCATCAGGACTGTCCTCAGATGATATCGATGCCTTTGATTTGTATAGCTGCTTCCCAGTCGCCGTTATTGAGGCGATGGAAGCATTGAAAATCGATATTCATGACGGTCGACCAATAAGCTTAACAGGCGGCCTGCCGTTTTTTGGTGGTCCGGGTAATAACTACTCCATGCATGCGATTGCGAGCGCGGTGCTCGCTATTCAGGCTGGCTCCTATAAGACGGTGCTGGTCGGCGCATTGGGTGGACATCTATCCAAACATGCTGTGGGCGTGTACGGCGCGCTTCCCGGTGTAGTTGATCCATTGCACGGTCAGAAGACGTTCCAAGAGACTGGAAATAAGGCTGCCCTTGCCTCAGAATTCGGCGGGGCAGCGACGGTAGAAACATTTACCATGAAAATGATTCCAGAGGGACGATGGCTCGCGCTGTTGGCTATCACGGACACGGGAGAGCGTGTCATAGCCGCCGCATTACTAGAGGCAGGAGAGCTCTTTGACCTCTTTGTCGAGGGTGAGCCAATGGGTACTCGGGTTTTAATCGAGCCTTCAGGGGAAAACACGCATCGCGTGGTCGGTCTGGCCTGACACACGCACATTAAACAGAGGAACGTTATGGATATTTCAGGAAGAGCAGCCGTCGTAACTGGCGGTGCATCGGGTATTGGTCAGGCTGTCGCAAGACGCATTTATGCAGATGGAGGCAATGTCATTATCTTTGATCTCAACGCTGATGCAGGCGCGGCCATGGTCGAAGAGATGGGGGCCGATCGCTGTCATTTCGCTCAGGTAAACGTCGCAGATGCCGCATCTGTAGAGGCTGGTATTGACGCGGGTATAGGTCAGTTTGGCGCTATCTACGCGGTTGTTAACTGTGCTGGGATTGCAAATGCTGCAAGAACTGTAGGCCGAGACGGCGCTTTTCCATTAGACCTCTGGGATAAGGTGATTGCGGTTAACTTGACAGGAACATTTAACGTTATCCGCCTGTGTGCCGTGCGTATGCAACATAATGAGCCAGTGGACCAGTACATGGGGCGTGGGGTCATTATCAATACCGCGTCAGTCGCTGCCTACGAGGGCCAGATGGGCCAGGCGGCCTACAGTGCAACAAAGGGCGGAATCGTGGGCATGACGTTGCCGATCGCACGAGATTTGTCAAAAATGGGTATTCGCGTCAACACCATCGCGCCCGGGATGATCAACACACCCCTGTTTGCCGGGTTACCTCAGGAGTCTATCGATTCACTCTCTGAAGCAGTCTTGTATCCACAGCGTCTCGGAACACCCGAAGAAATTGGCAAGCTCGCAGCGGCAATTATCGATAACGATTACATTAATGGTGAGTGCATTCGTTTGGATGGCGGTATTCGCATGCAACCTCGCTAAGTTAAGACGGACACATAAGGAGAAAGATAATGAGTGAAGCAGCTGTTTTAACCGACGTCGCAAATGGCGTTATGACCATTACAATCAACCGACCTCAAGCCAAAAATGCCGTGAACAAGGACGTCGCGGAAGGCATTGCAGCCGCATTGGATGCCCTTGATGCGGACGACTCGACACATGTTGTCATCCTCACTGGCGCCGGGGGTACTTTTTGCTCTGGCATGGATTTGAAGGCCTTCGTGACCGGTGAAACGCCCTATGTCGAAGGCAGAGGCTTTGCAGGGATGGTTCAGCGATCCACCGACAAGCCCATGATTGCCGCTGTCGAGGGCTACGCCTTGGCTGGTGGCTGCGAGTTGGCTATAACCTGCGATCTCATTGTGGCGGCCGACAATGCCAAGTTTGGTATTCCCGAAGTGAAACGGGGTTTGGCGGCTGCGGCTGGCGGACTGGTCAGGTTGCCGCGGCAGATTCCTAGCCGTGTGGCCATGGAGATGGCACTGACGGGTGATTTCATGGATACAGACCGCGCTTTGAGTTTGGGCCTTATTAATCAGATCGCTCCTGCCGGTGATGCCTTAGCTCAAGCGCAAGCACTCGCTGCGAAAATTGCTGAAAATGGTCCGCTTGCCGTTAAACGCAGTAAGCAAGTGATCAAGGAGTCAATTGATTGGTCGCAAGACGAGATGTTCGATAAGCAGCAGGCCATCGTTAATGCTGTTTTTTCGAGTGAAGATGCGATTGAGGGCGCGACTGCCTTTGCAGAGAAGCGCAAGCCAAACTGGAAAGGTCGTTAGAAATCGTCCTCTCACACGACCCGGCGAAGCCGGGTTTTTTTTTATTTGGACCAAAGTAATATGCAACGTGCTTTTGTTTTTATAGCGCTAGTGGCCTTGGGGAGTTGCGCATCCCCGTCACATAAACTATCCGGCTATGCGCCCATCGTGACCGATACAGGCTCGGTGGTGAGCTTTGTCGCTGACTACGGCGTTCTGCAGTGGTTTGATATTCCTTACGCGCAGCCGCCTGTCGGTGAGTTGCGATGGCGGGCACCACAGCCATTAGCAGCCGCAGATCAAGTGATATACCGGCAGTCTGACCCAATTATCTGCCCGCAAGAGGCAAATAGCGTTAATGGCGTCGATGGTGATGCTCCGATTGGGCGAGAGGACTGTTTGTATCTTGATATTACTGCCCCTCAAAACGCCGACGGGTCCTTACCGGTAATGTTTTGGATTCATGGTGGTGGTAACAGATCCGGCCATAAAAATTCCTATGACTTCTCCCGATTGGCATCGATTGAAAACGTGGTCGTGGTGAGTATCAATTACCGTCTGGGGCCTTTGGGGTGGTTTGCTCATCCTGCGCTAGGGAGTGGCCCGGGTACGATCGCCAATTTTGGAACGCTCGACATTATCGCGGCCTTGGGCTGGGTGCAGCGCAATATTTCTGCCTTCGGTGGCGATAAAGACAACGTGACTGTCTTTGGCGAGAGCGCAGGCGGACACAATGTGTTTACCTTGCTGGCCTCACCGCTGTCGGAAGGTCTTTTCCACAAGGCCATTTCGCAGTCGGGTTACGTCCAGAGCTTGAGCCTTCGCCAAGCGCACAACAGGGAGCGAGAATTCACTCAGATCGATCGCGGTAGTTGGGAAGTCACGCGTGCCCTGGGGCTGTCTAACGACGCAGTTACCTCGGAGGTACTTCGTGACATCGAGGCCAGCCGTTTGATTGATGCGTTTTACAGCTTGGACTCTGATCACACTTCCCCGGGTATTATTAACGACGGGGTCGTCATACCACTTGAGGGATTTGCAGCTGCCCTCGAAAATCCGCGCTACGCAAAACGCGGGGTGCCGGTCATGGCTGGTGCCAACAACGAAGAGGTGACGTTATGGATGGGGCTCAATCGCTATTTTGTCGACGCCTCGTACCCGTTAACAAAGTGGCTTCCGCCAAAAGTAACTTTGAAAGACCCCGATATGTATAAATTTTGGGTTCGGCAGCGCTCTGAGGGGTGGAAAGTTCAAGGGGTTGATCGTCCACTAATGTCACTAGAGGCGGCCGGCTATGACGCTCTCTATGCCTACCGTTACGACTGGAATGATCAGGCAGACAGTTTTCTCATCGATTTTTCCACAGTTCTCGGCGCGGCGCATGCGAGCGAAATCTCGTTCATTCAAGGCAAGGCGATGTATGGTCCGATAGGCTCTTATATGTATCCTGATACCGAGTCTGCGCGGGACATGACTGACATCATGATGACAGCGTGGGCGAACTTTGCTCGAAGTGGCAGCCCGGGCACTGTTAAGGGCGATCCTTGGGCGCCCTTTAGTTCCCGAGCACCGCACTATATGGTTCTAGATTCCTTAGGCAAGCACGCCTTGCGAGCCGATGTGTCTTCTATCGATGAAATCTTGGCTGATGTGGCGGATACAACACTTCTCGATGCACAGGAGCGCTGTATTTTGGCTTGGGAGTTGGCCACAGCACTCGGAGACCCGTCTTACGGTACCTATCGGCGTTGGAATGGGGGAGAGTGTGCATCGACGGATGTGCGGGCTCTGCGCCAAGAGATTAAAGAAGCGCTCGAAAACGAGTTTGGTAGTGCTTCAGTATTGTGACTATGGATTGCTGAGTAGCTCAGCGAATAATGGCCTCTCATCGAGGTCTCACCGTGGTTCATGGATCATGTCAGGGCGACACATGTGCCGGCCGAAAGCGAATGTCGCTGACAGTGACGCTCGGCTATGGCGAGTAGAGTGACATCGCGATGTCGAGGCTATTTACGATAACCACCAAGATAAGCGCCGATGAAGGACTCGAGTACTCATGACCTGTGTGGTTGCCGTCATCGGGGCGTCGGGTAGTGGCAAAACGCGTTTGGTTAAAACGCTCGTGTCATCATCGGCGCGGTTCACTGTTTTGCGGGTCGACGACTACTATCGCGTACTGGATCATCTCGACTTTGCCAGCCGGGATAGGGTCAATTTTGACCACCCCGATGCGATTGAGTTTGAGCGCCTCGCGGTCGATCTCACTGCGCTCAGGGCCGGTAAGGCCATTGCAGCACCTATCTACGACTTCAGTAGGCACACGAGAGCGTCGGCCACTCGGACAGTCAATTCGGCTGACATCATTGTTTTGGAAGGTGTACTCGCTATGGCCGACCTTGCGACCAGAGCGTTAGTGGATTATTTAGTGTTTGTTAATTCCTCCTTGGACATTTGCCTGGCCCGGCGTGTTGCGCGAGATGCGACCGAGAGAGGGCGCTCAGAGGCCTCTGTGATTGATTTTTGGGAAAGCCGTGCCATGCCCATGTTTGAGCAATTTGTCGCCCCGTGGCGAGAAGAGGCCGATTTGGTGGTGTCAGGCGAGCGTAATAGTGCGTCCGAAGCAGCTGCTATAAATACGTGGCTGGCGACACTCTAGTTACTGCCGCGCAGTCGCGGCACTCCCGAGAATTGACGTCGGCTCGCAGTGGGATGGTCTATTAGACTGTCTCGCGTTGCCTCGATGCCCATCGAAAATGCCCCGCAAGCACGTCGTCGCTCAAAAGCAGATCAAGTGTATGTAGTCGCGTCGCGAGAGTGATTTCATCGTATACAGCGTGAATACCCCGGTGGCATAACCGACACACGTAGATACCGACATTGAGTTCTATTTTCGTAAAACGCCGACGGAAACCTTTGCGGCGATGCATCTTCTTGGGAATGAGATGATGAAACGTTAGAGGCACCAGCCGCTGACAACACGCGCAAGGTGATGCCTCTTGTGTTTTTCGCATAGGTTGGCGCTATTCTCCGCCGACAATTACCTCGTCAATGAGACTGCGAAGTTCGTTGCTTTCAGGCCCAACACTAGAACCGAATTTCGCTATGACCTCGCCTTCACCGGATACGACGTACTTGTTGAAGTTCCATCGCGGGTATCCTTTAGCGTCGCCGAGGCCCTTGTATACGGCATTTGCATCGCCGCCTCTGACAGAGCTTGTCGCCATGATAGGAAACGACACATCATATTTCTCAAAGCACACGGTCGCGGCATCGGCCTCATCATTTTCTTCTTGAAAGAAGTCGTCTGATGAAAAGCCGACGACAACCAAACCTCTGTCCTTGTACTCTTGATGCAGCGCTTCCAAGCCAGTGAACTGAGGTGTATATCCGCAGTTACTGGCGGTATTGACGATTAGCATGGGCTTACCCGCATAGCTTTCGCAAAAATTGATGGATTCCTTGGAACTCAGCTTGCGCATTTCCGTGTTTAAAAAATCAGGGCATGCAGTCACTGCGCTTGACAGGCTGATGCCCGTGATTAGTGCTAAGGCGTGTTTCATGTACTTCTCCTTTTGAAGGTGCTTATTATAGGCAAAAAGTCGGCCCTTGGATTGGTAAGCGGTCTGTGCGTCGAGCGGCTGTCCAGCAAAGCTGGAGGTGAAATCGGAGCGCTACTCGAGGTTGGCAAGCAGTTGCTCTACCTGCGTTAACGTCCATTGGGGGTGACAGTGAAACGCCGACGCATGTGTGCCCCAGCGGCCCTTGTCGGAAAGGCAGTTGTGCCCTGGCTCAGTATCCGGCACGAAGGTCAAGCTCACCCAGTCGGATCGCGCGTCTAGTTCCTCACTCCATCGGGAGCGTGTTATCGGATCATCTTTGTTCTGCATGATTGCGATCGGAAGTTCGAGTTCTGTGGCGACATTGAGGGCATCGTTCTCACCATGGGGTAAACCCCAAAACAGGGGAGCGAGATAGGCCATAGGCTTAAAGAGTGCAGAGGGCAGACCGTAGCCGACCCATCCACCTTGTGCTAGCGCGTCTCGTGTATTCAGCATCGGATCAAATAAGAGCAGTGCATCTGCCTGCACACCCTCTGCTAACGCGTAAATAGCGGTTGCCGCGCCCATCGAGAGGCCACAGATGATGAGCGGCGTCTCATTGTCTGTTTGCTCGCTTACCCATTCTCTGGCAGCCATGACATCGCGGTGTTCCACCGCTCCCATTCTGAGATAGCCGTCGGTGTAGTCAGAGTTGCCATGGTTACGTTGGTCAAAGGTAAAGACAGAAATACCCGCCTTCTGCAATTGTTCATAAAACTGCAAGGTATTAAAGAACCAGGAGATGCGGCTCGATCCAGCACCATGAACGAACACTAGGGTTGCCCGGGGATTCTGCGCTTCAAGCCACCACCCTTGAAGTGTGAGGCCATCGCTCTCGAAAGATATTTCCTCAAGTGACAGTGTATCCGTCGGTATTTTTGTGACGGGTTCAGAGCCCGATTTTAAACCGAGTGACGGCATCAAGACCCCAAACAGAAAAACTAGGCTGAGGGCGAGTAAAAGGCTCATAGTCGATTTTACCATCTTGGATGTGACTGCTTTATGCGCTTCTCACTTAGAGATTAAATCGCTCTCGAAGAAACCGCGCCACACCATCATCATCATGATGTCCAATGACCTGAGTCGCTATAGCCTTAAGTTCTGAGTCCGCGTTATCCACCGCATAAGACTCGCTGGCTACCTTAAATAAGCTGATGTCATTGTCTCCGTCACCGAATGCGATAACCTCGTCATAACCTTGCAGCTGCGCAACGTGTTTTACCCCGTTCGCTTTAGAGCCCTCGCTGTGGTGTACGTCGAGCCACGCAAGCCCTTTTTCTTTGATTGCCATGCCGGAATAGGCGACCAAGTGCGGTTGATTAGCGACGAATTCCATCACGGGTTCAATTTGATCCTGGGGACCCATGGCGGAGATGTTGATGACATGTGCATCGCTTGGCATTGAGTCTAGTGGTTGAAGTGGGAGTTCTCGCTCACTTTCAAATAAATTAGCGAGTTTTTTTTCAAAATTATCCCGCAAGGCAGCGTGATACACCGCGTGGTGGTCACCGGTCTCGAGTGAAAAAACAAATGGCGTTAGGTCCTGAGCAATAAAAGCACCTAAAACATCATTAACCTCAATGGGTGTCAGCAGGTGGTGGTGACTGTAGCTTCCCAGCGTTGGCTCCCAAATTACAGCACCATTTTTTAGAACCATCGATCGGTTAAATTGGTCTTGTGCTAGAGGTGCCAGGGCAGCCTGCAATGTTCGGCCCGTGGCGACCGTATAGGCAATGTTGTT
This sequence comes from uncultured Alteromonadaceae bacterium, assembly GCA_913064725.1. Classification (GTDB taxonomy): domain Bacteria; phylum Pseudomonadota; class Gammaproteobacteria; order Pseudomonadales; family Halieaceae; genus Luminiphilus. The sequence continues at coordinate 51,390 of CAJYAI010000004.1, read as the reverse complement.
CCTGCGCATTAGCGCTAACGTATCGCTGGTAAAGGGTGTGATTTTCGACTGAGCGTCAAGCAGTGTCCCGTCCATGTCAAATACAACAAGTGTCATGGTAATAGGCCTCGCAACTCAGAAGCGCAAAGAGTAACGCACTAAGGGGACCTAGTTCCAACTTGTCTGGGCTCTGCGCTAACTGCTGTCCAACTTACTCAGATGGTGCAAACTAGCTCACTGCATGTCAGCATCATGCTCTCGACCCTGTAGGGATAAGAATGACCACGATAGAGGAGCTACGGCGTGTCGGATCAATTAGCAATTAGGCGGCGGCGATTTAGTCAGTGGCTGGCAGCGTCGTCAATCAGTCTATTGGCCAATCCCGCATTATCTGGTTCTGCGCCCAAACAGAAGCACATTGTCATTGTGGGGGCGGGGATCGTTGGCAGTTCGATTGCGTACCATCTGGCAAAGTGGGGCGTTAAGGTCACGCTCCTCGATAGAAACACCGTGGCAAGTGGTGCGAGTCACGGAACCTTCGCGTGGATTAATGCGACTTGGGCGAAGCAGCCTGAGCACTACCATGCGTTTTCTCAAACTGGTGTTGATGCCTGGCATGAACTTCAGACAGAGCTCGATTTGCCTATAAAATGGGGAGGTTCGCTTGAGTGGTTTTCTTCAGCGAGTCGTCAACAACAGCTCGCCACGGATATTATTGAGCAGCAAAAATGGGGTGAGCCAGCTCAGATCATCGACGCTGCTGAGGCATTGAAGCGGGAACCGCTAGTGAATTTTACGGGTGCATCGCTAGTGGCTGAATCGCCGCGCGATGGCGCTCTCGACCCTGTCGTGATCTCTAAGCTGTTGGTAAGTGCGGCTGAGACCCTTGGCTCCAAGACCATCGAGGCCTGTGACGTTGTCAATATCCAGAACGCTCCCGATGGACAAAAAGTAGTGCAAACCACGTGTGGCGATATCACGGCAGATCGGGTGGTCCTTGCAACGGGTGCGGACTCGTCCTCGGTGGCGCGCCTTGGACGGTTTGAACTGCCGCAGCGTTCGACAGCGGGAGTGATAGTCATTACAGACCCATTGCCACCACTATTGAATGGGATTTTAGTAGCCCCGGGTGTTCATATTCACCAACGAATCGATGGCCGTTTGGTCATTGGCGAGCAGGAGGGAGCTCCCGATACTGAAGCCCACCGTGCCAGACTCATGGGTCGTCCTACCGCATTTCCAACAGCGGACATCTCAGCTGAGCATGCAAGGCGCTTGCTAACGCTGGCTCGACAATACCTGCAAATGCCCGACAAGGTTGTCGTTAATGAGGTGGTCATCGGCTGGAGGCCATTGCCGCTAGATGGTCTTCCCGTCATTGGGCCCAGTCCCGAGGACAGCGATACATACATTGCGGTCATGCACAGTGGGGTGTCGTTAGCCGCTGTAGTAGGCCATTTGGTTGCAAGGGAGCTGATTGACGGAGTTGATATGGCTGAGTTGTCGCCGTATCGGGCTAACCGGGTTTTTGCCAGTGCGAATCGATATTAGTGTGGATTGAGCCAAGGCCTGACCAATGAGCCCGCAAATGCCTGTAGGTTGTGCGGCCTGAACGTCACCGGATCTTGGTAAGCAAACGACCAGGCAGTTGGCCTAGGTGGCCGTATCATAGATCCCTGACCTCGCTCTATGACATAGCTTCGTGACACAGCTTCGTGACAGAACTCCGTGAATGCTTCGTGATACAAGGCCGCGGTATAGATCAGACTGACGTTATTTTGAAGCACGTAGCGACGGTGGCGACGGTGGCCATGCAGACCGCCGCCGCCCATAGCTTAGTGTGAAACGAGTACTAGGTCTCGAACCAAGGCGTCGCGCGTGGTTTGTGCGACTTCGAATCTCGCAATCGGGTAAGCGGCATGCTCGACACTGGCAAAGAGTTTCGCGCCGTCTTTCAACGCTGCGATTTGCTCGTTACTGAGTTCGAAGCGCATAAAATGCACGGCCGACGTCTTCTCTTCCGTTTCTCGCTCGAGATCTTCATCCGCGATCACCTGAACGACACCCTGGCCTTCAATCTCGATGTTGATGCAATTCTCGATACCGCGCATCTCGCGCAAACGCTGTGCTCGCTCTGCAGGGTCGCCAAATTCAATCATGAAGGTCGCCTTCCAGTTTGTACCATCGGGAATTAACGGATTGTATGCAGCTAATTCTTCCTCGATACCTGCAACTTCAAAAATCTTTTCGATGCGCAGCATTTCCTGAATTTGATATCGAATGGTTACCGTATCTTCAAAGTAGATCCGCGCGTTCTCTCCCAGAGACAACCGGCGATTGTTTTTGTGCGCTAGAACCTCAGCTCGAAAGCTCTCGCGCTGTTCTGAGTATTGCTCAAGTGACCATAGGTCACTTCGGGTCAGGTGTGGCATGAAAATCTCCTCGTTACTTTAGGCCGTACGCAGTGCGTAGCAGCGTCATAGGGTGCTGGGCGCTATCGATGCCATCGGCTAGGTGTGCAATGTGCTCTCCAGCCATAGGGCAGTCTGAAATAAAATGGTCGGGCTTCTGGTCGTTTACCTTCCGCACCGTTGGCCGCGCAATTTTAACGGACTTATCGCGTGTTTCCTTTTTGATGGCATACGTACCATCGTGTCCGGAACAACGCTCGTGGGCGACGACGGTTGTCTCTTCAATCAGTGACAGTATGTCGCGCGTTTTAAGGCCAATATTCTGAACTCGTTGGTGGCAGGCGACTTGGTAGGCAATGTTCCCGAGGCTCTCGGCGAACTCGGTCTTGAACGCTTCGCCCTTGTGGCGCAACCACAAATACTCAAAGGGGTCATAGAATGCGGCTTTCACTTTCTGAACATCGGGATCGTCGGGGAACATCAGCGGTAGCTCTTGCTTGTACATCAATACACAAGAGGGAATCGGTGCCGTTAAATCATAGCCTTGGTCTACGAGGCTGGCTAGCAACGGTATGTTAGCTTCTTTGAGCGCCGCGACAGAATCCAGATCGCCAAGTTCCAGCTTCGGCATACCACAACACTTTTCCTTCGGAATCACATCGATGCTGATGTCATTGTGTTGAAAGACTTTAATAAAATCTTCACCAATGTCAGGGCTGCTGTAATTGCCATAACAGGTTGCATACAACGCAAGTTTACCGGTTGTAGCACCAACGGGTGTCGCCTTGATATCGGTGATGAGCTTTTTGGCACGTTTGATGAGGGTATTCCTGTGGATCTCGGGCAAGGGTGCATCGGCAGCAATGTCAAAACTGCTCTCGAGCGCCTTACGGAAGGTGCCGTTTTTGTTCAGCGCATTTGCGGTGACGTCTACCAGTGGAATCGCCGCAACGCCGCCCATTAGCGCGTCGGTAGAAGTCAGTACTTTGTCTCGCAGCTTCGCGCCTTTGGTCTTGAAGTTCTGAGCCTTAGCTCGGAGCATCAAATGCGGAAAATCGATATTGAACTCATGCGGCGGCACATAGGGGCACTTAGTCAGATAACACAGGTCGCACATGTAGCACTGATCGACCACTTTGTTGTAGTCCTCAACCGCGACGCCGTCGACTTCGAAGGTTTCAGATTCATCGATCAGGTCAAACAGTGTCGGGAAAGAGTCGCACAGGCTGACGCACCGGCGGCATCCATGACAAACGTCGTAGACACGCTCTAACTCGTTATTGAGCGCATCACGATCCCAAAAATTCTCCGTTTTCCACTCAATGGGGTGGCGAGTGGGTGCATCCACGCTACCTTCACGCATGTATTTTGCCTCTATTGCGATGGTTTAACCGAAAGGGGGGACTGACGTCCCCCCAAAATACGACATGACTCGCGCTTAGGCGTCGAGGTTATCGAGAGCCTTCTGGAAACGGTTTGCGTGACTACGCTCGGCTTTCGCAAGTGTTTCGAACCAGTCCGCGATCTCGTCAAAGCTCTCGTCGCGAGCTGTTTTGGCCATACCGGGGTACATATCGGTATATTCGTGAGTCTCGCCTGCAATCGATGCTTCGAGGTTTTTCACGGTGTCGCCCATTGGCATGCCCGTTGCGGGATCACCCACCTCTTCGAGGTACTCCAAGTGACCGTGCGCGTGGCCTGTTTCACCCTCAGCTGTTGAGCGGAAAACAGCTGCAACATCGTTGTAACCTTCTACATCTGCCTTTGAGGCGAAGTAGAGGTAGCGACGATTCGCTTGTGATTCACCCGCAAACGCGTCTTTGAGGTTCTGTTCGGTTTGGCTACCTTTCAGTTCCATTGCTTTTTACTCCCTAGTTGAACATTAGACGTCATGACGCCGCTCTGCAGCGACAACGTGAATACTATACTCATTTCGGCGGCAATTGGTTCCAAAAAAAGCAGGCAAAACCAATCGATTTTTCCGATCGTATATAGGACAAATTGACGACAAGATCGATGGAGCCTCCGTGTCGCGACAGCCAACCTTGAAGCAATTAAAATATTTGTGCGCAGTAGCCGAGCACCAGCACTTTGGCCAGGCTGCAAAAGCCTGTCATGTCAGCCAAAGTACACTGAGCGCGTCGATAGTAGAGCTCGAAGATGTATTGTCTGCCAGCCTCGTTGAGCGGAATAATCGCTCTGTGTTACTCACCGCATTGGGTGACGAGGTGGTTGCACGCGCACGTGATGTCCTTACGGATGTCGATGACGTGGTTGCGCTGTGCGAGGCCTCTGGAGAACCCTTTCACGGAACCATCAGGCTTGGTGTCATTCCAACCATCGCACCCTTTATTCTGCCAGCGATGCTCAATGCTCTGCGGTCAGCCCATCCAGCATGTAAGCTCTTTATGCGTGAAGACTTATCGCAAAGTTTGGTTGATGCACTGCAGGCGGGTGAGCTGGATGTGTTGTTATTGGCCCTACCGTTCCCCAGCGATCACGTTGACACCCTTACGCTGTTTGATGACCCGTTTTATTTGGCGACACTGCCAGCATCAGCACTGGCTAAAAGCGTAAAGCTGCGAACCCGCGATCTTCAGGGTACCGATATGCTGCTATTGGAGGAGGGGCATTGCCTGAGGGATCATGCGCTTGAGGCATGTAAGCTTGGCGAAAAAGACGTGAAAGTTCCCTATCAAGCGACAAGTCTGACAACCATTGTGCAAATGGTGGCAAACGGGATTGGTACGACACTGCTACCCAAGATGGCGATTGACGCCGGGATTACACAGGGTACTGAGTTGGTGTTGCGGCCGTTTGATGAGCCCGATATCAGTCGAAAAATCGGATTGATGTGGCGCAAAAAAACGCCCCGGAAGCATGAGTTTACATTGCTCGGGGCGTTTATAGAGGAGTGCCTAGCAGCCCGCTAGGCACCTTGATATTGCTCAGAAGTTGCGGCGTATTGTCGCGCCAACAGTACGGGGTTGGTTTGGATAGCCTGAAACACTACCCGTTTGAGCGACCGACGGGAACCACGTAATTAACCATTGATCATCAGTCAAGTTACGCCCCCACAACCTAATCTGCCAATCGTTCTTTTTGAAGCCTATACTCGCGTTGAACATATTAACTTCGCGCTTGCGACTACCGAGCGCTTCAAGCTGTTGGTTAATGAGCGATAGGTCACCACCGTCGTTAATATCAACTTCGCTGTCGTGTTGATAATCAGCCTGAACGAAACCATCCCAACCGCCGACAGTGAAGTCATAGGTAGCAACGGCGCTGAAACTCAGCTCGTGAATGCCGGCTGGCTGAAGCCCGCTGAAGTCAGCAGGCGCACCATTAAGCACGGCGCCTTGGAAATCGTCGTACAAAGGATCAAGCACTGTAGCTGACAGCGCGATAGACAGATTATCGGTTGGACGGACCATCATATCCACCTCAAACCCGTCCACCGACTGCTTACCGGCATTGGTTAGATTGAAGCCAGCACCAGTAAATGCGTTCGATTGGAAACCTTCAATGGTTTGATCAAAAATGGCCGCGTTGATATAACCCCAGCTGGTGTCGTACTTCACACCTAGCTCTATCACTTCCGACTCCTCAGGCCCCGCAAGGCGTGTGCCTAAAGTGAGGTTGTTTGGCAACGGCTCACCCGCCGCGACTAAGGCATTGTATTCGCCAGCAGTGGGGCGCGTATCGCGTGAGAGGTTCCAGCTCGTCGCCTTGTAACCCGTTGCATAGGTCGCGTAGGCGTTGAGGTTGTCACTAAACGCATGTGACAAGCTTACGGTGTAGGTGATTTTTTCGTCGTTCGACGTGCCCGGTTGTGCTGGGTTTGGGATGCCTAACATCGGTGGCAAGAACTGTAGCGCCTGAAGACCGACAAAGGGGTTCTGTGCAGGATCCGAGAGATCAGATGCCGCAACGGCTCCTGCCACTTGTGCGAGAACGCCTGCTTGAAGCCCTGCAAGGCCAGCCGCACCCGCGGCACTAGAGCTGACGAGTGCAACGTTTTCGGGCGTGTAGGGCAGACCGAAGGTACCCGCAAACGCGCCTGGGAAGGCCCCAAGGAAGCCCGCATTGGTCAAGGCAGTAGCCCCATCAGCACCATCTAATTGGAGTTGGGCGAAAATGTCAGTATTTTCCTGATTAAGCGTGATCGCCTTGTCATCGTCGAGGAAGTTCATCCCCACTGTGACATCAGTTTTGTCTGACAGTGCGTAGGTCATTTGCCCAAAAAACGAGTATGTCTCGTTTTCCTGTGTCGCAGTCTCTTGCACACCGGTGCCTGGAGCAAAGAAAGTGCCCGGCGCATAACCGAGCAAGGCTTCTAGACTACCTGTGATGGCTTCGCCACCGGCCGGCGTGCCGGCGACCAGAATATTGGCGTAATTTCGCCATTGGCTGCCAAAATCAATAGCACTGACGAAATCGATGCTCTCGTCAAAGTAAAAGCCACCAATCAGCCAGTCCATGTTCTCAGTTTCGCCGCTAAGGCGGAATTCCTGCGTGAAGGTCTGGATGTCTGTACTGTAGACCTGATTACCAATAGCGTCGGCCGCTGAGTAGTCAATATCGGCCTGAGGCTGATCAGAGTACGAATCACGGTATCCCGTGATAGACCTGACGTCGACGCCACCCCACATGGTGCGAAAATCGATCGTTAAACCCGAGTTTTCAGAGCGATTTATGGGGTCTAAGTTGCCATAGGTTCTAAACGAGAAGGGCGCTTCAGAGTCATACGCGGTACCGGGGATTGTCGACAGCGCCGCAAGAGCCGCACCAGCTGGCCCATCGATAAGGTTGGCGGTGCCACAGCAGACCTCATCTAGCTCGTCGTAATCGTAGATCACCCGCAGTTCTGTGTCTTCGCTTGGCGTGACCAATAATTCACCGCGCAGTGTCCAACGGTCTCGCTCGTTCTGCGCATTTCCATTGACCGGGTTATCAAAATACCCGTCTCGCTGGAGTAGGCTGCCGCCAAGGCTGTAGGCTACCGTTTCAGACAAGGGGCCTGTGATATAGCCTCGCGTCGATTTCTGGCCCATATTGCCGATGCCGAACTCTAGGTTGCCGCGTTGCTCGAACTCGGGCTGAGACGTCGTGACGGAGATCACACCGGCAGACGCATTTTTACCATAAAGCGTGCTTTGTGGGCCTCGAAGCACCTCGATTTGCTGAATATTGGGCAGATCAGATATTCGTGCCAATGAGCGGCTTCGATACACACCGTCAATAAAGACCGCTACCGAGGGCTCGATGCCTGGGTTGTTAGCACCGTTACCAAATCCCCTGATGACAAAGTTTGTCTGTGTTGAGTTTTGGAACTGCGGCACTCGCAGTGAGGGTACAAGCGATTGCAGATCGAGCAAATCTCGGACCTCTGCGCGCTCCATAAGTTCCCCGCTGATCACGCTGACAGACAATGGAACATCTTGAATTGATTCAGCGCGCTTGGTTGACGTGACTACGACTTCCTCCATGGCTTGTTGCGCGAGTGAGGGTGCACTCAAAACGGCGAAAACCGCAAGACTCAATGACGTGTGTATAAATTTCATAGGTATCCCTATCTATTGTGATTGTTGTTCGTGGTGCCACTATAAATACTTATCGTTATGTCTCGGACCGTAGCAGTATTTTTGCGCGCTGCAAAGCCTTGTTCCGCCGGATTGCAGTCAAACTTACCGGGTGTGTTTGGTCCTGAAAGGCGTTGTTCCTCGCCCATCCTTTACAAGACGATGCCGTTTGGGTGGTTGTCGGGACGGCACAAGGTGCATCGGTCCATTGCCAATGAGGTCGCGACGGCCTATTTTCTTGAGCGCATCACGCAGTGCGGGCCAATTATCAGGGTCGTGGTAGCGCAGAAACGCTTTGTGAAGACGGCGTTGTTTAATACTCCGCACTGCAGGGACCTGCGTAGACTCGCGACTAACTTTTTTCAGCGGATTCTTCTCGCTGTGATACATCGCTGTGGCGAGCGCCATGGGCGAGGGATAGAACGTCTGCACCTGATCGGCTCTAAACTTATTGCGTTTTAGCCACAGCGCTAGATTAACCATGTCGTTATCGGTGGTGCCGGGGTGCGCCGCGATAAAATAGGGAATTAAGTACTGCTTTTTACCGGCGGCTTTGGTGTAGGTATCAAACAGCTGCTTGAATTTGTCATAGGTTCCAATGCCCGGCTTCATCATCTGATCGAGCGGGCCGTCCTCGGTATGTTCGGGGGCAATTTTCAGATATCCCCCAACGTGGTGCGTTACCAGTTCTTTGACGTATTCGGGTGTCTCGACGGCAATGTCATAACGCAGACCAGAGGCGATTAACACTTTTTTGATGCCAGGTATGGCTCGTGCCCTGCGATAAAGATGTACGAGCGGTGTTTGATCGGTATTTAAATTTTTGCAAATGCCAGGGAAGACGCAGCTCAGTTTGCGACACTTTGCTTCGATCTCCTCGCTCTTGCATGCCAAGCGCCACATATTGGCGGTAGGACCGCCAAGATCCGAAATAACGCCCGTAAAACTGGGACTGGTATCTCTAATCTTCTCAATTTCACGCACGATGGAGTCTTCGGAGCGGTTCTGGATGATGCGACCTTCATGCTCCGTAATGGAGCAAAACGTGCAGCCGCCAAAGCAGCCGCGCATGATATTGACGGAGTGCTGGATCATCTCCAGCGCCGGAATTTTTGCCTCGCCATAAATCGGATGAGGTCGGCGTTGATAGGGTTGCTCAAAAACCCAATCGAGCTCGGGCGTGGACAGGGGGATAGGGGGAGGGTTGAACCAAACCTCACGATCTCCGTGCGCTTGTATCAGCGCCAGCGCGTTATGCGGGTTGGTCTCCTTGTGCATGACTCGAGCGGCGTGCGCATACAACACCGGATCGTCCTTGACGCGTTCATAGCTGGGTAATCTGATCACATCTTTGTTCGGATTGCTGCTGGCCTGCAGCGTTACCGGCGCCGCAACAATCTCAATCGGTGGTTCCGATTTTGCCGACTCATTGTCACAAACCTCGGGCTCCATACCCTCGTAAGGATTGAGGTGCGGTTCTACTTTGCCAGGCTGATCGACTGATGAAGAGTCAATGAGGCGATAGCCGGGCAAGACCTCGGTAACAAGAAAGGCGGTCCCTCTCAAATGCTTGAGTTGGTCTATCGTTTTGCCATTGGCGAGACCGTGGGCGAGATCGATAATCGCTCGCTCAGCGTTGCCGTAGAGCAATATATCGGCCTTGCTGTCTACGAGGACAGAGCGCCTTACGGTGTCGCTCCAGTAATCATAATGCGCCATGCGACGAAGGCTGGCCTCAATGCCGCCTATGACCACAGGTACGTCGCGATACGCTTCTCTGGCGCGCTGACTGTAGACAGTTACCGCACGATCAGGGCGTTTTCCCGCTAAATCGCCGGCGGTGTAGGCGTCATCATTTCGTCGTTTTCGATCAGCCGTGTAATGGTTGATCATGGAGTCCATATTGCCAGCGGCTATGCCAAAGAACAGATTCGGCTTTCCCAGCTCCCGGAAGGGATCAACACTGCGCCAGTCAGGCTGGGATATGATGCCGACCCGAAAACCTTGTCCCTCTAGCACCCGCCCGATGACGGCCATACCGAAGCTCGGATGATCGACGTAGGCATCTCCGGTAACAATGATGATGTCGCAGCTATCCCAGCCGAGCTCGTCCATTTCGGCACGTGACATGGGCAGCCATGGTGCAGGCCCAAAGCACTCTGCCCAGTACTTCCGATGGGAAAAAATGTCGGTTGGATTTTTAGTCACGGCAGCGTTGGCCTTGGTGCGCGAATTTCATCTGGAATGTCCATTTCGGCGCCACAGTGTTTGCAAAATGCCGCATCCAGTGCGTGGTCCGCACCAGCACATACTTGGCAGTTCCACGCGAGGGTTTGTGCGGCTCGTCTTGACCCTAATCGTTCCCATAGTTTACTGGTTATGATCGCTGTCGGCACGGCTAGAATCGAATAACCGACCAAAATACCAATTGAGGCAACAAATCGCCCCATGGGGGTGCCTGGCACGACGTCACCATAACCGACCGTCGTAATGGTAACGATGGCCCAATAGATACTCATCGGAATGCTGACAAAACCGTGCTCAGGGCCATCGATGACGTATAAGAGACAACCGAATACGACGACGGTGACCATCACGAGGGAGAAAAACACTAGGATTGATCTGGATGTAGCTCGCAGTACACCAATGATTTCAATGTACTCTTCGTGGAGTTCAAACAAGTGCAGGATTCGAAAGACCCGCAGTACACGCAGCAGGCGGATAACCATGAGAGAGGAGGCTTCCGGGACGAACAGGGTCAGAAATGTCGGTAGGATGGCCAGTAAATCAATGACTCCCCAGAAACTAATGGCATAGGCCATGGGGTTGCGAACACACCAAAGTCGGGTCAGATATTCGAGTGTAAATACGAGGGTAAAGGTGATTTCGAGAATGCGAAAAAGCGGACCGTAGAGTTCGTGATAGGCATTCACGGAGTCGAGCATAACGACAGCGACACTGGCTAATATGGTGATCAGAAGCGCCACATCAAACAGGTTGCCCCCGCGTGTTTCGGTGCCGAAAATCACGGTTTCAAGGGTGTCGCGTAGCGGCCTTGCCTCACTCATCGATACTATTTCCCAACAACGTAAGTAAAGACGGCCACACCACATCCAGTAGCAGCGGTTGTGCTTTGGCATTGGGATGAGTGGCGTCCGCTTGCATCAGTTCATCTGACAAAAAGATATGCTCTACGATAAAGGGTAACGACATAACGGCCTCGTTCTGCGCGAGCTGAGTATAACTCTCACGGAAAAGGGCAGTGTATCGGCGCCCTAAGTTGGGCGGGGCTTCGGCAGCCAGCAGAAGCACTTTGCTATTGGTGTTTAAAGCGGCGTCGGTCATGGTTTTCAGATTGCGCCGCATCTGTTTTATCGGATACGCCCGAAGTCCGTCATTGCCGCCAAGCTCAATAATCACAACGCTGGGTTCGTATTTGTCGAGCAATCCGGCTAGTCTCGCAGCACCGCCACCGGTTGTTTCCCCCGATATGCTGGCATTAATCACCTTCGCATTGGGCGCCTTAATCTTGAGGCGTTGTTCAAGCAAATTGACCCAGCCTTGCTCCATGTCCATGCCGTATGCTGCACTCAAGCTGTCGCCCAAAACCAATATACTGGGACCGGACGCGGCTGCAGACTGATGTGAAAGGGTAAGTAGTAGCAAGACAAGTCCAGCGCAGAGACGCTGTCGTAAGTGATGCCAGAGGTAGTAACGCATGATCAAAACATCCCAGCTGAGTAAACGAGTTGGCACGGCTTCGTCCGAGCTTGAAATCCTGCGAGGGATCGATTTGGAAATCAAGCAGGGAGAGACTGCCGCCATTGTAGGCGCCTCCGGATCTGGCAAGTCTACATTGCTAGGGTTGCTGGCGGGACTCGATTCGCCCACTGCGGGCGATATTTACCTCGATGATATCAATATCGTTGACCTCGATGAGGATCAGCGTGCCACCCTGCGCAGCGAAAAAGTAGGCTTTGTCTTTCAAAATTTCCAATTGCTCCCGGCGCTCACAGCACTTGAAAACGTGATGTTGCCGCTTGAGCTGGCCGGTACACAGGGTGCGCGAGAAAAGTCCGAGGGTTTTCTCGCCAGAGTGGGGCTGGGAGAGCGCCTGCATCATTACCCTCGGACGCTGTCGGGCGGCGAGCAGCAGCGCGTCGCTATAGCGCGTGCCTTTGCCTCGGCGCCAGTTATTTTGTTTGCTGATGAGCCTACGGGGAACCTCGATACGGTGACGGGTGCCAATGTCGTGAGGCTATTGTTTGATCTGAACATTGAGGAAGGCACGACCCTGGTGCTGGTGACTCATGACACAGATCTTGCCGATCGTTGCCAACGCAAATTCAGTATGTCGGCAGGCCGACTAGAAGAAGCACTGTGACGTCACCCATCACCAGCTCAATTCGATTGCTACTGCGCGATTGGCGCGGCGGTGAGTTGGGAGTGCTGTTCAGCGCCTTGCTATTAGCCGTGTCTGTGGTCGTTGCGATAAGCGGATTTGTCAATCGACTTCAATTAAATCTTGAACGCGAATCAGCGAGCTTCTTGGCGTCAGATTTAGTGGTCTCCAGTGCAAGTTTGGTCCCGTTAACCTGGATTGATGAAGCGGACAGTTTAGGTTTGGCGCGCGCCGAGACAGTCACCTTTTCATCCATGGTCATATCGGACTCTGATGAGATGTTTCTTGCTTCTGTCAAAGCGGTTGGTGGAGCATATCCACTTCGGGGCGCGCTATCGATTGATACGGGGTCACTCCAGCCATCTTCCGACATGCCTGAGCCCGGCCGAGTGTTTTTGGCACCTAGACTGGTAGAGCAGTTGTCAGTTTCGATTGGTGATGACGTTTATGTTGGCGATGCCACATTGACCGTAGCGGGAACGCTCCTGAGCGAGCCTGACTCGACAAGTGGCTTTTTTGGCTACGGCCCACGCTTGGTAATGAATTCCGTGGATCTTAACGCCACGGGGGTCATTCAGCCGGGCAGCAGAGTGACTTACAGAATGCTGGTTGCAGGCGATTCTGACCAACTGGATCGTTTTCATGACTGGGTAAAACCACAACTCGTGCAGGGGCAGCGTGTATTGACCGTTGATGAGTCGCAACCCGGCATTGGGGCTACCTTGGATCGTGCACGGGGTTTTCTCTTACTTGCAGGAAGTCTTGGCGTCGTCTTGGCCGCAGCTGCGATCTTGGTGGCGGCTCGGCGTTTTGGCGAGCGTCACACCGATCAAGTCGCCGTAATGAAAAGTTTGGGAGCGACTAAGCATACCATTCAACAACTATATGCGTTCAGCCTCGCGTGGCTTGGGCTCATTGCAATCATCGTCGGAAGTGGCATCGGCTGGTTGGCTCAGAGCGCCATGTTTAACGCACTTGCAGATCAACTGCCCGGTGAAATCACCGCTACCGGCTGGTCGCCTTACATTACGGGTGGAGTCACCGCCTTGGTCTGTATTGGTTTTTTTGCGTGGCCCCCTTTGGCTCGACTGGGTGCGGTATCACCGCTCAGGGTTATTCGTCGCGAGGAAACGATTGCTGATGCCACTCGTGCATCGGATCTTGTCCTAGGTGCAATATCACTGGGGCTCTTGATGTTGTGGTACAGCGGAGACCTGAAGCTTACCGGCGCTCTGCTCGGCTCTGTGGCGCTGACTGTGGGTCTTGGATTCGGCGCGGCTCAGCTGCTCTTAAAGGGCAGTCGTCAAATCGGCAGTAGCGCGGGGAGTATTTGGCGTCTGGCACTGGCCGGCATGCAGCGCCGTGGCAATGCCAGTGCGTTCCAAGTGGTCATTTTTGGCATCGCAATCATGCTCCTACTCGTGCTCACGGCTGTCAGGACAAGTCTGTTGGATCAATGGCGTCTTCAAATCCCCGAAGGCACCCCTAACCACTTTGTATTAAACCTCGCCTCTTCAGAGGAACAGACATTATTAGACTTTTTCGCCCAACGCGATATTGAGGTGGGTGAGTTGTATCCCGCGGCGAGGGGGCGAGTTATGGCGGTTAACGATAAGCCATTGCCCAATTGGGATGAGTTTGAGGAGGGGGCGCGGCAGAGAGAGGCTAATTTCACATCGACCGACACATTGCCCGAGGGCAATAAGCTTGTGTCGGGATCGTGGTGGGAGCCCGGCACAGAAGACGCTTTGATCTCCCTCGAGGATGGTTTTGCTGACGACATTGGAGCCAAGGTCGGTGATCGGCTGAGCCTTAGAATCGCGGCAGATGAATTCGTTGTGGAGGTGGCAAGTATCCGTGAGGTTAACTGGGAGTCTATGCAGCCCAACTTTTTCGTCATTTTTCCAGATAGCTTACTGCAGCGCTTCCCCAGCACCCTCTTTACAAGTTTTTACCTCGATCCGAGTGAAAAGCCTCGCGTTGGCGAATTGTTGGCCCTGATGCCAACGCTGACCATCATCGAGCTAGATGTCGCTATTCAGGAAATTAAAACCATCATAGATCAGGTGAGCCAGGCGATTGAATTGGTGCTGCTTGTGATACTGGTCGCCGGGGCGCTGGTGCTCATTGCCGGCGTCAGTGCCAGTGTTGATGAGCGCTTGCACGAGAGCGCTATTTTACGCGCGTTAGGTGCGAGCCGAAGCACGCTACTGGGCGCCGTGGCCATTGAGTTTGCTGTCATGGGCGCGCTCGCGGGCGTTCTTGCCATTTTAGGGTCTGAAGCTGCAGGTTGGGCGCTGCAAACGCAAATGCTGGATCTTAAGTATCAAGTGCAATGGTTACTGTGGCCCACAGGTATTGCATTGGGCGGGGGCATCATTGGCGTTCTGGGAACGTTTGCCTGTCGAAAAGTGGTAGCCGTGCCACCGCTTCAAGTATTGCGAGAGCTTTGAAACGCGCGCCGGGAGGATACGGACTCTTCGGCGGCGCGCATGTCTAGACGCGGTTAGCCGAGTAGGTGCCGAACTGCGTCGCGTTCTTCACTGAGTTCTTGTGCAGTTGCATCGAGTCTTGAGCGACTAAAGTCGCCAACACTAACAGCCTCTACTACGCTGTAGACACCGTTGCTGCAGACGCAAGGAAAGGAATAAATGAGTCCGTCAGGCACGCCGTAGGCGCCAGTCGACAGGATGCCCATGGAGGTCCAGTCGTTTGTTGCAGTGCCTAAGGCCCAGGTGCGCATGTGATCGATGGCCGCATTCGCCGCAGATGCTGCCGATGAGGCGCCCCGCGCGTTAATAATGGCTGCGCCGCGCTGTTGTACCGTAGGAATAAAGTCTTGTTCCAACCAGGCATGATCGACGAGCTCAATGGCTGATTGACCCCTCACTCGGGTGTTGAATAGGTCTGGATACTGTGTTGCTGAGTGATTACCCCAAATGGTCATATTGCTTACGTCTGTGCTCGGCACACCCAGTTTTTGTGCGATCTGTGTGATAGCGCGATTGTGATCGAGCCGTGTCATGGCTGTAAATTGGGTGCCATCAATATCCGGGGCGTTGTGCATGGCAATAAGTGCATTGGTATTGGCGGGGTTGCCAACCACCAGCACCTTGATATTGCGACTTGCGACAGCATTCATGGCCTTGCCTTGGGCCGAGAAAATGGCGGCGTTGGCCTCCAGCAAATCTTTGCGCTCCATGCCAGGACCGCGTGGGCGGGCGCCGACGAGCAAGGCGTAATCGCAGTCAGCAAACGCGACATGGGGATCGTCACTGCAGGTGATGCCAGACAGTAGCGGGAAAGCACAGTCATCCAGCTCCATCCGAACACCTTCAAGCGCATCCAAAGCGGGCGTGATATCGAGAAGGTTAAGTCTTACGGGTTGGTCACTGCCAAGCATCGCGCCAGAAGCAATGCGAAAAAGTAGGGCATAACCTATTTGACCGGCGGCGCCAGTGACAGTAACCGTAACGGGTGTTTTCATGGAACTCTCCTCACAGAGGGGTGAACAATCGGCGGGTGGGTAGTAGTGCGGTCGGAATTTTCATGCGCCAGCGCGCAAACTGCAAGCCAGTTTTTCACAGGTATGGACGATATTCGTGCCGGTAATTTTGATTCGGTCAGTCTGTGCCACTATCATCCGCGTTTTACCACTGTGATATTTGAATGAGCCGTACCGCTAATCCTATAGAGAAACCTGAGCCCAGTGTGGTGAGGACCGTCTCTCCGGCGGCTAAGAAGGCGTCCTACAACCACAATAAAGTGCGAAAGCGGTTGCGGCGTTTAACAGGCCAGGCGATCTCGGATTACAACATGATAGAAGCGGGGGACCGCGTCATGGTGTGTTTGTCCGGAGGTAAAGACTCGTACACCATGCTGGACATCTTGCTTCATTTGCAGCGCAGCGCGCCGATTCACTTCGAAATTATTGCGGTCAATCTCGACCAGAAGCAGCCCGAGTATCCGGAGCACATTTTGCCCGCCTACCTGGAGTCAATTGGCGTTCCCTATTACATTTTGGAGCGGGATACCTACAGCGTGGTGCGGTCTGTCATCCCCGAAGGAAAAACGACTTGCGGATTGTGCAGTCGTCTTCGTCGCGGGACCTTGTATGGGTTTGCCGAAGAAATTGGGGCCCATAAGATAGCGCTGGGCCACCATCGGGACGATATTGTCGAAACGCTGTTTTTAAATATGTTTTTCGGTGGAAAGCTCAAAGCGATGCCCCCCAAGCTTTTGAGTGACGACAAAAAAAATGTGGTCATACGCCCGCTGTCTTATTGCAAGGAGAGGGATATCGAGGCGTTTGCGGCGTATGAGAACTTCCCGATCATTCCCTGTAACTTGTGTGGCTCGCAGGAAAATTTGCAGCGAGCTGAGGTCAAGCGCATGTTAGGTGAGTGGGAGAAGCAATACCCAGGGCGCACAGAGACCATCTTCAAGTCACTTCGAAACGTAGCGCCATCTCAATTAGCGGATCGACAACTGTTTGACTTCGAGACCCTTGCAGTTGATCGAACCGGTAGCGAGGACACCGAGCTGCCGGTGATAAAAACGGTGTCGTTGTGACGGCAACGCTGCTCGAGGTGAGAGACCTCGACGTCTATAAAGGCCCGCGACAGTTGTTGACGGGCCTTAATTTAACGGTGACTACCGGAAGTCTGTTGCAGCTAGCTGGGGGTAACGGTGTGGGCAAGACGTCATTACTTCGAGCTTTTGCTGGATTGGCACGAATTGAGGTCTTCGGGCACCTTTCGCGTTGTGATGACGTTTTATATAGCGGTCACGCTCCAGCGCTCAAAGGCACGATGTCGCCTCGTCAAAATCTGCGAACTCATCCGGCGGGATTGTGCTCACCGAGTGATTCAGAACTGGACAAGGCGTTGGCGGCTCTAAATATGACAGGTTATGAGGACGCGTTAACGGCCCGTTTGTCTGCAGGTCAGCAGAGGCGCGTTGCGCTCGCAAGGCTATTTTTACCGTCGGCCCGTCTATGGCTTCTGGATGAACCCTTTACCGCACTGGATGTCGCTGGTGTTCGAGTCTTAGAAAATCGATTTCGTGAGCACGCGGACGACGGAGGAGCGGTGATTTTTACCAGCCATCAGAAAGCGGACTTGGGAGAGCGACTCGAGGTTTTGGACTTGGAGTCGTATCGTGGCCCCTGAGCGAGCAGACGCCAGTCTGGCTCATTACTGTATCCGTCAGACGGGCAGGCATTTGCTGCTGCTGGTGAGATCCCCCGGCGAAATTGTTAACCCGTTGTTATTTTTCTTGTTAGTTATCATTTTGTTTCCTCTGGGTCTTGGGCCCGATCCGGAAATGCTGTCCGCACTTGCGCCCGGTATTGTGTGGGTGGTCGCACTGCTAGCGAATGTCATGCTATGCATGCGACTCTTTGCCGACGACTTTGCTGATGGAAGTCTGGAGCAATTAGCGATGGCCAACATCCCGTTGGCAGTTGCCGTCTTGCCGCAGTTGCTCGCCTCTTGGTTGGCGAGTGGGTTTCTGCTCAGCCTTGTGTCACCACTTTTTGGTTTGATGCTAGGGCTGCCACTCAGTGTGGCTCCGATACTGATGGCTAGCTTATTGATGGGCACACTCATTATGTTACTACTGGGGGCCGTCGGTGCGGCATTGACCGTTGGGATTCAGCGCGGCGGCATGTTGCTATCTTTACTTATCTTACCGCTCTATGTCCCCGTTCTTATTGTGGGTACGAGGTCGTTGACGGAGGCGGTTGGCGGGGGCGATCCGGCTGTGGCGCTCGCGCTGCTTGGTGCTGGTGTTACTGGTGGGCTCGTCTTGTCGCCAGTGGCAATAGCGGCAGGTCTTCGAGTGTCATTGGAGCTCTGATAACCCCCACTTCGATCATTTACCGGATATACTTGGGCCATGTGGCGTATCGTTCATCAATTTGGTTCTCCTCCCTGGGTTTATCGCTTCTGTGACAGAGTGATTCCTTGGCTCCTCCCCCTCACCGTTGTCGCTCTATTGGTGGGTAGCGCCTGGGGCCTGTTGTTTGCACCAACTGACTACAAACAGGGCGACTCCTACCGCATCATTTATATTCACGTGCCCGCTTCCGTTGTGGCGCTTGCTGGCTATTACGTCATGGCCTCTGCGGGACTGGTGAGTTTGGTTTGGCGAGTTAAACTTGCCGACACCGCAATGCGAGCTGCCGCACCCATTGGCGCGGCATACACAGCGATTGCCCTCGTAACAGGGGCGATTTGGGGTAAGCCGACATGGGGTGCATGGTGGGTTTGGGATGCTCGCATCACGTCGATGTTAATCTTGTTCTTTCTCTATGTGGGCGTTATGGCGCTTTTTGAGGCCTACGAGAATAAGACGATTGCGGCGAGGGCCTGTGCCATTTTGAGTCTGGTTGGTACGGTCAATATCCCTATCATCTACAAATCGGTTGACTGGTGGTACTCGTTACACCAGCCCGCATCGATTAAGTTCACCGGTAGTTCCGCAATTGATACTTCTATGCTTTACCCGTTACTGGGGATGATCGTGACGTTTTATGTGTTGTTCGCATTGCTTATGATGCTGAATATAAAACAGTCACTGACCCAAGAGTATGCACACTCCGCTTGGTTACATAAGAGGTTAAACGATTAGTCATGTACTTCGAATCAATCGGCGAGGCGCTGTTAATGGGTGGTCACGGGGGCTTCGTATGGAGCGCCTATGGCATTACGTTCGCCGTGCTAACGATTGCACTCATTCGCCCCCTAGTCTCGACTCGCTCGCTCAACGCGACCATCAGACTGCGCAGCGCTCGGCAATCCAACCTGAGTGAGGGCGATAGTTAACTGTGCATCCAAAACGTAAACAACGACTCATCATAGCGCTTGTGATTGTTTTACTGTCGAGTCTGACCGTGGGCCTGACATCTTATGCGCTGCGAGGCAACATCAACTTATTTTATTCACCCTCAGAGGTGGCGGCGGGTGAAGCGCCAACAGATCGCTCGATTCGCGTGGGTGGCATGGTCGTCGAGGGAAGCGTCACGCGCGCGCGAGACAAATTAGAGACTCGGTTCATCGTTACTGACTTTGCGAGTTCGGTCACCGTAACCTATGACGGTATCCTGCCCGATTTGTTCGCCGAGGGCGAAGGTGTCGTGGCGACAGGAATCCTCGGTGCAAATGGTGTAGTGACAGCCAGCGAGGTGCTCGCTAAGCACGATGAAAACTACATGCCGCCAGAAGTCGCTGACGCGCTGGAAAAAGCGCAAGCGCAAGGAGCACCGCAACCATGATTCCTGAAGCTGGGCAGATTGCCCTGATCATTGCTTTGTGCCTCGGCGCTCTCCAAGGGACCGTTCCTCTCATCGGAGCGTGGCGGGGTGAGCGCTGGGCTATGAATATAGCGCCGAGTCTCGCCGCAGGCTTTTTTGTTTTCCTGTCGATTGCATTCGCCTGCCTCGTGATTGTCTTTCTGCAAGATGATTTCTCGGTAAAAGTAGTTGCCGGTAACTCGAACTCGTTACTGCCGCCAATCTACAAGTTCTCCGCGGTATGGGGTAACCACGAGGGCTCCCTTCTGCTGTGGGTATGGATTTTGGGGGCTTGGTCATTGGCGGTGGCAGTGGCAAGCCGGGGTCTGCCGCTGGTGGTATTAGCACGAGTGCTGAGTATTTTGGGTTTGATTGGTGTTGGATTTATTGCGTTTTCACTGTTTACGTCTAACCCCTTCGAACGACTACTCCCAGGTGTTGCCGCCGAGGGCAACGATCTCAATCCGTTGTTGCAAGACCCCGGACTTATTATTCATCCTCCGCTTCTCTACATGGGTTACGTCGGTCTCGCTGTTCCGTTTGCCTTTGCCGTCGCGGCACTAATGGGTGGACGGTTAGATGCGGCATGGGCAAAGTGGTCTCGGCCGTGGACAAATGTCGCCTGGGCATTTCTGACCTTGGGCATCATGCTTGGCAGTTGGTGGGCGTATTACGAGTTAGGCTGGGGCGGTTGGTGGTTCTGGGATCCCGTCGAAAATGCGTCGTTTATGCCTTGGCTTGTTGGTACGGCATTGATTCATAGCTTGGCCGTGACAGAGAAGAGAGGACTATTCAGATCGTGGACAGTGCTGCTTGCCATTGCCGCCTTCTCTTTGTCGCTTCTTGGGACTTTTCTCGTTCGATCTGGTGTGCTCACCTCAGTCCACGCTTTCGCCGCAGACCCGGAGCGAGGGTTGTTTATTTTGATCTTCCTTGTCTTAGTAGTGGGTGGCTCGCTCACTCTGTTTGCGTTTCGCGCGCCGACAGTGGCGAGTCCGATCAGCTACAAGCTTGAGTCCCGAGAATCACTCCTTCTCGCGAATAATCTCATCTTCGCCGTGTCGGCTATCGTCGTTTTAGTGGGAACGTTATTTCCGCTGATGATGGATGCCTTGGGGCAGGGGAAATACTCCGTAGGGCCGCCTTATTTTAATGCAGTTTTTGTGCCCGCCATGGCGTTGGTAGCACCGTTCATGGCGGTAGGCCCTATCTCCCGCTGGAAGCAAGATGAAGCCAAGCGCTGGATCAGTGAGCTGGGTTTCCCCGCTGTCATTTGCGTAATTGTCGCGCTGCTGGTGCCTTATCTCGGTATTGGCGAGGTCAACCTATGGGCAACTCTCGCAGTGTTGCTGGCTGCATGGGTGTTGTTGGGCTTGGCACGAGATCTGCAGCAGCGTAGCCGCGGGGTGACCAGTGCCGGCGCGATGTTGCGCCGGCTGACGCCATCGTACATTGGTATGTTGACGGCGCATTTTGGATTTGCTCTGGTCATTATTGGCGCGGTGTTTGTCACACAGTTCAGTGAAGAGCGTGATTTACGCATGGAAGTGGGTGACAGCATTACGCTCAATGACCACGGCTTTACGTTGCAAGCGTTAACTGTGGTAGAGGGCCCTAATTACGTCGCTGATAGAGGCGTGTTCTCGGTTGCTTATAAGGGGACGGCGTTCACTACATTGATGCCTGAAAAACGACGTTACGTCGCGAGCGGTCAAATAATGACGGAAGCCGCTATCGATGCAGGCGTGTTACGTGATTTGTATATTGCATTGGGAGAACCACTGGGTGACGGTGCCTGGTCGGTTCGCGTTCAGCACAAGCCGTTCATAAGGTGGATCTGGTTTGGCGCATTGCTAATCGGTGTTGGTGGACTAACCACAAGCTTTGATCGCCGCTATCGCAGGGCGCGTCGGTCTGAAGCACCGCAGGGAGTTGAGGTTGCAGCCGTTTAAACGATTTGCGCCTTTGATCGCTTTTTTGGCACTTGTCGTGTTGCTGGTAAGAGGTTTGGCTCTCGATCCAATGGATCTTCCCTCGGCGCGCATTGGCGATCCCTTGCCGGATTTTGTGCTCCCGGTCCTGGGAAATGATGCGATGCGCACCCCTGATGGCTGGCAGGGAAAGCCCGCCTTAATCAACGTTTGGGCGA
Source organism: uncultured Alteromonadaceae bacterium (assembly GCA_913064725.1). GTDB lineage: Bacteria > Pseudomonadota > Gammaproteobacteria > Pseudomonadales > Halieaceae > Luminiphilus. The sequence goes on along the minus strand of CAJYAI010000004.1, from coordinate 29,573 downwards.
CGTGGTGTTTCTCTTGCCGGGTAGAACATCCCTATCTTCTGGATCTCGCAAAAACGGGCGTTACCATCTACGGTCTTAATTATAAAGATGATCCTCAAAAGGCCGAAAAGTGGCTAGATGATCTCGGTAATCCCTATGCCGAGACAGTTGTCGATGTGAAGGGCACCTTCGGATTGGATCTCGGGGTTTATGGTGCCCCTGAAACCTACGTCATCGACGCGCAAGGTATTGTCCAGCACCGGCATGTCGGCGTCGTTGACGAAACTGTCTGGCGCGAGCAATTGGCGCCCTACTTTGAAGAGGGTGAGATTTGATGTTACTGCGCAGTATTTTGCTACTTTTGGTTTTGTGGACGTCGAGTTCGGCAGCGGTTATCGAAACTTATGATTTTAGCTCTCCTGAGCTAGAAGTTCGTTATAAGCTGCTTAGCCAGGAGCTCCGGTGTCCGAAGTGCCAGAACCAAAATATCGCTGATTCGAATGCACCTATTTCACGTGATCTCAGGGCTATTCTTTACGAGCAATTGGAATCAGGTGCTTCAAATGAGGAGATAGTTGATTTCTTGGTGGATCGCTACGGCGAGTTTGTTCGCTATCGTCCCGGTGTTGACTCAAATACGATGTGGCTTTGGTCTGCTCCACTCATTTTATTTGTCATGGCGGTCACTGTGGTGCTGATTCAAATCCGCAGGGATCAAGCTACGGCAACAGTGTCGTCTAATACTCAGCGAGCCGAGGCGTTACGACGAAAGTATGTCGATGGTGATTCATGAGTGAGTTATTTCTGTTAGTGCTGGGTTTGAGTGGGATCGCCGCTGTCTTTTTGTTGGTATTGCCCGCGGTCTGGTCGCGCGAAGTTGATGGCGATTCAGTAGATGACTGGTTGGCTATCCGTCAAAAAGAGACTGACGACGAGGCGCTGATGGCCGATGCGCAACTGCGAGTGTGGGACGACAAGGAAATCGATACTGCTGGGCCTGCTGTCATGGGAGCGAGCGTAAGCTGGCCTTATCAGATTGTCCTGCTACTAGCCCTCACTGCAGCAACCTGGGTCTTGTACGATCGATTAGGTGCCTACGAAGATGTTCAGATTACGCGAGCCATTGTCGATCTGGAGGCAGCGTCGCCTGAGGAGGTGAACGAACTGGTGCAGCGGATAGAGTCTCGATCCAAAGACAGGCCTGACAACCTAGACTATAGGTCGTTGTTGGGCGAGTACTACATCTCCACCGGTCGCGCGGAGGACGCGCTTGATAATTATGAAGCGATATTAGCCGAGGCACCTGAGTCGCCTGATGTGCTTGGTCGTGCTGCGCAAGCCGAGTTTATTATCAATGAACAGACTTTGACACCTCGTGCGCGTCTGCGCGCCGAGCGGGCATTGGCCTCCGACCCAACACAACAATCGGCGTTAGCAACGCTGTCAATGGGGGCTTTCGGTGCCGGCAACTTTGTAGAGGCTATTGGTTACATGCGGGTGTTGCGCGATCTCGAGGTGCCAGGTTCTCAGGGATATGAGTTGATGCGTACGGCCATCGCTGAAGCGGAGTCGCGAATCGCGTCTGGCCCCGAGGTCGGTGGCGAGTCGGAGATGGTCGCTGGCGTCAGCGGGCCGAGTCTTGAGATAGAGGTCGACGTTGAAGGAACATTGGCGGCGAGTGATTACATAGGTAATACCGTATTTGTGATCGCACGACCCGCAGGAAGTAGCCAGCGAATGCCCACCGCAGTGGTCCGCCACCAGCTCAGTGGTTGGCCTTTTACGGTAATGTTGTCAGATGAAAATAGTATGGCGGGGCAAGTATTGTCCGACCTCGAAGAAGTCGATATCGAGGTTCAGGTATCGAAAAATGGTCAGCCAGGTCTGTCGAATGCGGTGCTGCGCGGCGAAATACGTGGTGTCGCTTTAGCCGATAGCCCTAGGCTTTACCTGTCTCTGAATCCCGCACCCCGCTGAGAGCCTATTTAGATCAATTTGCATATAGTGTTGAACAGCCTTTGTGGGTACACTAGATGTAGTGTTTTTTGATTGGAATTTAGTGGCGGCACAACCGCCAGTTGGGGCTCAATGCGTTTAAAGTCGATCTCACTGTCTGGGTTCAAATCGTTTGTTGACCCAACAAAAGTCACCCTCCCGAGCAATATGTGCGCAGTAGTGGGCCCAAACGGCTGTGGCAAATCTAATATCATCGACGCTGTCCGCTGGGTAATGGGTGAAAGCTCGGCGAAAACCCTCCGCGGTGAGTCAATGACCGACGTCATCTTCAATGGCACCACGCATCGTCAACCTGTTGGCCAGGCGTCAATTGAACTGCTTTTTGACAACTCTACCGGCAAGGTGGGCGGTGAGTTTGCGGCCTACAGTGACATCTCGGTGCGGCGGTTGGTTACGCGTGAAGGCACGTCAGATTACTTCCTTAATGGCAATAAGTGTCGGCGCAGAGACATAACCGACCTGTTCTTAGGAACCGGTCTCGGGCCAAGAAGCTATGCGATCATTGAACAAGGCATGATCTCGCGCTTGATTGAGTCCAAGCCAGAAGACCTTCGTGTGTATATCGAGGAGGCAGCTGGCATTTCCAAGTACAAGGAACGACGGCGCGAAACCGAAAATCGTATGCAGCGGACCCTCGATAATCTCGATCGGTTAACTGATCTGCGAGAGGAGTTGGATAGAAATCTGACCCATTTAAAGCGTCAGGCTCAGTCCGCCGAACGTTACGCAGAATACCGAAAGGAAGAGCAAGATCTGAAGGCCCAGCTCTTGGTGTTGCAGCGGCGTGTTCAGTCAGGTGTTGCCGAGCGAGCGCAGCGGGAAATTGATGACTTTGCCATGCAACGAGAGCGTCATCAGTCGGAAGCCGCAGCAAAGGCAGCCGAAATCGAGTCAATACGACAGCAGATTACTGACGCTAATACCACCGTAAGTGACTTGCAGGGCGAGTTCTATGCGCTCGGTAGCGATGTTAGTCGGATAGAGCAAGCCATTAGTTTTGCAAAGCAGCGTCGGGACTCCTTGGCAAAAGACCTGGCTCAGACCCTTGAAGGCAAGCAGCGCGAGTTGGGTCTGGTAGATTCAGATAGTCAGCGGCTCACGGATTTAAAGGAAGCATTGTCATCAATAGAGCCCACGCTTGTGCGGGAGCGAGAGGAGGTGGCGCGGGTGGATCGTGCGCTCGCTGAAGCCGAGAAAGTCGCTATGACAGCCGACGCTGACTGGGATCACTTTACGCAGAAAGCCGCACTGCCGCGACAACAGGTGCAGGTTCAGCAAGGGCGTAAGACCAACGCTGAGCGCAACCTTTCAGCGATTAATGAGCGCAAAACACGGATTAACAAGGAGCTCGCTAGTTTGGCCGAGCGCGATAGCGATACAGAGCTTGAAGCGTCTGCAAGCGCACTATCGGACGCGCAGGGCGCTGTATCGTCAAGGAAGCTGTCGCTGGATAGTCTTAAGCAAGCGTTGTATGCGATTCGAGGCGAGCTAGACACCGAGCGCCAGCAACAAGATGTGTTGCGGAGGCAGTTGCAGGCGCTGACTGGACAACGTGCCTCCTTGGAAGCCTTACAGCTTGATTCAAAAGAGATGGCATCGGACGATGCCGTGGACGCATGGCTCAGTGCTCAGGCGATGACGAACAGCGATCCATTAGTAGAGGCCATCAGCGTAGATGAGGGTTTTGAGGTTGCGGCGGATGTTATCCTAGGTCACTGGCTTCATGGCATGCAGTCGGATTTAGGGGCGCTTGATACGGCGGCGACAGTACCTCCCACGGGTCTGACCTTAATTGACGCCGGTGCCACCCCTAGGTCGAGCGATCCGGCGTTGCTGGCACATTATATTGACGTTCCGCGCGGTCTTGAGTACCTGATATCGGGTGTTCAGGTGGTTGATGATTGGACAGCTGCACTGAATGCGCGATCCAGATTGTCCTCGGGCGAGTCTGTTATCTCGAAAGATGGGATCTGGGTCGCCAAAGGCTGGATTCGTTCGCGTTCACAGTCTGATGCAGAGCAGGGAATCATTGCCAGACAGGCCCAGCTCAACAGTGTGATAGAAGAGTTTGATGTGGTTGCCGCTAACTTGTCGGCCACCGACCAGCGCGTTGAGGACCTGCGCTCGAAGCGCTCTGAGGCGGAGACCACCATTGACACTGAGCAGGAGCTTTTTCAGGGCGCACAGCAAGCTGTGAGTCAGCTTGACGCCAAGCATCGAGCGCTGGCTGCCAGTGATGAGCAGCAACGTAATCGCGTTCAGCAATTACGTCAGGATTTATCGGATACTGAAATCAGATCTGCTGAGGAGCAGACGGTTATTGAAGAGGCGGTTAAGCTGCTTGATCGAGCTGCGTATGAGGTGGCCTCTGATGATGACAGGCGTGAGATACTGGAAGCTGCGAGATCAGGTGCCAGAGACTCAGTCCGACAATGTCGCCATGCGAAGCAACAGGCGGATGTCGCACTAAACCGTTGCGAGGTGCGACATAAGGAGTTACTGACTCAGCGTGACGCCTTGCTGAGATCGATCGAGCGAGCACGCGAGCAAGTCACTAGTTATGAGCAGCGTGAGACAGTCATCCGGGGCGAGATGCCGGCTGACGATAATCCTGACCTCGAAGCACGGAAAGAGTTGAGTGACTTACTCGAAAAACGGTTAGGTGTGGAGGCTAAGCTGACGCAGGCTCGTCAAAGTCTCTCTGAGCTAGAGACGGTGTTACGTGACAGGGAGCAAGCCAGAATGCAGGCCGAACAGGCGGCTTCAGGTGTGCAGTCCAAGAGCGAGGGTGCCCGCTTAAAGCTGGCCGAGACAGGGGTTCGGATAGAGCAAATTGACGCAGCCTTGCGAGACCTCGAAGCCGATTTGGATGCCGTAGAAATGAGCTTGCCGGAAGGTGCCGACGAGAGTGAATGGCAAGTGCGTGTCGATCGGGTTGGCGCTCGAATCCATCGGCTTGGCCCGATTAATCTGGCGGCCATAGACGAGACATCGAGAGCGGAAGAGCGTAAGCATTACCTAGATGCGCAGGACAGTGACTTACGAACCGCCTTAGAGACCTTGCAAAATGCAATCAAAAAGATCGACAAAGAGACGCGGAGTCGCTTTAAAGACACCTTTGATACAGTCAATGCTGGCTTTAGTGAGCTTTTCCCCAAGGTATTTGGTGGAGGAACGGCAAGTCTTGAGATGACAGGCGATGATCTTCTGGACACAGGTGTCTCGATTATGGCCCGACCACCGGGTAAGAAAAATAGCACGATTCATTTGCTGTCTGGTGGTGAAAAGGCGATGACTGCAATTGCTCTAGTATTTTCTATATTCCAATTGAATCCAGCACCATTTTGCATGTTAGACGAGGTGGATGCGCCTTTAGATGACGCTAATGTTGGGCGCTACGCGCGTCTCGTCTCGGAGATGTCCAAAAAAGTACAGTTTGTCTTTATCACACACAATAAAATCACCATGGAGGCGGCTGAGCAGCTGATGGGCGTAACCATGCACGAGCCGGGGGTTTCTCGGTTGGTTACGGTCGATATCGAGGAAGCGGCGCGGCTGGCAGCAAGTTAGAGGAACGAGGAATGACCGAGGTAATTCAAGCGTTATCCGCTGAAGCTATGATTGCCCTGTTACTGATTTTTGCCCTGATTGTCGCGTTCATAGTGGCTGCGCGCCGAAGGCGAGCCGGCGGCTACAAGATGAATGCGCGACTTGTTCGTGATGAGTCACCTGTCCCGGACCCACACGATAGGACGGCTAGGGAACTACCCAACGGGGGTGCGAGGACTGTAGGTCGACAGGATCCCACCTTCGGAGAGTACTTAACTGATGCAGAGCCGAGGGACTTTGAGCGTGCTCAGATGGCAGGCTCTAGCCGTGATGACGACTCTGATACCGTCGATGATGAATCCACCATGACATCGGTTGCTCAGGTGTTAAGCCCGAATCAGACAACACTGTCCGATGGTGGCGACGGCGGAGATGGCGTCGGTGCCTCACTGGATCCGGGGACGCTGGATTGGCTCGACGAGGTCGAATCTATCAGCAGTGCGACAGTCGAGTCGCCTCGGTTGCCACGTCACGATGAGACACAAGTCTACTCATTCAACGTAATTACTCGCTCCGACACCGGGTTTGATGGCGAAGACATCCTGCGAGTTTTGCTGGGTTGTGGATTGCGGTTTGGTGACATGGATTTCTTCCATTTGAGTGAATTACAGGACGACAAACCCACGATTCAGTTTAGTGTGGCGAACATGATGCAGCCGGGTGTGTTTGACCTAGATAATATGGACGAACTGAAGACCCAGGGATTGATGTTCTTCCTGACGCTTCCGGGGCCTAAAGATATGCTAAAGGCCTTCGATTTGATGTTAGAGACCGCTCATACGGTTGCCCATAGTTTAGGCGGCGATGTTTATGACGAGACGCGAAGTGTCATGACCAAGCAGTATGTTGAGAGTTTACGTCAGTCGATTCGGGAATATGAGCATAAATGTCGGGTTTAAGTGCCGAATTAAACTCTGTTGAACGCGAGATGGCTGAGTTGCTTGATCGGTTAGATCGATGGTCTCTTGCGTATCATCGCGATGACAGCCCCCTAGCGAGTGATGCTGAATATGACAGTGAGCTGCGGCGTCTTGCAGAGTTAGAGCGCGCGAACCCTGAGCTGATATCCCCGATATCGCCCACGCAGCGGGTGGGTGATAAGCCACTACCTGAGTTTGTAAGTGTCAGACATAAGCTACCCATGCTGAGTTTAGACAATGCGTTTAGTGGCGAAGATCTTGAAGCATTTGAGCAGCGTAATACGTCGAAATTAAATATACCGTCCCTGAGGTTCTGCTGTGAACCAAAACTGGATGGTGTCGCTATGAGCCTACTCTATGAAAACGGTATCTTAGTCCGGGCGGCGACACGAGGTGATGGCAGTGTTGGTGAGGACATAACCCATAACGCCAGAACTATGGCCACTGTTCCGCTTGGGCTAAAGCGTCAGGATCTACCAAAGGTACTTGAAGTGCGAGGGGAGGTTGTAATTCCGCGTGCCGACTTTCAGAGGCTGAATGAGCGACAGGCTCGCCACGGCGAGACTATATTTCAGAATCCCCGCAATGCTGCTGCGGGCAGTCTTCGACAGCTTGATCCGAGGATTACGGCAAAGCGACCACTCGTATTTATGGCTTACTCGGTGGGCCATGTGCAGGGCGGTACACTTCCAGACACGCACAGTGAGGTTCTGACCTATTTGAACGAGCTCGGTTTCAAAGTGTCTGAGCTGACACGTGTTGTTACGGGTTGGCGCGAGGCGGAAAATTATGTGGCAAGCATCTTGGCACAACGCGACGATGGTGATGTCGATATCGACGGTGTTGTCGTCAAGGTGGATGATTTTAGTCAACAAAACGCACTCGGCTATGTGGCGCGCGCGCCACGTTGGGCAATCGCCCGAAAGTTTCCGGCTCAGGAGGAGGTGACGACGCTCCTTGCTATCGACTTTCAAGTGGGCAGAACTGGCGCTATTACGCCTGTCGCTAGGCTAAAGCCCGTTTTTGTAGGCGGCGTCACTGTGAGTAATGCCACCCTGCATAACGCAGATGAGATTGCGAGGCTCGACGTCAGAGTTGGTGATCAAGTTATTGTTCGTAGAGCCGGTGATGTCATTCCCCAAATAGTGAAAGTATTGGTGGAACGCAGATCTGGCGACCCTACCCCCGTTGTGTATCCAACTAAATGCCCCGACTGCTCCTCTAGCTTGATACGTGATGTGGAGGAGGCTGTAACTCGCTGCGATAACAGTATGGCGTGTCCCGCCCAGCAAAAGGCGGCTTTGGAGCATTTCGTCTCGCGCAAAGCTATGGATATCGACGGCGTCGGTGAAAAGCTCCTCGGTCAGTTATTTGATCAGGGTTTAGTCAAAACCGCCGCTGATTTGTATCTTCTCACCCCACAGGATTTGTCGGCACTAGATCGGATGGGACAAAAATCGGCAACAAAAGTCGTGCGTGCCATCGCTGCCAGCAGAGAAACTGAGCTGTCTCGGTTTCTTTATGCGCTTGGAATTAGAGAAGTGGGGGAGGCCACGGCGCGAGCGCTAGCGGCCCATTTTGATAGCTTGGACCTCATTATGACAGCATCAAGAGAGTCACTTGAGGAAATTAACGACGTTGGTCCCATTGTTGCGGGGCACATACACCACTATTTCTCAAGCCAGGCGAAGCGACAGATAGTGGTCTGTCTGCTGAGTGCTGGTATCAGTTGGCCCAAAAAGGAAAATAAACCAGATTTGACGAAGAGTCTGGCCGACCAGACGTGGGTGGTTTCCGGTAAATTGGAGTCTATGTCTCGTGATGAGGCAGGCGCAGCCATCCGCCAGCTAGGCGGTCATACAGCGGGTTCGGTGAGTAAAAAAACAGATGTATTACTTGCAGGTCCCGGCGCAGGTTCTAAGCTGAGTAAAGCGCAGTCACTCGGTGTCACGATCATAGACGAGGCGGCGTTTTCTGAGATTCTGAGGGAGGCGGGATTATGAAAGGGACTTCGACTCAGGCGCTCGTTGTAATGTCATTGGTCTTCTTGGGAGGCTGTGCAACGTCTCCGCCGGATAAACTCGATAATATCTGCGAGATTTTTCGTGAGAAGCGGAGTTGGTATGACGATGCACGAGAATCTAGACAACGTTGGGGGACCCCCATCTCGGTTATGATGGCGTTCATGCATCAGGAGTCCCGCTTTGTAGCAGGGGCAAAACCGCCGCGCACGACTATATGGGGCTTCATCCCCGGTCCTCGTGCCAGTGATGCCTATGGCTACTCTCAGGCAAAAAACGATACCTGGGACTGGTATAAGCGAAAGTCGGGAAATCATGGTGCTGATCGTGATGACTTTGATGATGCCATTGATTTTGTGGGCTGGTACAACAATACGACAAGCAAGATTAATGGTATTGCAAAGGACGATAGCTTCCGTCTATACCTCAATTACCACGAGGGGCACGGTGGTTATAAGCGCGGCAGCTATCGCGCTAAGCCATGGCTCGTCGACGTGGCAAAAAAGGTGGAACGACGCGCAAATATGTACAACCGGCAACTGGCGGCATGTCAGTCCGAGTTTGAGAAAAAAGGTTGGCTTAATTGGTGGTAGCCACCGTCACTTAACTGTCACGTAAATTGCATTTAATGTCGACGAAACAGGGGAAGGTATCATGGCGTCGAAAAAGGTATTAATTGTTGACGATGAGTTTTCGATTCGCGACATGTTGCGTATGGCCCTAGAGATTGCCGACTTTGAGTGTTTGGAAGCAGATAACATTCAAGATGCGCACCGCCTCGTTGTGGATGAGCGCCCTTCGATTGTTTTGCTCGACTGGATGTTGCCGGGTGGCAGTGGTATCGAGCTGTTGCGAAGACTCAAGCGCAATGAAACAACTGCGGAGATTCCCGTCATCATGCTGACCGCCAAAGCGGCTGAGGACAATGTGATTCAGGGGCTTGACGTCGGTGCAGATGATTATGTGACCAAGCCATTTGCCCCTCGCGAATTAATTGCGCGAATTAAAGCGTTGTTGCGACGCAGCGTTGGTGGAGATGATCGCGACCGGCTAGAGATCGATGAGTTAGTTTTAGACATCGATAGCCGCAGGATATTTGTGGCTAAGTCACCAATAGAAATGGGACCCACAGAGTTTAATTTATTGCAATTCTTCATGTCACATCCTGAGCGCGCTTACACGCGCAACCAACTTCTAGACCACGTTTGGGGTGCCAATGTCTATGTGGAAGAACGCACTGTAGACGTGCACATTCGCCGTCTAAGAAAAGCCCTTCAAGGGGGTGTCAAAGACTACAGTGACCTAATTCAAACGGTTCGAGGCACGGGTTATCGGTTCTCTTCTAAGGGCATGGTAGCGGGGTGACTGTTCCGCGCCACTGGTGGCGTGCCGGTAGCAGAATATCATTATTGGCATTGTTGGGAGCGGCACTAGGAATCCTGCTCGATGACATAGCCCTGGGTCTTCTGTGCAGCGCGCTGGCACTGCTTGTTTTTTGGTATGTGCAGCTTTTTCGGGTTGAACGGTGGTTAGCACAGCCTGATCGTGAACCCCCTGAAGCGCGAGGTATATGGGGGCGCCTGCTCGATCATATCTATCGTCTTCAGCGGCAGAGTAAAGAGGCGCAAGGTCGTCTTGAATTCTCAATTCAGTATTTGCAGGATTCACTTAAATCTGTGCGAGATGCCGCAATCATAACAGACCCCTGGGGTAACATCGCTTGGGTTAATGACTCTGCCGAAAGCCTCCTTGGCATCAGTTTGAATGACGACGTCGGTCGGCCATTGGTCAATCTTATGCGGATACGCGAGTTATCCCAGTACCTGTCATTAGCGGACTACAGTCAGCCGTTGCGATTATTACCCACATCAGAGCGCGAGGCCTGCTTGCAAGTCGAAGTCTCCACATTCAGTGGCGGTGATAGGCTGATTTTTGTGAAAGATATTTCTGAGCAATACAAACTGGAGGTTATGCGACGCGACTTTGTTGGTAACGTGTCCCATGAATTGCGCACGCCACTCACAGTGCTTAAAGGTTATGTTGAGAACATACAGTCCCTCGAGTCAGAGCTCGTAGATCAGATAGCGCGGCCTTTAGCTCAGATGGAGATGCAGGTTGTGCGGATGGAGGTCCTACTAAAAGATCTCCTTTGGCTTTCACGTATTGAGTCGATCGAGGGCGCAGATAAAACGTCGCCCATTAATATGGCATCACTTGTCAACGAGATTGCTGAAGATCTCAGGGCGGCGTGGCCCCAAAGAGAGCTCATATGCTCAATGGAATATGACGGGATGATTTTAGGCGATGCAGTAGAGCTGCATAGCGCCGTAAGTAACTTGGTGGTTAATGCTCTAAAGTACAGTGGCGCTGATAGTTGTGTGATGATCAGATGGAGTAGGGTAGACGGTCAGCCAACTTTGAGTGTTATCGATGAGGGCGAGGGCATTGAGCCCCAGCATATTCCAAGGCTCACGGAACGGTTTTATCGAGTCGATAAAAGTCGCAGCCAGAACACCGGGGGCACTGGCCTGGGATTGGCAATCGTCAAGCATGTGGCACTGAGCCACAATGCCGAATTAGTTATTTCCAGTGTATACGGTAAAGGATCTGAGTTTGCCTTGGCGTTTGCTCCTCAAGAAGACAATGTTGACTAAACGCACGATTTTGCTGTGGTTGCTGGTTGCCGTAAATAACACCGCGCTGGCGGTGAACGACCAGAGTGTCAACGACAAACTGACGGTGGTCGGCTCCGACACTCTTTCCGACTTAATGACAGCCTGGGCAGAACGCTTTTATGGCACCGGCATGGGTGTTGCGGTCGAGATTCAAGCGGTAGGCTCAGCGGCAGCGCCGCCCGCGCTTGAAGAGGGGACCGCTGACATCGGCACAATGAGTCGACGTATGAATGTCGACGAAAAGGAAGGGTTTCTTCGGCGTTACGGCAGGGAGCCAATTGAGTTAGCGGTGGCTCAAGATGCTGTCGTCTTTATTGTGCACGCAGACAATCCGACCACATCGATTGGCAAAGACGATGTGGCTCGTGTCTTTGGGATGCCGGGCACATGTGGGACCGAAGGGCGTGTTCGGTCTTGGCGTGACTTGGATAAGGAGCATGAATTTAGCGCTAAACCAATACAGGTACTGGGCAGAACAGCAACGTCGGGTACCTATCAATATTTCCGCCGCACAGGGCTTTGTAACGGAGACCCGGGCATTTTCATCAACGAGGTCCCGGGTAGCGCCGGCATTGTAAACGCGGTGTCGAGGATACCGACAGCCCTAGCCTATACGGCTGCAGGTTATGTCACAGACGCAGTCAAAGTGCTCGGCATTGAAATGGATGACGGTTCGGTGTTCCTGCCAGGCGAGGTGGGTTACCCGTTCACTCGCACGCTCTATATGTATCTGTCTGGTGAGTTGAGCTATGTTACCAGCCCGAATCAGTGTGCCTTTTTAACGTTTATGGCGGGTGATTTAGGGCAATCGACGTTGCGAGAGGCGGGTTTTTCTAATCCGAAAGGGAACGGTGTACTCCTTTTGTCCGAGGCGGCCAATGCCTGTCGTTAACTGGCGGTATTTGCTGTCTGCTGTTTTTGGGTTGTCGATTCGCATTGCCAGCCTCTTTGCAATTGTCGCGCTACTGGGTATGTTCCTGCAGATGCTCGTTGTGGCATACCCCATTCTGGCGCCCAGTACATTGGTGTCTAGTCAGTCGATGTCGGCTCCTCGGCAGTATCAGGAGGGCCTCAACCGTGGCTTGGCTGAAAGAGTCGAGCGGCTTGAGTTTATTGTCTCCGAAAACTGGCAGTTACAGGGAGTCAAGGGGGACGAGTGGAGCTGGGTTCAACCTTCGTCGGGACTTCGGCTGGAGGCAAGCGAGTTACCGAAAGACTGGTTATTCGCTGACGCAGTTGGGAATAACAAAGGGCTTGTTATTTTCGCGAACGACACCTTGCATCATTTTCACTACCTATCGTCTGATCAAGCTGGTGACGCACCGCGGGCCGGGCTAGTACAAGCTCACCCGTTTACAGGGATGATCAGATTACTGGTCGGTCATCCGAGGCTTCCGGTCGTGGCTATCGCAGGAAGCGATAATAAACTTCAGGTTGTTGACTTCAGAGATTCAGACGCTCTGCTTAGTATTGCTCTAGAGCAACCACCTGACGCCCTGGTATGGCGCACCACAGCACAGCTTGATGTATTAGCAGATGGTCAGACGAGCGCGTATGAGTTTACCACCACAGATATTGGTGGCGCATGGAGCAGACTATTTACGCCTATCCAGTATGAAGGCTACGAGAGACCTAGTTTGTTGTGGTTGCCTCTGCCCGCAGCAGAGGAGGCTGAGCCCAAGTACTCGTTGGTTCCCTTATTGTTTGGCACCCTCAAGGCTGCGCTATTGGCATTGATCTTTGCCATTCCTTTGAGTATGGGAGCTGCGATCTACGTGGGCTTTTTTATGTCAGAATTTCAGCGGCGTCGGATTCGACCTGCATTAGATATGTTGGCGGCGTTTCCCACGGTGGTTCTAGGCGCGATAGGTTTGTTCTGGATTGCACCTTATTTCGAGCAAATAGTGTCTTCCTTGATTGGTGTGGTGATCATATTCCCCCTTTTGTTGCTTACAAGTGTGTATCTTGCGAGAGCATTCGGTTTGCGCTTGGTTAATCTCGATGCACTCGATGACTGGCCGTTGACGCTAATGCCTTTGATCATTGGAATACTGATCATCGGTTCTGTTATCGGTTTGGGCATTACCTCTAAGCTTCCGGGAAACTCACTCTATGCCTATCTGACCTCTTTGGGTGTATCCGTATCGTACTTTAATTCTCTGCTGGTTGGTCTTGTCTTAGGTGTTGCGATCACGCCGACTGTATTCTCCGTTGCAGAGGAGGCGATTCATGCAGTACCGAAAAATCTGGCATCAGGTGCTCTGGCGCTAGGCGCGACACCCTGGCAAGGCTATCGCGATATTGTATTACCTGTTGCACTACCGGGTATCATTGCCGCGATGATGATTGGTTTTGGTCGTGCGGCTGGTGAAACCATGATCCTGCTGATGTTGTCAGGAAACACGGGTCTCATCGATGGTAACGTCTTTGAGGGTCTCCGCTCGGTCAGCGCATCTTTGGCGCTGGAACTGCCCGAAGCACCCCGAGATTCCTCACACTTTCAGGTTCTCTTCGTGATGAGTATTCTTCTGTTTGGCGTCACCTTTTCTGTGAACACGGTGGCTGCACTTATTCGCAATCGGATTCGCACAAGAGTCAGAGGCTTTTAACGGGCATGTTGGCTACGACGCGGACAGCATTTTTGCAAAGGACCCGATGGCAGCGGCTCAGATCGCTCACCATGATAAGTGTCTCAGCATCAATGGTTACTGCGACCTTACTGCTCACCCTAGGTCTTTTTGCGTTGTTGTTTATCAGCGCGATGGAGTGGATTTTTTGGATTGGCGAGGGCGGTTCCGCTGACGTCGCTAGCCGATTACGTGATATCGCGTTGGCAAGACCGGGTTTGGAATCCAGTGTGATCGGGTTAGTTCCAGCAATCGTTGGCACTGTTGCTCTCGTCATGCTAATGACCTTGTTTGTGGCACCTTTGGGCGTGGCGACGGCACTGTATTTGTCTGAGTACGCGCGTGACACGTGGTATACACAGCTCATCCGCATCAGTATTACTAATCTGGCCGGTGTACCAGCTGTTATTTACGGGGTATTTGGACTGGGCTTTTTTGTTTATGGTCTCGGCGGGCAGGTTGATCAATTATTTTTTTCAGATCGATTACCAAGCCCCACGTTTGGCACACCAGGTCTACTTTGGGCGGCGCTGACGCTTGCGCTCGTGAATTTGCCGGTGGTCATAGTCGCTGTCACCGAGGGTTTGGACGCGTTGCCTGAGGATCTGCGCCAAGCTAGCGCTGCGCTCGGAGCGACTAAGAATGAAACGGTTTTTTATGCTGTCTTGCCGGCGGCCATGCCCAGTGTATTTACTGGATTGATCCTGTCGACCGCCCGCGCTGCGGGCGAGGTGGCGCCTCTGATGTTAGTCGGTGCGGTAAAATTTGCGCCTTCATTGCCGGTCATGACGACTGCACCATTTATAGGATTGGAGCAGAAGTTCATGCATTTAGGTTTCCAGCTGTTTGATGCCGCACTATTTAGCACTGTACCACCCGGCGGTATTGGTTGGGTCGCGACCATAGCTCTGACCCTAGTGATTTTGATTGCCCTACTCAATATTGTGGCGATGAGTTTGAGATCTGTCATTTTACGGCGACAGGCAGTAGATTCGCCGTTTTAGGCCCTACGGATGCTCTACCCTAAGCTGAAGGACACATGATGGACCAGCAGTCGAAAAATGATATTGCCTTATCAATAAGAGATTTATCGCTTAGCTATCAAGGCAACCCCAGTGCTCTGAAATCAATCTCCGTGGATATACCTCGTCATTCAGTGACCGCCATCATTGGAGCTAGCGGTTGCGGTAAGTCTTCGCTTTTGCGGTGCCTGAACCGCATGAACGATTTAATCGATGGTGTCCAGTACAGCGGCGAGGTGCTTTTAGAGGAGATGAATGTTCTCAGCGCTGAAACCAACGTCACAGCGCTGCGCCGGCGGGTTGGCATGGTGTTTCAACGACCTAATCCTTTCCCTAAGTCGGTATTTGACAATGTAGCCTACGGACTCAAGCTCAGTGGCGTTAAAAGCCAGAGACATCGTGAGGAGTTGGTAGAAAAAGCACTCCGGTCTGCTGCACTGTGGGATGAAGTGCAATACCGATTGGATGAGTCTGCCTTACAGCTGTCGCAAGGTCAGCAACAAAGGCTGGTTATTGCTCGCGCGATTGCGTTGGAGCCCGATATTCTACTATTAGACGAGCCCGCATCTTCCCTCGATCCAATTTCGACGTTACGACTTGAAGAGCTGATCTACGAACTGAAACAAACGCTCACTATTATTATCGTCACGCATAACATGCAGCAGGCGGCGCGCGTGTCTGACTTTACAGCGTTTATGAACCAAGGACATTTAGTAGAGTTTGGACCGACCGATACCATTTTTACTAGGCCTTCTATGCGCGAGACTGAGGATTATATTACCGGCCGATACGGCTAAGCGTTCAGGAACGACATCATGACCGACCAGAGTCACCAGCGGATTCATATTTCAGCGCAATTTAGCCGTGAACTTGAGGGTGTTCGTGACGACGTATTAACGATGGGCGGTACTGTCGAATCGCAAATCACCAAGGCGCTCGACGCGTTGTTGGACGGTAATTCAGAGCTCGCCGAGCAAGTCATTGCCCTCGATAGCAATGTGAATGAATTAGAGCGCAGCATCAGTGACCAGTGCATGCGAATTCTGGCTCTTCGGCAACCTGCCGCCGGCGATTTGAGATTGGTGCTGGCCGTGATTAAAGTGACGACTGATTTAGAGCGCATTGGCGATGAGGCAGCGAAAATGGGACGTCAGGCCGTGCTGCTTTCCGAGATCGGCGTGCAAGAGAAAATCGCGGCGCAGGTCAGAGACGTTGCAGTGCGGAGTATTACCATGGTCAAAAATGCATTGGACAGTTTTGCTAGACTTGAAGTGGGAGACGCGCTGTCCGTCATCCTGAGTGACGACGACACTGACGAGGCCTATGCTAATGCGCGTGAATGGCTCTTGTTGTTTGCGGAGGAAAACCCGGCGAGCTTGAGGGTCGCGATGTCTTACCTCTGGATTTTAAAAGGGCTTGAGCGGATAGGTGATCACGCGGCTAACATTGCCGAGCAGGTGATTTTTTTAACCGAAGGCGTCGACGTCCGGCATCTTGATAGTCAGAATACGCGGGATCTGCTTAGCTGACACAGCGTCGACAGAGCACTACACTTCGATATTTTCTAGGGTTACCCATGAATCGCCTCTGGTCACACACGCTAAAAGGCCTCTCACCTTACACGCCAGGTGAGCAGGCGCAGTCCAGCCATATCGTCAAGCTGAACACCAACGAGCATGCGCTGCAGCCCTCGAGTTTAGCTATTGCGGCCGCCCAACAGATCGCTCCAGAACAATTACGGCGTTACCCCGATCCGACATCGGCACACTTGACCCGTGCGATAGCGGCCGCCAACACAGTTTCAGAAGATCAGGTTCTGGTTGCCAATGGCTCGGATGAGGTGCTGGCATTTGCGTGGGCCGCTTTTTTGTCGGACAGAGGCACTATTCCCGCTATTCCCTCGCTGACCTATACCTTTTACCCGGTATGGGCACAGCTTTTCGGTCATGGAATACATTTCGTGCCGATGCGACCGGATTTTAAGATCGATATTGAAGCAATGACGGCATGGGATGGTCCTTTAGTATTCCCCAATCCAAATGCGCCATCGGGTATTGGTATATCGCTTGAGTCCATAGAGTCAATGCTGTCTGCTAAACCTGATCGATTGGTGGTGGTAGATGAGGCCTATTACGGGTTTGGCGCCGCATCAGCCTCAGAGCTAATATCGCGATATGACAATCTACTCATCACACGGAGTTTTTCTAAAAGTCATGCGTTGGCTGGACTTCGTGTGGGTTACGCCTTGGGACACGTCGATTTGATCGAGGGGTTGCGGCGGGTAAAGGATTCGTTCAATTCCTACCCGCTGGATGCTATTGCGCAGGTTACGGCAACGGCGGCGATACTGGACACTGAGTGGTTTAAGCAGGCATCAGACACAGTTCAGAAAAATCGGGAAGACTTGACGCAGAATCTCACTGAGCTGGGGTTTTCTGTATTGCCGTCACTCGCTAATTTCGTTTTGGCGTCTCATCCTCACCACTCGGGGCTCGCCATTACTGAGTATCTGCGGACACAGGATATCCTCGTTCGCAGCTGGCCTAATGAGATGTTGCTGCCTTGGGTGCGCATTACAGTGGGAACGATCGAACAGCAGAGCAAGCTATTCTCCGCGCTCGCAAACTATCTGAGCTCTTAGATCCGCTTTAACACTATCGAGCCGATGCTGTACCCAGCACCGAAAGACGACAATACGCCAAGATCACCGGGCGCAAAGTCTTCATTATGCTTTTTGAAGGCGATAATAGAGCCGGCGGATGAGGTGTTGGCATACTCATCTAAGATCGTTGGAGATTCCTGATCGCTAGGCTCTCTGCCCAGTACTTTGCGCGCGATGAGGTCATTCATGTTTCGGTTGGCTTGATGCAGCCATATGCGCTTTAGGGCGTCGGGAGCTATATTGAGCTCAGCGAGTTGACCTGTGATTTGCTCGGCGACAGCAGGGCAGACCTCACGAAACACCTTCCGACCCTCTTGTACAAACAGCTTGTCGACTTGACCGATTCCCTCTTCCGTAGCTCGATTAAGAAAGCCGAAATTGTTGCGGATATTATTTGAAAAGATGGTCTGAAGTTTTGTATCTAAAATCTCAAAAGCATGAGATGAGCGACAGTCATCCAACGTCTCCACGATGACGGCGGTTGCCACGTCGCCAAAAATAAAGTGCGAGTCGCGGTCTTTAAAATTCAGGTGTCCCGTGCATATTTCTGGATTTACCATCAGAACCCGTCGCGCACTTCCAGAGACAACCATGCTATGTGCCTGCTGGATCCCAAAGGTCGCTGATGAGCACGCGACATTCATGTCGAAGGCAAAGCCTTTTATCCCTAAGTGCGCCTGCACTTCAATCGCTATCGCAGGATATGCGCGCTCCATATTCGATGCGGCTACGATTACGGCGTCGATATCGTCAGCAGTGACACCGGCTTGCGCCATTGCTTGGTGGGCGGCTGCGACCCCCATTTCACACATGACCGAGGGTTGGTCATTGGTTCGAGGTGCGAGGCGTGGGACCATGCGATGGGGATCGATGATGCCCGATTTATTCATGACAAACCGTGATTTTATGCCCGATGCTTTTTCGATGAACTCGACGCTTGAGTGCGCTTTTGAATCCAGCTCACCGGCGCTGATAGCCGCTGCATTTTCAGCATTAAAGTCATCAACCCATGCATTAAACGCCTGAACCAGCTCGTCATTGCTGACGCTATCTGGCGGTGTAAATAACCCGGCTCCGGAGATGGCAGTCGGCTTCATGTTGGTTGGCATTAGCGTCTCTCTACGGGGACAAAATCTCTTGCAGCGTAGCCCGTATATAACTGCCTGGGACGACCGATTCGGTAGCTGCCGCTGATCATCTCGTTCCAATGGGCTACCCATCCGACAGTCCGACCTACGGCAAAGATGACAGTGAACATCGAGGTGGGAATACCCAAGGCCTTTAGGATAATACCGGAGTAAAAATCGACATTTGGATAGAGCTTTTTCTCGATGAAGTAGGGGTCATTCAATGCGATTTCCTCGAGACGCTTTGCAATTTCGAGGTTTTCATCCTGTATCCCGAGTTCCGCCAATACTTCATCAGCAGCCTGTTTCATGACCTTCGCGCGCGGATCGAAGTTCTTGTATACGCGGTGGCCAAAGCCCATCAATCGGAAAGGATCATTTTTATCTTTGGCGCGCGCAACGTACTTGTCGATTTGTGACACATCACCAATTTCGTCAAGCATCTTGACGACGGCTTCATTTGCACCGCCGTGTGAAGGTCCCCATAGTGCGGCGATGCCGGCTGCTATGCAGGCAAAGGGGTTCGCTTGCGATGAACCTGCCAGGCGTACTGTCGAAGTCGAGGCGTTCTGCTCATGGTCTGCGTGAAGTAAAAAGATGCGATCCATCGCGCGCGCAAGTGTTGGCGATATGACACTCGGCTCGCAGGGATTGCCAAACATCATATGCAAAAAATTAGCTGAATAATCTAGGTCGTTGCGCGGATACATAAACGGCTGACCAATCGAAAATTTATAGCTCATTGCTGCGATGGTTGGCATTTTTGCAATGAGTCGAAACGCGGCAACCTCTCGGTGATACGGATCAGAAATGTCAGTTGAGTCATGATAGAAAGCGGACAAAGCACCAACCACACCGCACATGATAGCCATGGGGTGGGCGTCACGCCGAAAGCCATTGAAGAACGTTCTAATTTGCTCGTGAACCATGGTGTGGTGAGTCACCATGTTTACAAACGCTTCTTTTTGATCGGCGTTCGGTAGTTCGCCGTTGAGTAGTAGGTAACATGTCTCTAAATAGTCGGACTGCTCCGCAAGTTGCTCTATCGGATAGCCTCGATGCAGCAAGACGCCGTTGTCACCATCGATAAAGGTTATTTTTGATTCGCAGGATGCGGTGGAGGTAAACCCGGGATCGAAGGTAAAATGGCCTTGAGATGTCAACTTGCCAACATCAATGACATCTGGGCCCAGCGAACCGGCGTGTATCGGTAGATCAATATCTAAGGTGCTGCTGTCGCTTTGCTGAATTGAAAGCGTTGCCGTTTTGCCTGTCATTGCGTGTCCCCCGACATCTGTTTTTGTGACACTACCTGGCGGCAGTGTTTGGTGTGCCTAGATTTTACATCAATGGCGGTATAAAACACGACAGATGATCGCCTTTTGCCATATGAATTTGTCAGTGGCCGAACGACTCCATATACTCACGCCTCAATTCAGACCACTTGATTGCTCTGGGGGCTAAAAGTGAAACCACGTGGCAGTAAGGACCAGCGTCCTATCAATCTCGACATCAGTACCATGAAACTCCCGATTACGGCGTATGCCTCAATATCGCATCGCGTGTCGGGCGTCTTACTTTTTGCCTCTAGTATCCTAATGGTATGGGCATTGGATGCGAGTTTGGAGTCTGAAGAGAGCTTTGACCAACTTGCGGTGCTGCTGTCTGGTTCCTTGGTAAAGGTAATTCTGTGGGCGGTGCTCGTCGTCCTGACCTATCACGCGTTAGCGGGCATCAGACACCTCATCATGGATATGGGTTTCGGTGAGGATTTTGAAGGCGGTGCCCTGGGTGCCCGAATCTTATTCTCGGTGGCTGCGCTCGCGGCTGTCATATGGGGGGTCGTGTTGTGGTAATGCAGGTAACCAGCTTCAGTCGCAACGGCCTGTCGGATTGGCTCATTCAGAGAGTGAGCTCGCTTATCCTTCTCGCATATTTTTTATTCATTGGCGTCCAGATTGGTATTGGAATTGACTACACTTCGTGGCGAGAGTTGCACGACGGTACTGCGATGAAGGTATTTACCCTACTCGCCGTCGGGGCCTATGTGTCCCACGCATGGATCGGCCTATGGACCGTCTTTACTGACTACTTGACCGAGTACATGTTGGGAGCAGTGGGTAATGTTGTCCGACCACTGGTGCAGATAGCAGTCATACTCACTTTGGTGGTTTATGCCATTTGGGTAATACAAGTCATTTGGGGTTAACTCGCGCTGGCGAAGCGTTTTGGGGAGAAGTAAAGAGATGCGAACAATCTCGTTTGATGGAGTGATTGTGGGTGGCGGTGGCGCTGGAATGCGTGCTGCGCTGCAGTTGGCTCAATCCGGATACAAAACGGCGGTAATTTCAAAGGTGTTCCCGACACGGTCGCACACCGTAAGCGCGCAAGGTGGCATCACCTGCGCTATCGCAAGCGACGATCCCCAGGATGATTGGCGCTGGCACATGTACGACACCGTAAAGGGCAGCGACTATATAGGTGACCAGGACGCAATTGAGTATATGTGTTCCGTGGGTCCCGAGGCGATTTTCGAGCTGGAGCATATGGGTTTGCCCTTCTCTCGCACTGAGGAAGGCCGTATCTACCAGCGTCCGTTCGGTGGTCAATCAAAGAATTATGGCGAAGGCGGGCAGGCAGCCCGAACCTGTGCTGCGGCCGATAGAACGGGCCATGCGCTGCTGCATACGCTCTATCAAAACAATGTGAAGAATGAGACCGTATTTTTCAACGAGTGGTTCGCAACCGATCTGGTTAAAAATCAGGATGGCGCGGTGGTGGGCGTTCTTGCGATATGTATAGAAACCGGCGAAACCGTCTATGTGAAATCGAAGGCGACGGTCTTTGCGACGGGTGGCGCGGGGCGTATTTACGCATCAACTACCAATGCTCACATTAACACCGGTGACGGTATTGGAATGGCATTGCGCGCCGATGTGCCGGTTCAAGATATGGAAATGTGGCAGTTTCATCCGACCGGCATATACGGTGCGGGCACCCTCGTGACTGAAGGGTGTCGTGGTGAAGGTGGTTACCTCATTAACGCCGATGGCGAGCGTTTCATGGAGCGTTACGCGCCTAACGCAAAAGATCTGGCGGGACGCGATGTTGTTGCGCGATCAATGATTCTAGAGATTCTCGAGGGTCGCGGTTGCGGGCCAGAGGGAGACCACGTGATGCTGAAGTTGGATCATCTGGGCGAAGAGGTTCTAGAGTCGAGGCTCCCGGGAATTTGTGAGTTGTCGCGGACGTTCGCACATGCCGATCCGGTGAAAGAGCCCATTCCAGTCGTGCCTACCTGTC
This sequence comes from uncultured Alteromonadaceae bacterium, assembly GCA_913064725.1. Lineage (GTDB taxonomy): Bacteria > Pseudomonadota > Gammaproteobacteria > Pseudomonadales > Halieaceae > Luminiphilus. Next base: position 7,612 of record CAJYAI010000004.1, on the reverse strand, counting down.
ACTACATGATGGGCGGAATCCCGACGAATGTTCATGGTCAAGCGCTAACCGTCGATGCACAAGGCAATGATCACGTTATTCCTGGCTTATACGCCTGCGGCGAAGTGGCCTGCGTCTCGGTGCACGGGGCGAACCGGCTCGGCGGCAATTCATTACTCGACCTCGTTGTATTTGGTCGGGCTTCAGGGCTATTTATCGAGGATGCACTGCGTCAAGGTATTGAGATGCGAGATGCCTCTACCAGTGATATTGAGGCCGCCAATGTGCGACTTGTTGCTTTGAATGAGGGTGACAGTGGTGAGAATGTATCTGCACTTCGAAAAGAATTGCAGAGCGTGATGCAGAACTATTTTGGTGTATTTCGTAAAGGCGAGTTCATGCAGGAAGGCATCAAGAAGCTCGACGACCTCAAGGAGCGCATTGCCAATGTGAAACTTGAGGATAAGAGTAATGCCTTTAATACTGCGCGGATCGAGTGTCTTGAGCTCCAAAACCTATATGAAACGGCGGAGGCCACAGCGGTTGTTGCCGAAGCGAGAAAAGAAAGTCGTGGCGCTCATGCGCGCGAGGACTTTACGGAACGCAACGACGAGGATTGGTTGTGTCACTCAATTTATCATCGCGAAGGGCGGGTTGTGAGCAAGCGCTCGGTCAATTTCACGCCTAAGACCGTTGATACTTTCCAACCCAAAATTCGCACTTACTAATCTGCGAGGAGAGCAGTTATGTTGCAGGTCAGTGTTTATCGCTTTAACCCAGAAACAGATGCGGCCCCCCGCATGCAGGACTATCAGGTCGATACCGGCGGCAAGGACTTAATGGTTCTTGATGTGCTTGAGATGATTAAGGCGGATTATGACGCCAGCGTCACCTATCGTCGCAGCTGTAGAGAGGGTGTTTGCGGTTCAGACGGTTTAAACATCAATGGTCGAAATGGACTCGCGTGCATTACCCCGCTGTCCGATACCGTTAAGAAGAACAAGCTGGTGATTCGGCCGCTCCCTGGGTTACCTGTGGTTCGAGACTTAGTCGTTGATATGAGTCTATTTTATGCTCAATACGAGAAGATTGAGCCATTTTTGCAGAACAGCACACCAGCGCCGGCCATTGAGCGGCTTCAGTCACCCGAAGATCGTGCAAAGCTTGACGGTTTATACGAGTGTATCTTGTGCGCCTGTTGTTCAACCAGTTGTCCTTCGTTTTGGTGGAATCCGGATCGATTCATAGGTCCTGCCGGTTTGCTTCAGGCATACCGTTTCTTGGCGGATAGTCGCGATTTGGCGACCGATGAGCGGCTCGCAAAGCTAGACGATCCATTTAGCGTTTTCCGCTGCCACGGCATTCAAAACTGTGTGAATGTGTGTCCTAAGGGTCTTAATCCGACGAGAGCCATTGGTCATATCAGGACTATGCTGCTGAATAAAGCTGCGTAGTACCACAGGTAATACATCGCATTCCCGAAGGGAATAGTATGGAAAATTAACGCCACTAATGTGGCGTTTTTACGTTTTGGATGGCCTTATTACATGGGAATCCTCTTGATACGTGCGTAAGATGAGGTCCCAATTGCAGTGACAAAAAACAAATTAAACGTCGCTGCTTATGACTTCGGGGGAAGTGTGCATGGCAAAGGCGATAGACCTGACCAGCATGGAGCAACGACGCAGCACGTCACACCTGTCGGGCGGAAACGCGGCCTACGTAGAGGATTTATACGAGGCGTACTTAAAAGATCCGAATGAGGTTCCGCCGGAGTGGCGTGACTATTTCGACCGTCTTCCAAAGGTAGATACAAAAACGTCGACGTTGCGTGACTTACCGCATTCAGTGCTCAGGGCGCAATTTGCACGCATCAGCAAGATGCGAGTTCGAACCGAAGCCACGCGCAGTCAAGATTCTCAGGCGACGGAGTATGAGCGCAAACAGGTTCGCGTCGTCCAGATGATATCTGCGTATCGCCAGCGTGGACACCAAAAGGCAAAGCTAGACCCTTTATCGCTTCACCCACGGGCGCCAGTTCCCGATCTTGATTTAGAGTTCCACGAATTATCAGAAGCTGATCTGGATACAGTGTTTCAGGTGGGCAGCCTCTACATTGGCAAAGCTGACGCCTCTTTGGCCGAAATCAGAGTGGCTCTAGAGAAGACATATTGTCATACCATTGGTGCTGAATTCATGCACATTGTCAGCACTGACGAGCGCCATTGGATTATGAGCCGGATAGAGTCTGTCCGCGGTGCGCCTGCATTGGACCGAGAGAGTCGTGTTTCGATCTTGCGCCGCCTAATCAAAGCCGAGGGACTTGAAAAGTCGCTCGCGTCAAAGTACCCGGGTACGAAACGATTCGGCTTGGAGGGTGGCGAGAGCCTCATTCCCATGATGTCTGAGGCGATTCAGCGATGCGGTGGCTACGGTGCTAAAGAGGTTGTGATTGGCATGGCTCACCGAGGTCGCTTGAACGTGCTCGTTAACATTCTCGGTAAGAATCCGACGGAGCTGTTCGATGAGTTTGAGGGACGTGCATCCTACTTTGGGTCGGGGGATGTCAAATATCACCAAGGCTTCTCATCAAACATAATGACGCCTGGCGGTGAAGTCCATTTGGCGCTAGCGTTCAACCCCTCCCACCTAGAGATCGTGTCACCGGTGGTGGAGGGCTCGGTTCGTGCCCGCCAGGATCGCAGAGCAGATCCGGTCGGCGATACTGTTGTGCCCATTGTCATTCATGGTGATGCTGCATTTGCCGGTCAAGGCGTCGTAATGGAGACATTTCAGATGTCTCAGACCCGCGGTTACAAAACCGGCGGTACATTACACATAGTGATTAACAATCAAGTTGGTTTCACAACAAGCCGACAAGACGATGCCCGCTCTACGGAGTACTGCACTGATATTGCCAAAATGGTTCAAGCACCGATTTTCCACGTCAATGGTGATGACCCGGAAGCAGTCGTGTTTGTCACGCAGTTGGCGGTCGACTATCGCAATCAATTCAAAAAAGATGTGGTTATTGATCTGGTCTGCTATCGGCGTCGTGGCCACAACGAGGCTGATGAACCTTCGGTTACTCAGCCCATGATGTATGAGGCCATTAGGCAGCACCCATCAACCCGTGATTTATATGCACAGCGACTCATTCGTGAAGACGTTTTAACGGAGCAGGAAGACGCAGATCTAATGGCGCGGTATCGAGAGTCGCTCGACCGAGGTGAGCCCTTGGTGACGCAGCTGGTTATGCAGCCGAATACAAACTTATTTGTCGACTGGAAGCCCTACCTTGGGCACTCGTGGGATATGGCCTGTGATACCTCGATTGAGGCTGATCGCCTGCGCGCGTTGGCTGACGCAATGAGTCGAGTGCCAGAGGGCTTCGTTCTTCAACGACAGGTCAAGAAGTTGTTGGAAGATCGCGGGAAGATGGCCGCTGGCGCGATCGAGATCAACTGGGGTTTTGCAGAAAATATCGCATACGCCTCTTTGTTAGCCGATGGTTATCCGGTCCGAATGACGGGGCAGGACATTGGTCGAGGGACATTCTCGCACCGTCACACGGTATTGCATGCGCAAAACAAAGATGAGGTGCACATCCCAATTCAGCACTTGTCGAGTGATCAGGCAGAGTTAAACATTTACGACTCGCTCCTATCCGAAGAAGCAGTTCTTGCCTTCGAGTACGGTTATGCGACGACATCGCCCACTGGGCTGGTTATATGGGAAGCGCAGTTTGGTGATTTTGCCAATGGCGCGCAGGTGGTTATCGATCAATTTATTACCAGTGGCGAATACAAGTGGGCACGTTTATGCGGTCTTACTATGCTGCTTCCGCATGGCTATGAGGGGCAGGGACCGGAACACTCCTCAGCTCGCTTAGAGCGATATTTACAATTGTCCGCCCAAGAGAATATTCAGGTGTGTGTGCCCAGCACGCCGGCGCAGGTGTTCCACATGCTGCGTCGTCAAGCGATCAGGCCACTGCGAAAGCCCCTCATTGTCATGTCGCCGAAAAGCTTACTCAGACACAAGAGTGCAGTGTCGACATTAGATGAGCTAGCGAATGGTCAGTTTCAGACCGTTATTGACGATGTTAGCGTTGCCGATAAAGGGCTTATTACGCGCGTCGTATTGTGTTCGGGTAAGGTGTTTTACGATCTAGAGGCTGCTCGGGAAGATCGAGGAGCCGACGGTGTGGCACTCATTCGTATCGAGCAGCTCTATCCCCTACCTGACGCTCAATTAAAGCAGGTACTGGGGTCATACCCCCGAGATGCCAGTGTCGTTTGGTGTCAAGAAGAGCCTATGAATCAGGGTGCTTGGTACTCCATTCAAGATGCATTGCGCCGCTTGGTATCGCTCGCAATGTTTGGCGCAGAGTTGCGGTATGTAGGTCGCACCCCGTCGGCATCGGTGTCTGCAGGATACACCGCGCTACACGTGCAGGAGCAAGAGACCTTTATTTCAGCAGCACTGGGCCAAAGCCCCACTAAATCGCAGTAGAACGGACGATAATCATGAAAATAGAAATTAAAGCGCCGGCCTTCCCTGAGTCAGTAGCTGATGGCGAGGTATCCCTGTGGCACAAGCAGGAAGGGGACTTCGTTGCGCGAGACGAACTCCTGGTTGAAATTGAGACCGACAAGGTCGTGATGGAGGTTGTCGCACCAGAGGACGGAAGACTCGATCGGATTCTCGTGGCCGCAGGAAGCACTATTGAGAGCGACGCATTACTCGCAGAGCTCACGCCAGGCGCAAGCGGTGCGGCGGAGAGACCGACCGAGGTCGCGCAGGCCACGGCATCCGGTACCGAGAAAGACATTCCGATGGGCCCAGCAGCTCGTCAGCTGATTGAGGCGAATGGACTCGATGCAACGGCCATTAATGGCACGGGTAAAGACGGTCGGATTAACAAAGAGGACGTGGTTGCCTTCATTGCGGCGCAACAGCCATTGACAGCAGCTTCATCCTCGGCAGACGCAGCCTTATCTGCATCTGCATCTGCGAAGCCGGTTGCGGCTGTTGCTTTAGATCCGCAGGGTCCGACTAGCGAGCGCATCGAGCGACGTGTTCCTATGACGCGAATGCGCGCTCGCATCGCTGAGCGGCTTTTGGCTGCAAGTCAAGAAACGGCGATGCTGACCACATTCAATGAGGTCGATATGGCGCCGTTGATGCGGTTGCGCTCGCAGTACAAAGACCAGTTCGAAAAAACACATAACGGAACACGCCTGGGGTTCATGGGTTTTTTTGTTAGAGCATGTTGTGAGGCGCTAAAACGCTTCCCCGAAGTCAATGCGTCCATCGATGGTAATGATGTGGTGTACCACGGATACCAGGATATTGGTGTCGCTGTCTCAACGGATGATGGCCTTGTTGTGCCTGTTCTTAGAGATGCTGACTTTATGAGTATTGCTGACGTCGAGGCTGCTATTCGCGATTTGGGTCTAAAGGCTCGCGATAAGAAGTTGACGATTGATGATATGACCGGTGGTACGTTTACGGTTTCCAACGGTGGCGTATTTGGATCGCTGCTGTCGACGCCAATTCTTAATCCACCTCAAACAGCAATTTTGGGTATGCACACCATAAAAGATCGTCCTGTTGCGATCGACGGGGAGGTTGTTGTTCGCCCAATGATGTATTTGGCACTGTCCTACGACCACCGTCTCATTGATGGAAAAACAGCAGTACAGTTTTTGGTTACGGTCAAGGATTTGATCGAAGATCCATCGCGCATCTTGCTTCAGCTGTAAAGGGATAATTGATATGAGCGATTCATACGATGTCATTATTATTGGTTCAGGTCCGGCGGGCTACGTCTGCGCTATTAAGTGCGCGCAATTAGGATTGAATACAGCGGTTGTTGAAGTCTCCAGCGATGCCAAGGGCGCCCCTGTATTCGGCGGTACCTGCTTGAACGTTGGCTGTATCCCGTCAAAGGCCTTGTTGGATAGTTCGCATAAATTTACCGAAGCACGGGATCATTTCTCCGTGCATGGCATTGGTGTTGGCAGTCCCAGTATCGATATTGCGGCGATGATGAAACGCAAGGATAAGATCGTCTCTCAGCTAACCGGTGGCGTATCTTCACTGCTCCAGCACAATGGGGTAACGGTAGTGCAAGGCAGAGGCAGACTACTAGCGGGGCGAAAGGTTGAGGTAACTGACTCCGACGGCAGCCAGTCGGTAATCTCGGCTGACAATGTCGTATTGGCTTCCGGATCAGAGCCGGTAACGATTCCGCCCGCGCCGACCGACGATCAGGTAATTGTAGACAGCACTGGAGCGCTTCTATTTGATGCGGTTCCCGAACGTCTAGGTGTCATTGGGGCTGGTGTTATTGGACTCGAACTGGGCAGTGTCTGGGGCCGGCTTGGGTCCAATGTTGTCATGTTTGAGGCGTTAGATACGTTTCTACCGACGATGGATACGCAAGTCAGCAAGGAAGCGGCAAAGGTCTTTAAAAAACAAGGTCTTGATATCCGGCTGAACGCACTGGTAACCGGGACACGCGTGGAAAACAACGCAGTTACAGTTACCTACACAGAAAAAGGGGAAGAGAAATCCGCGGAGTTCGATCGCCTAATCGTTGCGGTAGGCCGCCGGCCACGCACGCGTGACGTGTTCTCTGGTGATTCTGGTGTGACCGTTGATGAGCGAGGCTTTGTGTTTGTGAATGACGCCTGCGCCACGGAGGCACCCGGAGTTTGGGCGGTTGGCGATATTGTTCGAGGTCCTATGCTGGCGCACAAGGGATCCGAAGAGGGCGTCATGGTAGCAGAGCGAATCCATGGAAAAGCGGTGCAGCTCAACTACGACTGTGTGCCGTCGATTATCTATACGCACCCTGAGATTGCGGCTGTTGGGAAGACAGAGCAGGAGTTAAAAGCCGAAGGTGTTGACTACAAGGCGGGCTCATTTCCATTTGCAGCCATAGGACGTGCTCTTGCGAGCGGTGAAACAGAGGGCTTCGTAAAGATTATTGCCGACGCGAAAACGGATCGGATTATCGGTGCACACGCAATTGGTCCATCGGCAGCAGACCTTGTTCAGCAGTTAGTAATCACGATGGAGTTTGGTGGCAGTGCTGAGGACTTACAGCTTATGGTCTTTGGTCATCCTACGATGTCGGAGGCAGTCCATGAAGCGGCATTAGCCGTCGATGGGATCGCCATACACATGCCAAATCGTAAACGCCGTTAACACATCAAAATCCTGAGTCCACGTTGACTTGGGTCGGAGTAGCGCCCGCGCGTTGCTCACGTCAATTCACAAAGGGGGATGTATGAACTTGCACGAATATCAGGGCAAGGCACTGTTTGCGGAGTACGGCTTGCCCGTTTCTAGTGGACAGGCTGTTGCTACACCAGAAGAGGCTGAGGCCGCGGCTTTGGCGATTGGTGGCGACAAGTGGGTGGTTAAAGCCCAGGTCCATGCCGGTGGTCGAGGCAAAGCGGGCGGCGTGAAATTGGTTGACTCTCCGGCAGAAGCGCGTGCATTTGCCGAAATGTGGCTAGGTAAAAACCTAGTGACCTATCAGACGGACGTTAATGGTCAGCCCGTTTCCAAGATTTTGGTGGAAACGTGCACGGATATTTCGGATGAGCTCTATCTGGGT